>NZ_CP109428.1:0-300000 GCF_036250695.1 Streptomyces sp. NBC_01497 | reverse complement strand
CATCGTCGACGAGCATGTCGATTCCGCGAACCCACTTCGCTGACTTCCAGAGGTAGAGATGCGGGACGAGTAGGCGCGCCGGGCCTCCGTGCTCCGGGTCCAGCTCCTCGCCCTCGAACTGGTGGACGATCCATGCTTTCCCGTCGAGGAGGTCCTCAAGGGGGAGATTGGTTGTGTAGCCGCCATACGAGTGGACGAGCGCGTACTCGGCGGACGTCTCCACGTCCGCGAGTAGCAGGTCAAGTGAGACCCCGGTCCATCGCGTGTCGAACTTGGACCATTTGGTGACGCAATGTAGGTCGACCCGCGGCTTTTCAGTCGGCAGCGCCAAGAAGTCTGCCCAACTCCACTCGTGGAGAGTGCCGCTTTCAGTCCTCACCTTGAAACGCCAGGTATCGACAGGAACCCTTGGGGTCGGCCCTGCTGATAGGACTGGGAAGTCGTGGGTCTCGTATTGGCCTGGCGGCAGCTTGTGCTCGGACTCCGAGCGCCTACCGTGGAAGCCGCGGGAAATTACAGGCATGTCGATGGCCCCCAGGAGGGTCAAGTGCTCACATAGTGAGGTGCGGACGTTACACACGTTCTAGCTGTACTCCCTAACTGTCCCATGATCGCGCCCAGCTCGCCACCTCCTGTGTGGGCTTTCAGGGCGGTTGCCGATGATGCCTTGCCGTCCGATCTCTGTCACAACGGGTTTTTCGCAGGTGAGCGGCCTGGCCCAGCACGGCGAGGCGCGGCGTTCCGAGCTACGTTTGACCTGACGCTCAATGTGTTGCGGGGAGGTTCGGTGAGTCAGTTCGGCTGATTGCGGGCCAGGGGTACGGCCGTCTGTCGCGGATGTTTGAGGGCTTTGACGTCGGATCCTGAACACGGGTTATGCGGCGTGTGTCAGCGTAGTTGGTGTGGGGTGGAAGGTGTTTTCGAAGGCGATCGGTGATCGTTGTCCGAGGCGGGAGTGTCGGCGTCGGGTTTGTAGCGGTGGAACCGTCTGAAGGCGTCGAGGTGGGCCTCGCGCTCGGTTGGCCAGTTCTTTTGTCCTTGCAGGGTCTCGCGTTTGAAGGTCGTGTTGAAGGACTTGGCGAGTGCGTTGTCCGCGCTAGACCTGACCGCGCTCATGCTCTGTCGGGCCCCTGCTGACCTGCAGGCTTGGGCGAAGGCCCTGCTCGTGTACTGGGCTCCGTGGTCGGTGTGCGTGATCGATCCGGCGAGGCTGCCGCGGGTGCGGATCGCTGCCGCCAGCGCGTCGGTCACGAGATCCGTGCGCATGTGGTCGGCGGTCGCCCAGCCGGCCAGACGGCGCGAGGCGGGGTCGGTGACGGTCGTCAGGCAGCAGAACTTCCCGCCCTCGACGGGCAGGTAGGTGATGTCGCCGACGTACTTCATGTTCGGCTTGCCCGCGGTGAAGTCGCGGCCGATCAGGTCCGGAGCCTTGGCCGCGGCCGGGTCGGGGACGGTGGTGCGGTGCCGGCGGTGCAACCGGAATCCTTCGATCCCGGACGCCCGCATGAGCCTGGCGACCCGCTTGTGATTGACCGCCTCACCGTTCGTCTCGCGGGGCCCGGCGGTGATTCTCCGGGCTCCGTAGGAGCTTCCGATTCCTGGTGCACCGCCCGTATCCGGATGGCGAGCTGTGCGTCGGCCGCTGCCGGGCGGCCCGGGCCACAGCCGTCCGGCGCCAGTAATAGAAGCTCGAGCGGGCGATGCCGAGGATGCTGCACAGCCGCTTCACGCCGTACCGGCGCTGGAGGTCGGCGACACACTGGAAGCGATTCACCAGCGCGTCTCCCCGGCGAAATACTTCGCCGCCTTCCGCAGGATCTTGCGTTCCTCCTCCAGCTCGCGGACCTTCTTCCGCAGAGCCGCGTTCTCCGCCTCCAGCGGGGCCGACGGCTCGGCCGGTTCCTGCGTCCGGCGTCCCCGAGGGCGACTCACGCCGGCTGCCCTCACCCAGTTCCGCAGGGTCTCCGCATTGATCCCCAGATCGGCGGCGACCGACCTGATCGTCGCACCGGGCCGCGACTCGTACAGCGCGACCGCGTCCGCCTTGAACCCCGGCGGGCAGTTCTTCATGACCACGAGATGTCCGTTCTTAGACCCTCAGGATCCAGTGTCTCGAGTGTTCAACATCAGGAGACAAGGCCCGAGCACCCATGCCCAGACTTGCTGCGCGCGAGGCAGCCTCGTCTTGTCAACAGCGCTCTCAGGCCCGGGCACACTCAATGGCTCGACTCGCGCCCTTGAAGGTCAGCTGCCACTGGGCCTTCACTTCCCATTAGGCGTACTCGTCCCAGACGATCCGCCAGGGCCTGCGCAAGCGCGGGCATTCAGACCGTGATCCCCGAGTAGGTCGGCCAAAAGGCCAACCGTCGGCGGCGAGGCGAGGCCGGCGGCGGACCGCCGACCTTCGACCGCGAGCTCTACCAGAACCGTAACGTGGTCGAACGCTGCTTCAACCGCCTCAAGCAGTTCCGCGCGATCGCGACCCGCTTCGACAAACTCGCCTCGGCCGTCACTTCACTGCGCCCGACCGGCTTCACGGGTAAGGCCGCCTCCTACATGGCCGGTTGAGGTAGATCGTTTCTATGGACAGGGCTCGTCGGGACTGGATTGTGCCGGCTGGGTTATGGGAGATAGCGCGGCCGTTGTTGCCCGCGGCGCGTGTGCGGCCGCAGGGCGGCAGGGTGGCGAACATCGACGATGAGGCGGTCTTCGCCGCGATCATCTATGTGCTGGTCAGCTGCTGCGTCTGGCGATCGCTGCCGCCGTGCTTCGGAGCGTCGAAGTCGACCGTGCACCGCCGCTTCGTCATCTGGTCCCGTGCCGGGGTCTGGGGCCGGCTGCATCAGAGGGTTCTGCAACTCCTCGGCGAGCAGGGCCTGGTCGACCTGTCCCGAGCAGTCCTGGACTCGGCTCATGTTCGCGCGAAAAAGGGGGCGAACTTGCAGGTCCGGGCCCCGTGGACCGGGGTAAGCACGGTTCCACAATGCATGTCCTGTCGGACGCGAACGGAGTGCCCTTACGCGTCGGACTCTCCGCGGCCAACACCCACGACAGCCTTGGGCTGAAGCCGATGCTGTCCCATTTCCACATGGGACACGAATCCCACGCAGCCCGGTCCAAGCCTCAGCGTCTCCATGCCGACAAAGCGTACGACGTCCCCCACCTGCGGAAATGGTTGTGGGGCAAGCACATCGGGGTCCGTATCGCCCGCAAGGGCATCGAGTCCAGCGAACGACCCGGACGCCGACGCTGGGTCATCGAACGCACCATGTCTTGGCTGACCGGCTACCGCAGACTCACGTAAACGACGCCTGGCAGGGCAGGACGGCTGGCTGCCTCCCTGGGTATCGCTGCCGTCGCGGCGCATGAACCGGGAGCAACGCATCCTTACGTTCCCAGAGGTCATCAGGCACAAGATCAGCAGATAGCAGAGAAATCCTGCCGACACTTCAACCAACTCTGGCCCACAAGATCCTTCGTTCTGAATGATCAGTGAGAGTCGACTGCCTGGAAGAGGCTGTTGAGGCCCTCGGCCAGCAACGGATGCGTGAAGATGGCATTCGCCATAGCGGTATACGGGAGCTTGCCGAGCATGGCGACCTGGATGATTGTCATGATCTCACCGCCTTCGGCGCCTAGGACAGCGGCACCGAGGATTTGTTGGGTGCGCGCGTCGATGACAGCCTTCATAAAGCCACGTGTTTCCCCGGTTTCAAGAGCCCGGATGACAGAACTCATCGGCACCTTGGCAACGCGTACGGTGAGGTTCTGCTCCCTCGCTTGCCGCTCGGACATGCCGACACGACCAAGTTGCGGGTCGATGAACACAGCGTACGGAACGAGCCTCCCCTGTGTGCTTACCTTTTCGCCGCCCAGCAGGTTAGCGCGCAGGATCCGGTAGTCATCGTAGGACAGGTGAGTGAAGGCCGGACCACCCTTGACGTCTCCCATTGCGTAGACACCGGGGACAGAGGTTTCCAAGTACTCATTGACCTCGATGGAGCTGTTGTCCAGCAGCCGGACACCGGCCGCGGTCAGTGCGAGGGCTTCTGTGTTGGGAATCCGGCCGATGGCCGACAACAGGTGGGAGCCCTCGATCTGCTGCTCGCCATCGGCTGTGCGAATGGTGAGCCGTACTCCCCCGGAGTCACTCTTCTCGACCCGTTCCGGGGTTGTCGAGGTCATGACGGCAATCCCGTCGTCGCGCAAGATTGCAGCAACCTCGTCACTGATGTCATCGTCCTCTGCTGCCAGTAGGCGCGGACCCGTCTGGATGATTGTGACCTTGCTTCCGAACCTGCGGAACATCTGCCCGAACTCGAGCCCGATGTAACCGCCGCCGAGGACAATCAAATGCTTCGGGAGCACGTCCAGCCCCATGATCGAGGTGGAGTACAAGACAGGGACGTCGTGTGCACCCTGGATAGCCAGGGGCTTGGGTCTCGTGCCCGTGTCGATAACGATCACCGGCGCGCTGATCCCCAGCGTCCCACCGTCTTTCAAGGCGACCTCGATTGTCTTTGGCCCCGTGAAGCGAGCCTCTCCTTCAATCAGGTCGAGCCCGTCCTGTGCCAGACGGCTTGCGTAATTTTCCCGCGCGCCCGCGACCATGGCCTGCTTACGCTCCAGCACGGCTACGAGGTCGACTGATACTGGACCGGTCCGCACGCCGTATTCCGCCCCGCGCCGCGCCTGGTGAGCGAGGCGCGCGCTGGCGACCATTGTCTTGGTCGGGGTGCACCCGGTATTCACGCAGACCCCACCTAGATGATCGCGCTCGACGAGGGCCACTCTCTTGCCTGCCTTGGCGAGATCTACGGGCAGGAATCGGCCGCCTTGGCTGGTACCGATCACAATCACGTCATAGCGCTCGTCCGTCATAGGTTGATCGTAACCCTGTGTCGCCCCTTGTGCACTGAGGTGACAACAAGTGGCTTTCCCACCCCCGCTCAGTCACACCCACCCACTGAGCGACCGCCTCCGCCCCAGTCCTTGGCTGCTCAGCGTGATCGGCTTCACCCTCGTCTCCGCCTGCATCGTGGCCGGCGCCCGCCTGCTCCGGGGGCTGCTTGGGTCCGTCGTCATCCCCCCGGACATTGATCTGGCAATCGCACTTTCTATGTCACAGCCCCCGCGGGCCTCTCATGTTGTTTGGCGACTACGCGGGTTTGGCCGAAGCGGTCGGTGCGGTGCGCGCCGGCTGGTTGGCTGAGTCACCCGAACCTGTACGACAGCGCGCAATCTCCGACGTCGCCGATCGATCACATCGCCTCGGATCAGACCTGCCACTCCCAGAGCCGTGGAGGCATGGCATACGCGTACAGGCCGTCACCGGACCGTTCGGCCGCCTACTATGGGCCTCGCCCGTGTTGCCCGGCACCATGCACGACACCAAGGCCGTCCACACCTACGAGTGTCTTTCCGCGGCGGGCGCCGAAGCCGCCTCTGGCGGCCAGCAGGTCGTCAATGTCGCTCGCGCCCGCCCTGCGACGTCCGTGAGTAGCCCATGACTGCCGTCAAGAGCTGGCGCCTGCCACACAGACCCTGCTGCAGCAGCACTACTGGCGTCGTTCAGGCCGCCCACCTCGCAGCTGACCTGGTCAAGCTGAGGCTGGAACAGGCTCAGCGGCTGTCCTGTGCTGTCCATCTAATTCTAAGACCGTGTCCTACATGGACAGTTGGTCGTTGAGGCGGGCATGGGGGAGTGGACGGTGGGGATGGATTGTTCCGGACGGACTGTGGGAGATCGCTAGGCCGCTCTTGCCGCCGGTGCGTGTACGGCCGCAGGGCGGTGGGGTGGCGAACATCGATGACGAGGCGGTCTTCGCAGCGATCATCTACGTACTGGTCAGCGGGTGTGCATGGCGTGCGTTGCCGCCGTGCTTCGAGGCCTCAAAGTCAACGGTGCACCGCCGGTTCGTCATCTGGTCGCGCGCAGGTGTCTGGGGCCGGCTGCATCAGAAGATCCTCCAACCCCTGGACAGGCAGGAGTTGGTCGACCTTTCCCGGGCGGTCCTGGACTCGGCTCATGTTCGCGCGAAAAATGGGGGCGCACTTGCAGGTCCGAGTCCCGTGGACTGGGGTAAGCCCGGTTCCACAATGCATGTCCTGTCGGATGCGGACGGAGTGCCCTTACGCGTCGGACTCTCCGCGGCCAGCACCCACGACAGCCTTGGGCTGAAGCCGATGCTTTCCCCTTTCCACACGGGACACGAATCCCACGCAGCCCGGTCCAAGCCTCAGCGTCTCCATGCCGACAAGGCCTACGACGTCCCCCACCTGCGGAAATGGTTGTGGGGCAAGCACATCGGGGTCCGTATCGCCCGCAAGGGCATCGAGTCCAGCGAACGACCCGGACGCCGACGCTGGGTCATCGAACGCACCATGTCCTGGCGCTCACCGGCTACCGCAGACTCAACCACCGCTACGAACGCCACCCCGGCAACCACCTGGCCTTCCTCGGGCTGGCAGCCGCCCTCTGCTGCTACAAACGCTTCCTCGACCTCACCATGTAGGACACGGTCTTAAGTAGCCAATCCTGGCGCAGAGCTGCCAGGGTTGTGAATGCCCGCGGCAACGGGTTCAGGTACGTCGGATAACCAGGACCGCGACGTCATCGAGGTGGTCCATGGCAATCGCGCCCTCGATGAGTCGGTCGGCGGTTGACTCGGCATTCAATCCATCGTGGAGTGCTGTAGCTGCCAGTCTTCCCACGTGGTCGAGTCCTGCATCAAGCGTCAAGTTTGGCCCCTCGACCAGGCCATCGGTGACCATGATCAATGCGGTATCTCTTTCGAGGGTGAATGTCTGTTCTGGGTAGGCTGCGTGGCTCAGAACCCCAAGCACTGGGCCGCCCGGCAGCATGTGAACGTCGTAGCTCCCATCCTCATGCGCCGATAGGAGCGGGACATGGCCCGCACTCGCCCCCGTGACCAGTCCGTTGCGTGGGTCGAAGTGCAGCATGGTGCAGCTGGCGAACCGTTTTGCGGCCATGGTGACGAGTAGATCGTTGATACGTGTAAGTACTGTCGTCGGATCTGACTCCTGATTGGCTATCGCTCGCAGGGACGTACGAACCTGTCCCATGACCGCTGCAGCGTCTACGTCGTGGCCCTGGGCGTCTCCGATCTCTACCGTCACCGCTCCGTCGCGCGTCACGAAGGCGTCATACCAGTCACCACCGATGTCCAGCCCGTCCTGGCTGGGTTGGTAGCGGGCGGCGACATCGAGTCCAGGGAGATGATCGGGGAGCCTGGGAAGCATTGCGTGCTGGAGCGCAACGGCCAGCTCCACACGAGCCTGGTGCACACCTATGCGCTTGAGTGCCTGGCCTGTCAGCTCAGCCACCATATTGATCAGGGTTCGTTCATTCCGGGAAGGATGACGGCCTTTATCGCAGGTCATCATGCAGGCCCCTTGAGGCTGGATGCCCATGGGCCCGAGAGGCGTGATCACCAGCGCCATATCGGGGCCGAACGATGGCAAGTTGCCCCCCTCGGGCCAGCGACGGACGTAGTCCTCGCGATCGTGGATGAGCTGAGGTTCTCCGGTACGGATGGCGTGAGGGAGAGGGTTCGGCGCATCCAGGGAGAGACCATGCAGAGCGTCGACCAGTTGTGGGGTGACAGCAGCGTCGGAAGACACGCGTAGGCGGCGCTTGTCGTCGACAACCGCGAACAAGGCGCCCGTGCCCCCGAAAGATGAGGCAGCACGCGTCAGGACAACCTGCTGCAGCTCCTGCTCAGTGGCTGCGGTGATCAGAGCGGAGGCGAAATCGGCCAGCTCCGCAGCGTGCTGGCGCTGCGCACTCAAATCCGCCAGCACCCTCTGCCGACGCGTCTCTTGCAAAGTATCGTCACGGACCACCCCGAAAATGCGCTGAGGTCCGTCATACCCCAGTCGAACACGATGCAACTGACAAGCTAGGCTCCGCCAGTTGTCTAGCTCGTCACGGAATCGGAACCGAAGCCACTGAGGTTCCGTGGCATATGAACGCATAAGGCGTCGAAGGGCATGCCTGTCATCTGGATGGACGTGTCGGAAGACCCAGGAAAGGGTCACGGCTGCCTGTGGAAATAGTGCCGCCAGACGGGACGCCCCCCCCAGCCATTCCAGGTTCTGATCGTGCGGTGAATAGACAGACACTCCGAGGCCGGCTGCCTTGGCTGCCAACCCGAGCGGGATCAGCAGGCTCCCCAGGTCGTTTTCCGTTTCCAATGAGTACAACCACACGAATCCCTCCCCGCCGGGGGAGGCTTGCAACGGCTGCGCCGCTATAAGGCAAACTACTGATATGCCACCATACTCTGGGAATCCGAGCACATGCATAGCTACGGAGTTTGTCGTGGCCCCGTGGGTCACAAGATCTTCCGCCACCTGCCGCTGCGATTCCGGGAAGAGACTGGAGAAGGTCTGTCCAATACACTGCTCAGCCGTCTTGCCCAACGTCTTAGCCATCGCGGCGTTGACAGAACGAACGGTACCGTCCAGGGTAACAAGAGCCGACGGGCTCAGCCTGCGAAGAACGTCCTCCGAGGCATCCATCACCACTCCCAACGGGAGACGACAACTAGAGCGTCCCTCTTCAAATTACACCTACGAGCGGCAGGCTGTTGACGCGAGGACTCAGCGGGAGTGGTAAAAGATCACTTCAACCGCTGCACGCGCTCAACGCCCACTTAGACCGTGTCCTATGTGGGGTTGGCTTGTTGGTCTGCGCATGGGGCGGGGTACGTGGGGTTGGGTTGTTCCGGAGGGTCTGTGGGAGATCGCGGAGCCGCTGCTCCCGCCGTTCAGGGTGCGGCTGCAGGGCGGTGGGACGCAGGACACGCCTGATGAGACGCTGTTCGCGGCGATCATCTACGTCCTGGTCAGCGGCTGTTCCTGGCGGGCATTGCCGCCCTGCTTCGGGATATCGAAGTCGACGGCCCACTGCAGGTTCTTGATCTGGTCGAGAGCCGGTGTCTGGGGCCGGCTCCACGAGGAGATCCTGCACCGCCTGGACAACGCCGGCCTGCTCGACCTGCCCCGGGCGGTGCTCGACTCCGCGCACGTGAGGGCTAAAAAAGGGGCGAACTCACAGGTCCGAGCCCCGTGGACCGTGGTAAGCCGGGTTCCACAATGCACGTCTTGTCGGACGCGAACGGGCTGCCCCTCCTTGTCGGCGTCTCCGCAGCGAACACCCACGACAGCCTCGCGCTGAATCCCATGGTTCAGGGTCACCAAACGAGACACGACCCTCATCGCGGCCGCCCGCGGCATCGATGAGGGTCGTGGATACCCCTGCTCAATCGGCACTGCACTCGATTGTCACGGCGACTCCGCAACGTAGGACGGCGGACCGCCATACTTGATCCCGGGGAGTAGCCGGCCGAGTCCTGGTGATTCGACCCCGGCACCCGGTCTCTTGGTGCGGCTCTACCGGCGAGGCTCAGGCGATGCTGCGCACGCTACACAAAGGTGCGTAAGTGGTACCAGTGCAAGGCGTTCCGGATCAATCTCCTGGGCGCAAGCCGTGCAAACGCCGTAGGTACCGTCCTCTAGCCGCTCCTGGGCCTCAGACACCTTCTTCAGCCTGGATTGCACACCGGCTACTTCCCGATCAAAATCACGGAGTGCCTGCTGCACCTCGCCCGCGTCCCCTGCATTGAGAGAACAATCGGCCAGGATTTCCCCCTTGCGGGCATCTACCGTCGCGAGGAAGTCGCGAAGGATACTTTCCTCTTGCTCAAGACGGTCAAGGGTCTCAGTTTCTTGCTTACTGTCCAGTGGGTCGTTTCCAGCGAGATGCTTCACGCCTTGTTTCACTCCCTCCAGAACTTAAGGATTCACTCGGGCCCGGTGGCGCGGTCAGTCTTTTGTATAGTCCCTAGCAGCAGTGCACGCTACCGGATGGTATCGCCGACACCACGCTGAGCGGCCGCCGAGCGAAGGTTTGAGATGGTGCACCGAGTGACCCCCGCTCACGATCGGGAGGAGTTTGAGCGGGTGTCAGTGATCGCGCCCTATCCGTTTGCCGGAAGGCCAGTCCGCGATCGAGACACCCCCAGCCCTTTGGCAAGTAGCTCCCCCGCATGCCTGGCACTAACGGTCGGCGCACCTGCTTCGAGTTACTGGTAGCGGCCGTCGAATTGAGTGCCTCCCTCCACGCCTGAGAACCGGAGGCCGACAACGCTGCCAGCCTCTACGATCCATCGCAGATCATAGGAAGCCCGGTAGCTCGGCGGCCAGAACGAGCAGAAGTTGCCATCCTCGTCCACTCTCCATTCACCTTCTGTGGGACGGCCCGCCTCGATATAACGAGTAGACCCGTCCGGGGCGAAAGTCTGGACAGACCCGTTGTCGTAGATCAACTCACCAGCGGTGACGGCGATCGGGATCTGCTCGACAGAGACGCGCTCTCCATCCTCGACTTGAAGCCCTTCGAGTTCTCTCCGCATGTCTTCCTCCTCTTGCCGCAACTTCTGCTGCCCCGGCTTATTCAACACCCTGCCGAGGGCGCTGACGAGGGCTTCCTGGCGTGTTTGTGACCTACAACGACTCCGTAGCCACAGCTCGGCCGTTTCACTCTGGGCTAATTGAGGTGACGGCTCACTCGCGAGGGAGGCCTGGGCCGGAAGGCATGGCAGGCCCACGATTCTCTTATGTGTGAGAGATGTGCTGGCTAAGGGGTGCCAGCCTGCTGCTGGATCACTTACCGCTGCCACCGAAGCGTTCGACACGAATGCGTTTAGAATTATGCCCCAGGAGTAGGAGATAATTGGATGCTTTCTCTGCGAACGCGGTTGGGCCGCATACGTAGCACGTTGGCTCGAGCTCCGGCGGCCACCCGTTTTTGACTAGATCTGAAGGGACAATGCGGCATGGCGGACGCTTTGCACCCTGCGGCGCCTCGCGCGTATAAAGGTGAGCGACATCGACGCCGCTCAGATTACTCCGTAGCTCATTCGTGTAAAGACCGTCTGCGGGTGAGCGTAGTGAGTAAAGCAAACGGAACGGCGCCCTGCTGGAGGCGGACTCGCGGCTCCGGATCATCGACACCAAAGGTACGAGCCCCGAGCCACCTGCCACTAGCAGGATAGGTTCTGTCTGCTCCGGTCTCCAGACGAACCATCCGCCCACCGGTCCGCGCAGTTCCAGTTGGTCTCCCGGCCGAACTTCGTCCGCCAGGTAGGGGGAGACCTCACCGTCGGGCAGTCGTTGGATCGTGAGCTCGAGGTGTTTGTTTTCGGGCGAGGACGCAATGGAATAGCTTCGCTGTGTGCTGTAGCCGTCCTCGGCCGTCAGCCGCAGGTCGATGTGCTGACCCGCTAGGTGCCCGGGCCAGTCAGGTACGTCCAGGACCAGAGTCACGGCTGCGGCCGACTCCTCGCGGCGCCCAACGACTTCAGCTGTCTTCCAGCGCAGCCGGTCACCCAGCGTCCTCTGTACCGTCGCTTTCGCCACGTGGCCTCCGTTGTAGTGGCGTCCCTCTCGAAGAGGGACTGCGGCATATGGAGGAACTATATTCTTGCACCTCGCCGACCCGCACGACCTCGATAGGGATCAGACGCCCCGCGCATGACGATGCCTCTCGGGGCCCGGTGTGGACGCGGCACTGACAAGTCGAGGTCACAGCGCGACCGGTCCATCTGGTGGCGGTCACCTGGTTCGTCGAGGACGACGCGATGCAGGCGAACCCGTACCCCTTCCCTGGATTATCGGGCGAAGCGGCCACTCCCGCTGACAGTACTCGATCCCACCTTGTAAGACACGGTCCAAAACGCCGCTGGCCCAAGTCTCGCAGTTCGTGGCGTCCTTCCGTTCAACCAGGTTATGCCACCTCAATCATAGCGCTCGCCTTAGCTCCCACGTCGGCGCAAGCCCTCTCACAGCCAGCAGCAACTAAGGGCTGTCCCGTAACTCTGGGCACCGCTTGCCAATGTCCGGTTCGACCTATTTGGCTAGGATCCGATTTAGGCCGCAATTCGGGGCGCAACCAGACAACCAGATCTGCTTGTGGTGACCTACCGACCTCTGCCCTGAGTTACGGGACAACGCTTAGGCTCACGTCAGAGCCTTCGCGCTCCTGAAAGTGCTCGCTCGCTTGCGCATGTCGTGCGGTCTGAGTCCGTGCTCTGGCACTTACGCTCTTGACATCCTCGCCCACCTAAGACAGTGTCCTATGTGGGAGCGTCTCGTTGAGCTGAACATGGGGCGAGGTACGTGGAGTTGGATTGTTCCGGATGGTTTGTGGGAGATCGCGGAGCCATTGATCCCGCCGTCGAGGGTGCGGCCGCAGGGCGGCGGGACGCAGGACACGCCTGATGAGACGCTGTTCGCGGCGATCATCTACGTCCTGGTCAGTGGCTGTGCCTGGCGGGCCCTGCCACCCTGTTTCGGCATTTCGAAGTCCACCGCGCATCGCCGGTTCCTGATCTGGTCGAGAGCCGGGGTGTGGGGCCGGCTCCACGAGGCCGTGCTGGATCGGATCGACGAGTGCGGACTGCTCGACCTCACACGCACTGTCCTCGACTCCGCCCACGTACGGGCTAAAAAGGGGGCGAACTCACAGGTCCGAGCCCCGTGGACCGAGGCAAGCCGGGCTCCAAGATGCACGTCTTGTCGGACGCGAACGGGCTGCCCCTCGTCGTCGGCGTCTCCGCAGGCAACACCCCTGACAGCCAGGGCCTGAAGGCGATGGTCGCCGGTCTCCAAACGAGACACGACCCCGAAAACGGCTGGCACTACAAACCCCGCAAGCTCCACGCCGACAAGGCGTACGACCAGCGCGACCTGCGACGATGGCTCCGCGGCAAACGCATCGGCGTCCGCATCGCCCGCAAAGGAATCGAGTCCAGCGAACGATTAGGCCGACGACGATGGGTCATCGAGCGGACCATGTCCTGGCTGACCGGCTACCGCAGACTCAACCACCGCTACGAACGTCATCCCCGCAACTACTTGGCCTTCCTCGGCCTCGCCGCCGCCCTCTGCTGCTACAAACGACTCATTCGGCTCACCACATAGGACACTGTCTAAGGGGGGCGATTCCCGCCTGACTGCCGGATGTCCGGCTCGTCTTCGGGTGGGTTCCTGCTTCTTCGCGCTGCGCCGGTAGGAGTACCGGTCTTACCTGCGCTCGACAGGCTGATACCGCCAGTCCGGCGGCCTTCGCGACGTTGATCGCCGCGTTGATGTCCCGGTCCAGGACGGCTCCGCAGGCCCCGCACGTCCAGACACGGACGATGAGGGGCTTGGGGCCGTCCTTGATGCCACACACGGAGCACACCTGTGAGGTCGGCTCGAAGCGTCCGATTGCGTGAAAGGTCCGCCCATGCAGGGCGGCTTTGTACGCCAGCATCGTGGTGAACGCGGACCATCGCGTCGTGCACGGATTTGGCCAGACGCGTGCGGGCGAGCCCCTTCACCGCCAGGTCCTCCACGGCGACCGCTTGGTTCTCGCGGATCAACTGCGTGGAGAGCTTGTGGTGGAACTCGCGCCCGCGCATCGGCGGCCCGTGCGTGGGCGCGTGCGACCTTGATTCGGGCCTTGGCCCGGTTCTTCGATCCCTTGGCCTTCCGGCTGAGGTCACGCTGAGCCTTCTTCAGCTTCTTCTCGGCCCGGCGCAGGAAGCGCGGGCTGTCGATCTTCCGACCGTCGGAGAGGATCAACGACGTTGTCCGTGGCGGGCAGCGTCTCAGGGTCGGTCTCGACCACGAACGAGGCGAAGTACCGGCCCGAACTGTCCTTGACCACGGTCACTGTGGACGGGGCCGACGGCATGGAGCGGGACCACTTCACGGCCACGTCACCGATCTTGGGGAGCCGGAGCTTCCCGCCGGCCATGATCTTCCATCCGGCGTTCGCGGTGAACTGGACCGGCTGCCGAGTGCCCTTCCGCGACGTGAGCCGGGGCGACCCCGTCTTGGGGCGCTTGCCTTTGAGGCCGTCGAAGAAGTTTCGGTGTGCGGTATCCAGGTCCCGGAGGGACTGCTGGAGGATCACCGCCGACACCTCGGCAAGCCAAGCCCGCTCGGGGGTCTTCCTCGCGGCCGTGAGCTGCTTGGACAGCCCGCCGGACGGGATGAACGGCAGCACGGCGGCACGGGCAGTCTCGCGGGCCCGAAGGGCGTCGTTGAAAACAACCCGAGCACACCCGAACGCCCTGGAAACGCCATGCGCTGACCGGCGCTCGGCTACACGCGGAAGCTGTACCGAAGCTGCACGCCGATCACTATGATTCTTTGGCTTATGTCACCACGATGGGCCCCGAATCTCGATGTACGCAACGGTCGTCATGTCGTGTACAACCTTCATGTCCATTTGGCTTTCGTCACCAGGTACCGGCGCAAGGCCATGACCGACGCCATGCTGACGCGGTGCGAGGGGATCATGCGGGAGGTATGCGCGGACTTCGAGACCGAGCTGAAGCAGTTCAACGGCGAGGACGACCACGTGCCGAAGGTCCAGCTCTCCAGGCTGGTCAACTCACTCAAGGGCGTGTCCGCCCGGATGCTGCGCAAGGAGTACGACGGGCACGTGCGTCGCTATCTGTGGGGCGGGCACTTCTGGTCCGGCTCCTACTTCGCCGGGTCCTGTGGCGGCGCGCCACTGACCGTGGTCAAGCAGTACGTTGAGAACCAGAAGCGGCCCATCTGACCGTCACCGCGGAGGCGCAGGGAACTCCGGCGCTTCGCACCTCTGGGCCAAGGATGCGCTTCACCCCCGCCCTAAAGGGCGGAGCACTGCGCAAGATCAGAGGCCGTGGGAAGTGGATGACGAGTTGTGGGCGGTGGTCGAGCCGCTGTTGCCCGAAGTCGAGCGCCGGGTCCGGCATCCTGGGCGCAAGCGGCATCCGGACTGGCTGGTGTTCCAGGGCACCCTGTTCGTGCTGCATACCGGGATCGCCTGGGAACACCTGCCGCAGGAGATGGGGTTCGGCTCGGGCATGACCTGCTGGCGGCGCCTGGCCGAGTGGACCGATGTCCGGGGTGTGGCCCCGGCTGCACGAGGTTCTGCTCGCCAAGAGCTGCGTGGCGCGACCGCTCTGGACTTCTCCCGGCGGCTGTCGATGGCTCCCACATCCGGGCATTAAGGGGGCTCTAAGAAGACATCTCATTTGGCTAGTCGGGGTATTCTGCGCTGGTGGGGATTGTGGAGCGTCTTGTACCTGATGACTTGTGGGATCTGTTCCAGCGGGTGGTGCCGCCGGCTCCGGTTCGGCCGCAAGGTGGTGGCCGGCGGCGACATGGGGAACGTGAGGTGTTGGCGGCGATTGTCTTCGTTGCCACGTCGGGCTGTACGTGGGCGCAGTTGCCGCCGTCGTTCGGGCCGTCAGGGCCGACAGCCCACCGGCGCTTCAGCGAGTGGTCGAAGGCCAGGGTGTGGGCCAAGCTGCACCGCCTGGTCCTGGACGAACTCGGGGCGCGCGGCGAGCTGGACTGGTCGCGGTGCGCGATCGACTCGGTGAACATGCGGGCCCTGAAAAGGGGGACCTGACAGGTCCGAATCCTGTGGATCGCGGTAAGTACGGGTCAAAGATCCACTTGATCACCGAGCGGACTGGTTTACCGCTCTCGGTCGGCATCTCCGGCGCGAACATGCACGACAGCCAGGGCCTGGAGCCGCTGGTACGAGGTATCCCGCCTATCCGCTCCCGGCGCGGCCCCAGGCGGAAAGCCGGGCAAGCTGCACGGCGACAAAGGCTACGACTACCGCCACCTGCGTCAATGGCTCAGCAACCGCGGCATCACCCACCGCATCGCCCGCAGAGGCGTCGACTCCTCCGAGCGCCTGGGCCGTCATCGCTGGGTCGTGGAACGGTCGATGTCCTGGCTCGCCGGCTGCCGCCGCCTCCACCGCCGCTACGAACGCAAAGCAGAACACTTCCTCGCCTTCGCCGGCATCGCCGCAACCCTCATCTGCTACCGCCGACTAGCCAAATGAGATGTCCTCTAAGGCGGGACGAAGTCCTGTGGACCGGGGCAGGGCGGGCAGTAAGCACCACCTGATCACCGATGCCACCGGCATCCCGCTCACCGCCGTATAAGCACTAGAAAGACGGACCTAAGGGTTGTCCCGTAACTGGTTCGACGTCTTGCGCGCGTCCGGTTCGACCTGATTCGCGTCGATGTCGTCGAGCCTCGAAACTCAGGCCAGAAGCGGACAACCCGTCCGAGTGACGATGACCGTCCGCCCCTCCAGTGACTTACGGGACAGCCCTTAGGTGCACGATGCGCTGAGCGGAGTACGGGCGGAGACTTAGGGAACGGGCTGGCTGGCGCAACCCGGCTCCCGAAGGAGCGCTACGAGGCTCCGTCTCCATTCCCCTGAGGACGGTTCACTGGAGAATGGAGGGAAAGTGCCGCGTCACCCAGGGGGAGGGTCCACCTCAACCCGGAGGGCCGGCTCCGTTCACGGCACATCATCCCTAGGGGATGATGAGGTGTCTCCTTATCGCCTCGTGATGGTACGGCCGAGAGCCGCCAACGCCCATACTGTCGGTGGCGAGCAGTCGCGTACGAGAGAGCCGGTGGGATCCGATGAAACCCTCTGTAGACCCAGACCGTTCCGAGTGGGACGTCATCGTCCTGGGGGGCGCTGCCGCAGGAGAGAACGCGGCGCAGTACGCGAGCCAGTTCTCCGGCCTGGAAACTGTCGTGGTGGAGGCGGAACTACTGGGCGGGGAGTGCTCATACTGGGCCTGCATGCCGAGCAAGGGTCTGCTAAATCCCGTAGAAGTCTTCAACGCGACCCACCACATTCCCGGCCTGTCTTCGATCACCGATGCGGCACGCATCGACGTGGACGCAGTCCTGGCCCGCAGGGACGCTATCGTTAACCACCTCAGTGACGACTCCCAGGTCGCTTGGGCCCTGGCCACCGGTATTGACGTTGTCCGAGGGTACGGCCGCCTCGCTGGGGAGCGCTCTGTCATCGTCACTGCTCCGGGTGGTGCCACCCGTACCATCACGGCCCGGCACGCGGTCGTCATCGATACTGGGTCCTCTGCGGCGCTCCCGTCCGTGCCTGGATTGCGCGAAGCCCTGCCCTGGACGTCCAAAGACGTTACGAACCTGCACCGGGTACCCCGCCGTGTAGTCATCTTCGGCGGCGGTGTGGTGGCTTGCGAGGCGTCGACGTGGCTGCGTGGTCTTGGAGTTGAGGAACTGAGCGTGGTGCACCGTGGCGAGGCGCTGCTGGAGAGGCAAGAGCCGTTCGCCGGCAGGCTGGTGGGCGATGCGCTGGCCGCCGCAGGTGTCCTGCTCTATCCGGGCCGGAACATCAGCGAGGTACGCCGTGACGCCGTGGAGGACACCGGTATCGGCCAGGTGCACGGAGGGGAGGTCTCGGTCGTACTCGACGACGGTACAACCCTCAGTGCGGACGAACTCGTCGTTGCGGCGGGACGGGTTCCAAATACCACGGACATCGGGCTTGCGACCGTAGGGCTCCCCAACAGCGGCTACATTGACGTCGACGACCAACAGATGGTCCGCGGTGTTGGCGGTCGATGGCTTTATGCAATTGGCGATGCCTGTGGCCGTGCGCTGCTGACCCACATGGGCAAGTACCAGGCCCGGGTTGCAGGCGAGGTTATTGCCGCCCGCGCCCTCGGCGCCCAGCCCGAAGGCCACGACAAGAGCCGACTGAGTAGTGCGGAGGGCCATCGGGCCGTTCCCCAAGTGACGTTCACCGATCCGCAGGTCGGCTCCTCGGGGCTGACGGAGCGACAGGCAAGAGATATGGGCCTAGACGTGGAGACGGTTGAGTACGACATGGCTGCGCTCGCCGGCACTTATGTACTGCGGGACAACTACACAGGGCGTGCCAAACTGGTCGTGGACCGGGCAACGGACACCCTCGTGGGCGCCACCTTTGTCGGGCCGGGTATCGCCGACCTGGTGCACTCAGCCACCATGGCGATCGCTGGCTGCGTCCCGCTCACAGTGCTGTGGCATGCCGTTCCGAGCTATCCGACACCGAGCGAGGTGTGGCTTCGGCTACTGGAGGCGTTGGGGCAGCAGCGCGTCAGGCGTCTGGACGGCTGACGCAACGGGGTGATCGTCAGGCGTCCATGTTCTGGCAGGGTAGGGAGCCATGCTGGCTCCGCCAGGGGCAACCTGGGCAGGGCTGTCGGCCGGAAGCGCCTTATGCAGGCAAGGCCCCGCGTGCGTCTGTCCCAGCAGGATGCACACTCTGTGGATCAGGGTTTGCCTGGCAGGCGCAGCGCCGCACTCTACGCTGCAATGTTGCATGGCCTTCCCTGGAGCCGCGCGGGTCGAAGGATTCACGCTTCCAAGCTACGGCCGGTACGTCGAATGTCGGGAGAGGTCCGTGCATTACGGCGTATGCCGCACCATGGGACATCTATTTCGGGTGAGGGGTTCCCGCGTTGTCGACCTCTGATGCGGGTTGGGACAGCACGCCGATCGGGTTCGCTACGTCCAGGCCGAGCTCACTAGCGGTGATCGCGAGGGACGGCGAGCGCCCTCGGGAGAGGGGGCGGCCGTGCGTTCCCTTCGTGAAGCGGGGGGGGAGCCGAGATACCGCCGAAAGGGACTGCAGGCCCCTGCTGAGGACTGGGCGTCCGGTAACGCGTGCCGAGCGATGCAGAGTTGGCTAGGGGGTCGCCGGTGACCATTCCGCCAGGGGCTGCAGACGCCGGTGAGCCTTGTCAGCCGGTATGGCTGACGCGGGCGGGTCGCCGGCCAGGGCAATCCGCCCGCGCCGGGCCGCGGTTCGGGGGTGTGGGACGCCGGTTGGGCGCCGTTCGGCTGGGGAGGGTCAGGTGCCGAGGGAGGCGTCGTGGAAGATGCTGAGGATGCCGGCCCTGATGGGTTGGCCGATCTGAGTGGTGCAGGCGGCGCTGCTCTCCTGCGACCAGACGAAGCCCACCACCGAGGCGGGGCGGTCCTTGGCCTTCTTGTCGACCTTGTTGAGGTCGGTGACCACGCGTTTCGCGAAGGCGGATGCCTTCTCCTTGGCGGTCTCAACTTTCATCTCGATCAGGAAGCGATTGCCGAGGAACAGGTCCGCGCGGGAGCCCCCGGTGGTGTCCACCTCGAAGGGCGGCTGTCGGGTCACCTCCACACCTGCGTCTTGCAGCGCGAGGTAGAGCTCGACCTCCAGCCAGGATTCCCAGCCGCCTGCGGTCTGGCAGACCCTGGCGATGCGACCCTGGTTGTCCTTCGCCCAAGCGACGGCCGTTCGGATGAACAGCTCGTGGTATTCGAGGTCTGCTCTGGTGCCCTGGGAGCTCTCCGATTCGTCGCTCGACTCGTCCGGGAGCTCGTAGTCGCCGACGGGCTGGCCGGAGTACTCCTCCTGGGACGGCTCTTTGTCCTCGCTGTCTTCGCCGGAGTCGGCCGTGCCGCTCTTCAGGCGCTTGAACGGAGCCTCATCGCCGCTGCCCGGCACGTACTTCCGCTTTGCCTTGGTCGACGCGGTGCCCTCTTCAGAGGATTCCTGCTCGTCGACGGAGAAGTCTTCAGACATGGGGTTCCCCTCCTGGTCGCTACTGGTCATCCTCCCGACCTTCGACATATCCCGTACGATCGTTACAAGTCGTATGAAATGACTTGCGCATGACATCATCATTTGCGGGGGTAGCTTCCGTCTCACCGGCCACGCGTCAAAAACAGTCAACCCTGATCATTTGGCTGATCGGGGCTCGGTCGGGCGGTCGAGCCGTACGTGCGTGCGCCCCGCGCGGCCCTGTCCGGAAACCGATGCCCACCGCAGCTGATCTCCCCTCTGGGCGCGGAAGAGGTGAGCAGGATCGGTCGCCGGGACGGAGGACCCGACCCTGGTGGTGCTGGAAACCCAGAGTGTCCACGCGGCCGCCGGGGTCCCCTCCTCCACGACCGGCCGGGACCCGGCGAAGAAGGTGCCGGGCCGCAAGCGAGGACTGGCGGTCGACGTGCTCGGGCTCGTCATCGCCGTCATCGTCCTCGCCGCGAACGCGCACGACAACGCCGCGGGCGTCGCCCTGCTGGACCAAGTCGCCTGGAACACCGGCGGCACCGTCGAGAAGGCTCTGGTGGATCAGGGCTTCAAGAACCAGGTCCTCGCGCATGGAGCCGGCCTGGGCATCGACGTCGAGATCGTCGAACGCAACCCGAAGGAGAAGGGCTTCGTCCCGCAGCCGAAGCGGTGGAGGGTCGAGCAGACCTACGGAATCCTGATACTCCACCGACGCCTGGTCCGCGACTACGAGCACCGCCCGTCCTCCTCCGCTTCCCGCGTCTACTGGGCGATGACCCACGTCATGGCCCGCCGCCTCACCGGAACGAACACCCCCACCTGGCGTGAGCCGAAGGCGGTGGCAGCGTGAACATCGGGCCCCTGCTCGCCGCGCTCGGCCTCCAGGAGGAAACCGCACGGACCATGGCCGAAGACCTCCGCACCCAGATCGAAGAACTGCAGAGCCGGCTGCGGGAGACCAAGTCCCACCTCAAAAACCTCGCGATCACACGGAAGACCGTCACCGCCATCGCCGACCGGCTCCCGACCGCCCCACCGGACCTGCCCGAGCACCCGGACCACCCCCGCATCCTCGGTGTCTTCAACGAGGCCACCGGACCGCTACGGGCCCGGGACGTCTGCGAAGCCCTCGACCACGAACTGCTGGCGAAGAACATCGAGGGCACCCGTGCCAAGCCGAAACGCCTGGTCAAGCTCGACATTCTCACCGAGGTCGACACCGGCCACTTCACGAGACAGCCTTAACCGGCCGTCTATGGCCAGCAGTGTCCGGCCACAATCTGGTGTGCGTACTGGTCCTTCGGGCCGATGTCTTGGACCACACTCCGGGCTTCTTGCACCCGGCCCGTCTCGCACATCACTCGAACAAGGACATACAGGGCGTCATGGTCACCGCCTTTGGCGCGGTCACGCAGCGCCGCCTCCATAGCCCGCTCTCGAAGCGATCTGTTAAGTCTTCGACGTGCGTGCTTATCCGTGAGGGCGCGCTCCGTAAGTTCTGGAATCCGTCCCGCTCGGGCCAGCAGATCCATGTGCCACAGGTGGTTGTCGTGCATGCCTGGATCGTCGGAGAAGCACTCGGCGCGGGCGCTTACCAGTGCGGTCGCCACGTCCCAATCCTGAAGCTGTTCCGCTGCCCGAGCTCGCTCCAACCAGTCCACAGGGCGAGTATCACCTGTCGCCTCATCGGATAGCGCCTTCGAAGTACCCGCTGACGAGAGCCCTTCAAGGCAAGTCACGGCCAAAAGCCCTCAAACCGGCCTCTTAGAGGTCCTAACAAGGGTGTTGGATGTGGCGGTGGGTGATGAGGCAGGTGGCGAGGCCGAGGAAAAGGCTTCGTGGATGTCGTCGCGTCGTTCCCAGCGGATACGCAGATGTCGGAAGCCGTGGAACGAGGCGATCGTGCGCTCGACGACCGAGCGCTGAGCACCGAGGCCGGAGCCGTGTGGAATGCCGCGGCGGGCGATGACCGGTTTGATGCCCTGAGCCCAGACGAGGCGGCGGTACTTGTCGTGGTCGTAGCCGCGGTCGCCGAGCGGGACGTCATGGCGGCGACGGGGACGTCCCGCGAGGCCCTGGATAGGTGGGATCTTGGCGAGCAGGGGCGTGAGGTGGGCGACGTCGCCCACGGTTTCCGCCGGTCAGGGACACCGCGAGCGGTGTGTCCTGGCCGTCGATGAGGAGGTGGTGCTTGCTGCCGGGCCGTGCGCGGTCGACCGGGCTGGGACCGCTTTTGGGCCCCGTCGGGCGGCCCGGGCATGGGAGGAATCGCTTCCCCGCCCGAGACCAGTCGAGCTGCTTCGCCGCCCGGGGCTTGGCCAGCAGCACGAGGTGGAGCCTGTCCCAGACGTTGGCCTCGTTCCACGCTGCCAGCCGCCGCCAGCACGTCATGCCCGAGCCGAAGCCCAGCTCCCGCGGTAGGTACTCCCACTGGATCCCGGTATGCAGCACGAACAGGATCCCGCACAAAGCCTGCCGGTCCGGCACCCGCGGCCTGCCGGCCACGAGTTTCGGTCCTGGCTCAGGCAGCAACGGCTCGATCAACGACCACAGTTCATCCGAGACGATCCACGGACGCGACCCTCTCTTCCCCACGGACAGCCCAACGAGCATCCGAGCCGACAGTCACATCATCCGAGACTTCTGTCAGGACTCTAAGAGTGGACCGTTGATGCTCGCACTGCGGGGCAAATGAGTGCCGACAGCGCCTTGGTCAGGGGGACCGTCTCGAGGTCGCTGCTCCAACTCCGGACTGTGACGGGTTCCTGGGCGGCGCCGGAGGCCCCACTCGTGCTGACTGGATTCCGTCCTCGCTGACTGCACCCACGTGTGGTCGGGTTTTGTCGGCGGGGCTGCAGTCAGACCTTCTTCGTGTCCACTGCCTCTTCGAAGACTTGTTTGGCGATCTGATAGCCCTCGAAGGCGCGTGCAGCACCGGCGTATGCCTCGATGTGGATGAATACTTCGACGATCTCCTCAGGGGTGACTCCACGGTTGAGTGCGATCCGGAGTTGCCCGCGCAGCGGTTCAAGAGTGCCGAGGACCGCGGCAATGGTGACGGAGACGAGGGCTCGGGTCTGCGTGTCGAGAACGTCAGTTCGAGGCCAGGAGTCGCCGAAGGTGTGTGCTGTGGCGAGGCGTTTGAAGTCGGCCGCGTTTTCGGGTTCGCCAGGGCCGAGCTCCAAGAACTGCTCCAAGGGGATGCCCAACAGTTGCTCGGCCATCGCCAGCGCTCTGGCGTAACTAGGTTCTGCACCGTCTCGGGCCACGCTGCTCTCCTTCATGTGAAGGGCGGATGCCTCCGCACGGATTTGGTGAGCCGACCACAGCGCTGCCGACTCCTTGGTCTATGTGAACCCTGAGTGTAAATGCTCCCGGTGGGACGCTGCTGGTATGGCCGTTGCACTGGCTGTCACCCGTGCGCCCTCTGGGTCACCTCGTTACGGCTCCTCCAGGAGGAATCCTCGACATTGCCAGCTATACGAGGGTCGGCGCACTCGAGGAGGCATACGTTGGACGTTCCTCGCCGCGGGCAACCGCATTGTGATGGGCCGCCCGCCTCAATCTGTTTCGACAATGTAGCAGATCGTGTACAATTGACCACATTAATGTGTTATTTGTTGGGTGGGAGAGGCGCGAGTCGTCGCTGGCGCGACAAGAGGGCCCCGATAGCACCTGCCTGACCGCAGCCGCCCTGGCGGACAGTGTTCTCGGCGCCACGGACCCGCAAACGGCGGGCTCGGGCGCAAGTAACTGTTAGCAGTCGGCGCCGACGCCTGACGATCACCGCAATCGACTTGCGCGGCAACCAGCGCGCACTCACTGAAGCGTACGACGGCCGGTCGTCGCCTTTGGTGGCCTCCACGTGGTGATTAACAGTCAGGTGCGAGTTGGGGCAATCGAGATCACTGAGCCTTTTCCATCATCGCTCTGAGCTGGCCAGATGTAGGGTGAGGACGGCTTGCACGAAGGCGGTGATCCGGGTGGTGGAGCACCGCAGCTTGCGGAGGAGCCGCCACGACTTGAGGGTGGCCATGGCGTGTTCGATGAGTGCGCGAATCTTGGCGTGAGAGCGGTTCGCTGCCTGTTGACCTGCTGAAAGGTTGTCCCGTCGCCCCCAGTACGGGATGCGGACGGTGCCGGCGGCTCCTGGGTAGCCTTTGTCCGCCCAGCAGGGGGGTGTCGGCTTGGGCGGGGGCGTCGATGATGCCGTGTTCCCGGGCCGCGCGGACGTCGTGGACGGCGCCCGGCAGGGTCGGCGAGACCCATAGGGGTCGGCCGAAGGGATGGGTGAGGACCTGGACGTTCATGCCGTGTTTCTTGTGTTTGCCGGAGTAGTAGGGGCGGTCCGCCGCGATGCGGTCGATCGGCAGCAGGGTGCCGTCCAGCAGGACGAAGGCTTTCATCGACGCGGTGCGGGCGGCGTCGGCCAGGGTGGGCGCGGGGTCGGCCAGGAGGTCGACGGCCTTGGCGACGTAGCGGTAGGCGGTCGTGGTCCCGACGCGGAATCCGGCAGCGAGCTGGGCGTGGGTGTGTCCCACGCGCAGGTGGGCGAGTGCGTGAAGGGCTTGGCGACCCGCGCTCAGCCGCCCGCCATCTGGACCCGACCGCACGGCGGTGCCGTCGCAGTTGTTGCGCGAGGAAGCGCAGGGTGGAGCTGGACACGTTGACGCCCGGCGGGTAGACAAGCATGCGAAGCCTCTGGTGGAGACGGTTCTCTTGGTCGAAAACCCATCTACCAGGGGCTTCACCCTGTTGTCATCCCAACCGGCAGACTGCTGAGGCAGGTTGGAAAAGGCTCACTGACGAGGAGGAGCGGAGTCGCACCCTCGAGGCAAGTCTGTACGACAGCGTCACCCGGGTAGCAGTGCGCTGCTCGGCCCGCGGACGCGCCGCACCGGACACTCCGTCCAAACCTCAACGACCGGGGCCATTGGGCGCAGGCTGAGCCGGCGACCTGCCAGATGACGGTAGGCGGCAGACGGGTGTTCGAGACCCTCGCCGTGAAATTGCTCCCCCTGGGCGCGCGCCACCATGGCCAAGGAGGGCGGCACCCGCACTTGCAGAGGCTGAGCATCCTCAGTCGATGCGAGGCTGGCAGAAGGAATCCGACAGGTCGGCCGGCCGCTTCGCCCGACCTAGCAGAGTGATCCTGATGTGCAGCGAGCGGCAGCGGCAGGGTTGCCGAAGCAGCCTTGTCCCGGACTGAAAGGCCATTCCACTGACCCTGCTGTTGCCCGGCTCGGACGAGTGTGGCCGACACTGCAGATCGCGGTGGCTCGCGCCGGAGGACGTGGCTTGGAACGAGCTGATCCTGTCCGGCGACCACGAGGGGCTATCCGGCTCCACCGAGGGGAAATGTTCCCCGCACGGTCGGCCTTATGCCTTGGCCGCAGCGCAGCGATGGGACAACCGGCACGCTCTCCTGTCCCGAAGGCAGACGAGGTCGAGCGCAACGGTCGCTTCCCCTCCTGTGGCGATTGACGTCCGCGCCGACTGGCAGCAGTCCTATACGTATGCAGCGGACCGGGGTAGGGGGCCGCCAAGAATAGGCCACACGCCTGATGCCGCGCCCGCACCCTTCCCGCAGCCTTGGCACAACTGCACGATCGGGGAAGGGGCAGGGAATCTGTGCGCGGCACGACACGTCAGGCCGGCAGTCTGCGAGGGTTCCCCTCCGGTTTTTGGTGGCTGTGGTCCAGCACACTGGTCAACCGGCTGGGTACGTTCGTCTTTCCGTTCCTGACTCTCTACCTCACGACAAGCCGAGGGTACTCGGCCACCGGTGCGGGTCTGGTGCTGTCGGTGTTCGGCGTTGGCTCGGCGGTCGGCGCGTTGGCCGGTGGTGAGCTTACGGACCGGGTCGGACGGCGTGTCACGATGGTCGGTGGCCAGGTGGCGACCGCAGCGGCGACTGCTGTCCTCGGTTTGGTGGCGCATGCCGCTGCTATAGCGGCTCTGGCATTCGCGGTAGGAGCGGCGTCCAGCATCTCCCGCCCGGCTGTATCGTCAATGATCGCGGACCTGGTGGGGCCCGCTGACCGGCTCCGGGCCTTCGCCGTCAATTATTGGGCAATTAACATCGGCTTTGGGCTGTCTACAGTGACAGCCGGCTTCCTTGCCCAGCACGGGTACCTGTGGCTGTTCCTTGGAGACGCCGCGACCACACTGGCCTGCGCGATGATTGTGTGGGTCAAGCTCGCGGAGAGTCGTCCTGCAGAGTGTGCGACTGCGTCGGCGCGAGTACCGCCCGAGCTGGAGACGGCGGTGCCTGCGTTGAAGGGGGGCGCCAGGGGTGTGCTGCGGGACTCCCGCTTCATGGCGCTTACCGCCCTTGCTTTCGTCTTGTGGGTGATCTTCTTCCAGGGCTCGACATCGCTGCCGCTCGTGATGGCCCGCCACGGATTGGGGTCGCATGACTACGGTCTGGTAATCGGTCTTAACGGACTGCTGATCGTGGCGCTGCAGATTCCGCTCACCAGATTCATCAGGCAGCGCAGCATGAGTCGGTCGCTGGCTGTGGCTGCTCTGCTGATCGGGGGTGGCTTCGGGCTGGATGTATTCGCCGGTGGCGCCACAGTCGTCTACGCGCTGACGGTAGTGGTCTGGACACTGGGTGAGATGGTGTATGCGCCTGCCGCCTCTGCGGCCGTGGCTGGCTTCGCGCCACGCGACGCCAGAGGCCGCTACCAGGGCGTATTTGCCTTCAGCTCGTCGGCCGCCTCGTGCGTGGCCCCACTCGCCGGCGGCCTGATCCTCGACTACGGCGGGCCCAAAATGCTGTGGGGTCTGTGCGCTCTACTCGGGGCGGCCGCCGCACTGGCCTTCTTGATGCTGTCTGCCGATCGGCGAGATGAAGCGGCAGCCATACCGCCTACGACAGGCACGGGAGAACAAGCGGCGGCGCTCCCCGGAGCCGGCGAGCTCCTGTGGGAGCAGGAGTCCCAATAACCTGACAAGCCACTCATTCTTGGAGGATATAGTGACTTTCGCACTGATCGAATCTCTTAATCTCGGCCTGGGCCGCCTCGCCGACGCCGCCCACGCGCGTGGCCACGACCTGCACCTGCTGACCGCGGACCGGTCCCGGTACGCGTTCGAGCTGTCGCAGCCGTCAGCCGCGTCGGTCACGGTTACGAGCGTTGACACGAACGACATCACTGAGATCGTTGCGGCGCTACGACGCATTCCCACTTTGGCGGGAGTCGTGCGCATGACCGATCAGTGGACCGCACAGGCCCTGGCTGCCGCGCAAGCCCTGGGGCTGCCGCACGAAGACCCTGAGGCAGTCGCGCTGCTACGGGATAAGGGGAGGCTGCGTGACCATCTCTACCGTCACGGATTCTCGGCGGTCTCCTCTGTCACCTTCGAACCGCTCAGCGTCGACCCCGCGGAACTGAGCCGAACCCTGCCCTTCCCCTGCGTGATCAAGGACGTAAGCGGGAGCCGGAGCAAAGACGTCTGGCTGGTCAAGGAGTCCGCGGAACTGGCACCCGTCCTCGGTGAGGCCGCACGAACGGTGGGGGCACGCGGCGGGAAGATCACAGCCGAGCCCTACCTCCTCGGGCCGCTGTACAGCGCTGAGACCCTGACCTGGGGTTCCGAGACCCGGTTGCTGGGGGTCACGAGTCGCGTCGTGTCGGCGGAACCGTACTTCCGGGAGGAAGCGGGCAGCTTCCCGGTCGACTTTCCGGAAAAAACCCTGCGTGGCCTCTCCGACTGGGTTTCCGCCATCTTGCTCTCAACCGGTTACAGAGAAGGCTTCACGCACACTGAATTCATCGTCACCTCGCACGGTTTCGAAATTGTAGAGATCAATCCCCGACTGGGCGGGGCGCTCATCGGAGAGGCGATCCGGCAATCACTCGATGTGGATGTGCACGACGCCTACCTCGACCTGGCGCTTGGCCAGCGTCCCGCGCTGATGGACGTACTGTTGGAGCCACGGCGTGGGATGGCCCAAGTCTGCGTGTACGCGCCAAGGGCCGGCATATTCGAGGGATTCACGGGCACTGATCTGTTGCCCGCGCACCCGGGTAACCCCGTTCTGTATCCGCTGCGGGAGGCGGGGGCATGGATACCCTCGACCACGGACCAGCGCGGCGCCCTCGCGTTTCTCCTGGCGGGAGGCGACACTTCGGAGCTCGCTTTTCACCACGCCGTGTCGGCTGCCAACAAGCTGGGTGCCCGGATGCAGACAGGAGATCCCGCCGGAGACCGCTGACCGAGCGAGGACCTATCGTCCGCAGGACACCCGCTATAGGATGGAATCGATGCCTACAGATCGTGTAGTTCCTTCCATAGTGCCTGCGATGCAGAACGTGCCCACTAGCTCCGCGTTCGTCGGAAGGAGCGGTGAACTCGCCGCGCTAGCCGAAGCGTTCCGCCTCAGCGACTGCGGGGAGCCGCAACGGATTGTGATCAGTGGTGAGGCCGGGGTGGGTAAAACCCGCCTGGTGGAGGAATTCGCAGTAATGGCGCGTGAAAACGGAGCGCTAGTGGCTTCGGGAGAGTGCATAGAAACCGGAGCGGAAGGTTTGCCCTATGCCCCGTTCCCGGCCGTACTGTGGTCGCTGGTGCGGCAGTCAACGAAGTCATGCGTCACTGGCGCTGACGATCTCCCGGACGAGCTGGCCGGAATCCTGCCGGAGTGGGGAAACTCCGCACCGCTGAACCTGGAGCCAGCCGGCGGCGCCGCGCGCCTGTTTGCCTTGGCCGTCCAGCTACTGGAACGGCTCGCAGTCGAACGCACCGTGGTGATCATCCTCGAAGATCTGCACTGGGCCGACGCCTCTACCCGGGCCATGCTGACGCACATCTTCCGCACGCTGCGCGGCAGCCGTGTCCTGGTCATCGCGACCTACCGGGCGGACGACCTTCATCCCCGACACCCACTGCGCCCGTTCCTCGCCCAATTCGACAGGCTGCGCACCGTAATCCGGATCAGCCTGCCACGCTTCACCCGGGGCGAGGTAGCGCGGCAGATCACTGGAATCCTGTCCGCGGAGCCGAAGCCGACAGCGGTCGACCGCATCTTCGAGCGATCCGACGGAAACGCCTTCTTCGTCGAGGAGCTGGTACGCGCCCTCTCATCCGGGTCCCAGGCGTATCTGAGCGAGTCGCTGCGAGGTCTACTGCTTGCCCGGCTCCAGTCACTTCCAGAAGAGGCCCAGCAGATTGCCCGAGTGGTGGCGGAGGGCGGCAGCGACGTCGAATACCCGCTGCTACGGACCGTGACAAAGGTGTCCGAGGACGATCTTATCGAGGCGCTACGGAACGCGGTGGACGCACAGATCCTGCTGCCGACACCCGATGGGGAGGGCTATCGCTTCCGGCACTCTCTGGTACGAGAGGCGGTCAGCGATGAACTGTTGCCCGGGGAACGCTCTCGGCTGAACCGGCGCTTCGCCGAGGCGCTGGAAGCCGACCCGTCATTGGCGCGACCTGGTGAGCGGACCGCTCGACTAGCCGCGTACTGGTATGCCGCCCATAACCATGAGAAGGCACTAGTGATGAGCCTGCGAGCAGCGGTCGAGGCCCGCTGCCGCTATGCGTACGCCGAGCAATCCCGGCTGCTGGAACGCGCGATGGAGCTGTGGGATGTAGTACCGCCCACTGTGCTGACCACCCTGCGGCCACCGGACCGCACGGAGACTTTCCGGTCCGGCGACGGCGACGGGTCCGCACCCGCTGTCCTCGACCACCTTGACCTGCTCGCCGAAGCAGCAATTGCTGCGCGACTGGGAGGCAACCGGGAACGGGCCCTCGTCATCGCGAAGCAGGGCACGTCGAACGCTGACGCGCAAGGAGACGAACTGCGCACAGCATGGTTTTGGATCCAGCGCTCGTATTTGGTCCAGGAACTCGAACTCAACGACGGCCGCTGGGAACTGGACCACGCATACGAGCTGGTGCGCCGGCAGCCCCCCTCTGCCTTCCACGCCGAGGTGCTGGTTGCCCTGGCCGGTTGGGGAGCGCGACACGAACCGGGCCCAGACAGTCTGGCCAGCGCGGAGCGTGCGGTCGCCTACGCCCACCAGGTGGGCGCCGAGTACACCGAGCTTCACGCTCGACTCATCCGCGGATGGCTCACTGCCGACGCAGGGGGCTTCGAGGGCAGCTTGGCAGACCTGTACCGGGTGCGGGCACGGGCCGAAGAGCTCAGCGCGGTCGGAGTCCTGGGCCGGGTGAGCATAATCCTCCCATCGGCGCTGGAAGGCATGGGCAAGTCCGCAGAAGCGGTTGCCGCCGCGAAGGAGGGCATCAAGGCTTGCGCAGCCCTCGGGCTATCCGATGAAGAGGCCTGGGTGCGCTGCAATCTGTCCCTGTCGCTGTTCTCGCTGGGCTACTGGGATCGTTCAGAGCAGGTGCTCGAAGAAGCGATCAACCTCGCCCGGTCCCACAAGGCATACGGCCTAGTATCTTCGCGACGGTCCCAGATGGCCCTGATGCGCGGCGATCTGGAAACGGCGAAGCACCAGCTGGTCCTCGCCCGAGAGTACTTCGGCACCTATGACCCGCAGCCCCAATTGCTGATCGGCCTCGCCGATGTCGCGATCCGTGTCGCCGCAGCAGAAGGCCTATTCGAGCAGGCCCGCGCGGAGTTCATCAAGATTGAAGCTGTCGGCTTTCCGCCAGGGACCGAGCGCTACGCACTCCCCTTGCTGTGCACCATGGCGGCGGTCGAGGCGGACGCCATGGACGCAGCCCGGCCCGACAATGAACACGAGGCGGTGATCCACCGCATTGGCGAACACGCCGCACAGCTACGGCTGCTCGTTCCGGTCCAGCGCGCCTACTACCTCATGCTGCAAGCCGAACTACGCCGGGCATCCGGCGCGCCGGACCCGCGGCTTTGGGCAAGCACCGCGGCAGCCTTTGCAGAACTGGAGCGCCCCTACGAACTCGCCCTGGCCCATGCCAGATGGGCCGCCTCCCTGCTCCCGACCCGTAACCAGCGGCCCAAGGCGACCGATCTGCTACGTGCTGCCTACGCAGGAGCCACCACGCTCGGTGCACGACTGCTGATGGATGAGCTCTCTTTGCTGGCGGCCCGGGCTCGCGTAAATCTCGCCCCCAGCGCCGGCCAGTCCGCCACGGTCGACCGGAGTGCCGTTTCAGCAGTCGACGGACAAGGATCGTCGGAGAAGGATCACCTACTCGGTCTGACGCCACGCGAGTTGGATGTCCTGCGGCTGCTCACTCGCGGGGACAGCAACCGCAGGATCGGTAAGGAGCTGTTCATCTCGCCGAAAACGGTGAGTGTTCACGTGTCCCACATTCTGACCAAGCTGGGAGTTACCGGGCGCGGCGAGGCTGTCGCCCTCGCCCACCGCAGTGGGCTACCATCGCCGGACTGATAGCCAGGCTGGGCTCGTACAGCTGAGGCGGATCACGGCTCTGTACCCCGCCGTTGGCCGTGATGACGCGCCCGGGAGGGTCGTGAAGTGTGCAGAGTCTTCCATCCGAGCCGGCGCAGTAGCCCCCTCAGGACGGACACCACGGATCCCGGCATTCCCCATGGTGCAGCCGGCCGCCTCAGGCTGGGGAATCAGATGAAGACCCGGGATACCGGTCCCGCAGCCTGGGCGGTGAGGGCCGGACTCGAATGTGTGGTGACGCGGGGATCGGCGGCGCCCTGGCTCGGTAAGGCCGGGGTCTTGAGGTAGAACGATGGGGTGTCTCGGCGTCAACTTTCTGATTCCGAATGGGAGTTCACCTCCTCGTTCCTGCCGGCCGGTCAGTACAGGCCGTATGCGGAGAACCTGCGGGCGCACTTCGAGGGTGTCGTGGGGCGGTTCAGGAACGGGGCGAAATGGCGGGGGGCCTTGACCCCGAATCCTGAATACGGGTTATGCGGCTGGTGCCAGCGTAGTTGGTGTGAGGTGGAGGGCGTTCTCGAAGGCGATCGGTGATCGTTGTCCGAGGCGGGAGTGTCGGCGTCGGGTGTTGTAGCGGTGGAGCCATCTGAAGGCGTCGAGTCGGGACTGGCGTTCGTCGGGCCAGCTCTTTCGTCCCTGCAGTGTCTCGCGTTTGAAGGTCGCGTTGAAGGACTCGGCGAGTGCGTTGTCCGCGCTGGACCCGACCGCGCTCATGCTTCGCTGAACCCCTGCTGACCTGCAGGCTTCGGCGAAGGCCCTGCTCGTGTACTGGGCTCCGTGGTCGGTGTGCATGATTGATTCGGCGAGGCTGCCGCGGGTGCGGACCGCCGCGGCCAGAGCGTCGGTGGCGAGATCCGCGCGCATGTGGTCTGCGATGGCCCAGCCGGCCAGACGGCGTGAGGCGAGGTCGATGACGGTCGCCAGGTAGCAGAATCGTCGATGGGCAGGTAGGTGATGTCGCCCACGTACTTCGTGCTGGGTTTCTCGGCGCTGAAGTCGCGGCCGATCAGGTCCGGTGCTTTGGCCGCGGCCGGGTCGGGGACGGTGGTGCGGTGCCGGCGTCGCAACCGGACCCCTTCGAGCCCGGACGCCCGCATAATCCTGGCGACCTTCTTGTGGTTGACCGCCTCACCGCTCGTCTCGCGGAGCTCGGCGGTGATTCTCGGAACTCCGTAGGTGCCGTCCGATTCTTGGTGCACCACCCGTATCCGGGCGGCCAGTTGTGCGTCGGCCGCCTGCCGGGCAGCTCGGGCCTCGGCTGTCCGGCGCCAGTAGTAAAAGCTCGAGCGGCTCACGCCGAGGATGCTGCACAGCCGCTTCACGCCGTAGCGGCGGTGGAGGTCGGCGACGCACTGGAAGCGGTTCACCAGCGCGTCTCCCCGGCGAAATACTTCGCCGCTTTGCGGAGGATCTCGCGTTCCTCCTCCAGCTCGCGGATCTTCTTCCGCAGAGCCGCGTTCTCCGCTTCCAGCGGGGCCGGCGGCTGGGCCGGTTCCTGCGTCCGGCATCCCCGCGGACGGCTTGCTCCGGCAACCCTCACCCAGTTCCGCAAGGTCTCTGGATTGATCCCCGGATCGGCGGCGACCGACCTGATCGTCGCGTCGGGCCGCGACTCGTACAGCGCGACCGCGTCCGCCTTGAACCCCGGCGGGTAGTTCTTCATGACCACGAGATGTCCGTTCTCAGATCCGCAGGATCCAGTGTCTCGTGTGTCCAACATCAGGGGTCAAGGCCCCTGCGCGACTTGCCCGTCGAGCTGGTCGGCCGGGTCCGTTCCGACCGTGTCATGCGACTGCCGAAGCCGCCTCGTGTCTACGACCCGAAGGGCGGCCGGCCGCCTAAGCACGGCCCGGAATTCCACTTCAGCAAGCCGGACACCTGGCCTGAGCCCGCGATCACCACGGTCACCGCCACCACCAACTACGGCAAGGCCGAGACACAGGCATGGGACCGGGTCCACCCCCGGCTCACCCACTGCTCCTCCTGGCTCGACCACGATGGTGAACTCCCCTTGGTTGAGGGCACGTTGATCCGGTTAAAGGTCGAGCATCTGTCGAAGGAACGGACTGCCCCGCCGGTGTGGTTATGGTCCTCCAAGACCGGTGCCACACCGGACGACGTGGACCGTTTCTGGCAGGCGTTTCTCCGCCGCTCGACCTGGAGCACACCTTTCGCTTCGCGAAGCAGACCCTGGGCTGGACCGCTCCGAAGCTCCGCACTCCCGAGGCGGCGGACCGCTGGACCTGGCTCCTGATCGTCGCTCACACCCAGCTCCGACTCGCCCGGCCTCTCGCCGAAGACCTCCGCCGGCCCTGGGAGAAACCCACCGCCTCCGACCGGCTCACCCCGGCCCGGGTCCGCTGGGGGTTCAGAAACATCCGCGCTCACCTCGCCTGCCCGGCCCGTGTTCCCAAACCCCGAGGCGCCGGTCCCGGACGGCCACCCGGCGCCAAGAACAAACAACGGGCACCCCGCTACGACGTCGGCAAAACCGTCAGACGCCCCGAGATCCTCAAGGCCATCGGCAAGCCGGGCAGGTCCTGGTAGATAAAGAACAAGCTAAGTACCGTCAGTTATGGGCGAAACCCTCCGTCCGCCACTTCTGATTGGAGTGGCCATTGCATGGCCAAAGATCGAGGGGCGAGCCGGACTTAGTCGCCCCGCCGTGAACGTCGACACACTCGTCGGCTACGACGTTGACCAAGTCGAGGGACTTGTTGAGGTCGAACTTCTGAGATGGGCTGCCGTCGCAAGTTGCCAATACGATGGCGGCACCAGAAATACCCGAGTGGCCTGCGACGTCCATACACTTGCCCATCACGCGAACGGTGAGGTCGGCCTGGAACTGCCAATGCTGCTGGGGAGCATCTTGACAATCCCAAATATCTAGTCCTGTCCCATTTGCCGCACTTCCGGCCGGCGGAGCTATGCATCGCCCCGATCCGTACCCGAGGATGGCGACAGATGAGGGCTGCGGGGTTGTTGGCGGCGGAGGAGCGGCAGCCTGCGTATGAGACGAGGCCTGAGGTGCATTTGCGTGCTCGACGGGTGCGGTGGGGAGGGCCTTTGTCCGGTTAAGAGGCGTTTGCGGGCTAAGGGGGTGTGGAGATGGGGTGCCCGAGTCACTGGGCTGAGGGCTGACGGTGTTACTCGGTGACGTCATCGGACTCGGTTCGCTTTGGGGGGTAGCGGCTTCAGCTGTCTGGACAACGTGGTCGCCCTGCCCCCCCCTCATAAGGGGGATGGCGAAGGCTACAGCTGCTACGGCAGTAGCGGCAGCTGCGCACGCCGCAGCCATGACCACCACCTCTCGCCTTTTGCTCCAACCCACGCTGCCGCCGCCGTGCAGCTTTGGCGTCACCGGCGCAGTGTGTGTGGTGTGTACCGTCGCAATCCCCGGCGCGCGTCCGCTGGGAACCTCATCAATCAGAGTGTCAACTGTTGCCTCGCCGTCTAGATCTTCGCTCGATCCGTCGGCCCTGTCTCTCGAAAGAGTCATAAGGCGTTCCAGCGCCGTCCATCCGCGTCTCGGCGCTCGTGACACGTTGCTCATCTTCTCGGATCCTTCAGCGGTCGCGCTACGTCTATAGCCAATGGGCAGCCCGGCATGGACAGGTGTGACGTGTGCACCCCATGACTGCCGCAGTCAGCAGGGAGTTGATGAGACGACCACGGGGCCGACTCGATCGAAGGCATCCGGCGCCCCCGCCTGGTAGCGCAGATGCTGGCAGCCAGGAGCCATTGCGCAAGTGCTGACGAGTGCATTGTTTCGGAAGTCACCCCCACCGGCGGTGTCCTGTGTATCTGCGGCATGTTCTCGCGTGGCACCACCGAACGGCGCGGTGTCCCCGTCAAGGTACGTGAAGAGTCAACCAAAGCCTCGTACATTTAACATACACACTTCATACTCGCCCTGGGTTTCCAAGTGAACTGCCGCGCCCGGGCCCGGCCGATGCTGCTAGTGCGGGCACCGCCGACCTGCGAATCCTAAGACAGTGTCCTATGTCGTGAGGCTGGGTAGGTCTGTCCAACATAGGTCAGGGGACGTGGAGTTGGATTGTTCCGGGCAGGTTGTGGGGGACCGCGAAGCCTCTCATCCCGCCGTCGAAAGTGCGTCCGCAGGGCGGTGGAACGCAGGACACGCCTGATGAGACGCTGTTCGCGGCAGTCATCTATGTACTGGTCGGTGGGTGTTCCTGGCGGGCGTTGCCGCCGTGTTTCGGGGTGTCGAAGTCGACGGTGCATCGACGGTTCATGATCTGGTCGAGAGCAGGAGTCTGGGGCCGCCTGCACGGAGCGGTCCTGCACCGGCTGGACGACGCCGGCCTCATCGACGTCTCCCGTGTCGTGCGCGACTCCGCGCACGTGCGGGCAAAAAAGGGGGCGAACACACAGGTCCGAGCCCCGTGGACCGAGGTAAGCCGGGCTCCAAGATGCACGTCCTGTCGGACGCGAACGGACTGCCCCTGGCCGTCGGCCTCTCCGCCGCCAACGTCCACGACGGCCTTGCACTGAAGCCCATGATCATGGGTCACCAAACGAGACACGACCCCTACCACGGACGCTACTTCAAGCCCCAACGCCTCCACGCCGACAAGGCATACGACGTCCCCCACTTGCGGAAATGGTTATGGGGCAAGCACATCGGAGTCCGCATCGCATGCAAAGGCATCGAGTTCAGCGAACGGCTGGGACGCCGAAGGGTAGGTGATCGAGCACACCATGTAGTGGCTGTCCGGCTACTGAATCGCCCCGGGTTTGATGGAGATCGTCAAGACCCGGAAGGATGCCGATCATGGCTGCTCCCCGTAAGTACCCCGACGAACTGCGTGAACGCGCGACGCGTCTGGCGGTCGAGGCCCGCAAAGACCCGGCTGGTCGGGCCGGTGCGATCAAGCGCATCGCGGATCAGTTGGACGTGCACCCCGAGGCCCTGCGCGGCTGGGTGAAGCGGGTCGAGATCGACGAGGGCGTCGTGCCCGGCACAACGAGTGCGGAGGCTGCTCAGATCGCGGAACTGGAGCGGGAGGTGAAGGAACTGCGGCGGGCGAACGCGATATTGAAGTCCGCCTCGGCTTTCTTCGCCGCGGAGCTGGACCGTCCACTGCGATGAAGGTCGCCTACATCGACCAGTACAAGGAGACGTTCGGCGTCCAGCCGATTTGCGATGTCCTCGCCGAGACGGACGCGCCGATCGCGCCGAGCACCTACTACGCCGCCCACACCCGTCCGCCGTCAGCCCGTAGCCTGCGCGATGAGCAACTCACCGAACAGATACGCCGCATCCATGCCGACAACTACAGCGTCTACGGCGCACGCAAGGTCCACGCCGCCCTTCGGCGTGAGGGAGCCGAGGTGGCCCGATGCACGGTCGAACGCCTCATGAGATCGGCGGGACTTCGCGGCGTGATCCGGGCCAAGAGCCCGCGCACCACCCGACCCGCCCCGGAGACCGACCGTCCAGCCGACCTGGTCGAGCGGCAGTTCACCGCAACTGCCCCCAACCAGCTGTGGGTGGCCGACATCACCTACATCAGAACGTTCTCCGGCTGGGTCTACGCGGCCTTCGTCATCGACGTCTTCTCCCGCATGGTCGTCGGCTGGCAGGTCGCCACCAGCCTCTACACCGATCTCGCCCTCGATGCCCTGGAGATGGCGATCTGGCGCCGCCGGCACACCGGCGCCGACCTGGCCGGCCTCACACATCACTCCGACCGCGGAGTTCAATACCGTGCCATCCGCTACACCGAACGCCTCGCCGACGAGGCGGCCGTGGCCTCAGTCGGTTCCAAGGGCGACAGTTACGACAACGCCCTCGCCGAGGCATTCAACAGCCTCTTCAAGGCCGAGCTGATCCGCAACAAGGGGCCCTGGACCTCGATCAACGACGTCGAGATCGCCGTCGCCGAGTACGTCGACTGGTTCAACCAGCGCCGCCTGCACGGCGAACTCGGGCACGTCACCCCGGCCGAACGCGAGGCCGCCCACAATGCGGCCGAACCCCCTGCATCACTCCAGAAAACCAGTTAACCCACTCTCCACGAAACCCGGTGCTTGACATACCGTCGGCTCAGCCCACGCTACGAACGCCAACCCTCCAACTACCGTGCCGTTCTTGGACTCGCCGCCGCCCTGTGCTGCTACAAACGACTCGTCGGGTGAGGCAGGTGGCGTGGCTGGGGAGGGCTTCGTGGATGTTGTGTCGTTCCCGGCGGGTACATAGACGTCGGAATCGGTGGATCAGGCGATCGTCCGTTCGATGACCCGGCTTTGAACGTGGAGGCCGGGGCCGTAGGGAAAGCCGCGGTGGGCGATGACTGGTTTGATGCCGCGAGCCCGGGCCTGTTGGCAGTACTTGTCGTGGTCGTGGTCGCCGGTCTTCGGGCGGGGTGTCCGGCCGTCGCCGTGCTCGCCCCACGGGGCCCGGCACCGACGGGGTCTTCGCCGGCAGGGGCATGAGTTGGGTGACGTCGCCCGCGGTTTCCGCCGGCCAAGGACACCGCGAGTGGTATGCCCTGACCGTCGACGAGGAGGTGGTGGTGGTGCTTGCTGCCCGGACGTGCGCGGACGAGGCCGGGACCGCTCTGGGCCCCGACGAGCGGCCCGGACATGGGAGGAATTACTTGCCCGCCCGAGACCAGCCGAGTTGCCTGGCGGCCCGGACCTTGGCCAGTGGCACGATGCGGGGTCTGTTCCAGACAGTGGCCTCGTTCCATGCTGCAAGCCATCGCCAGCACGTCATGCCCGAGCCGAAGCCCAACTCCTGCGGCAGGTACTCCCACAGCATCCCGGTGTGCAGCACGAACAGGATCCCGCACAGAGCCTGCCCGTCCGCCACCCGCCGCCTGCCGGACACCGGCTTCGACCCGGTCCGGCCACCAACGGCTCAATCAACGGCCACAGTTCGTCCGAAACGATCCACGGACGCGACCCCCTCTTCCCCACGCGCAACCCAACGAGCATCCGAACCGACAGCCACATCATCAGAGGCTTCTGTTAGGACCTCTAAGAGGTGTGTCTACGGCGAACTCTGCGGTGCGGAAGCCCCGCGAACCTCATGCCGACAAGACATGCGACCCGCTTGAACTCGCGGCGATGGCGTAGCAACCACACGGCCCCAGAAGAGATGGAACGCCGCGAATGAACAGGGCGTCAGCAGGGCGTAATCGAAAACACGATGCTGCCGCTGCCGCCTCAACGCCGCTTTGAACATCGCCTTCCTCGGTCACCTGACCCTGCTGCCCCTACAAACGAATACTCGAGCTCACCAGGTGGGACACCGTCATCTGGTAGTTCCGCCGGTCTGGACACGGAGCAACATCGAGTCGGTCCTCCCCAGCCACGACGCCTGGCGCGCCGTCAGTCCCGTCGTTTACGGGCAGGTGGTCAGTGCCCGTCGTGTGGGCGAGGCGCAGTCGCTGCCTCCACCAGGCTGCTCCCTGACTGTGCCGACGTTCAGACGGAACGGACTCGAACGACTTGTCTTTGTCAAGGCTGTGCCCGTCTGCGGATAGCGGCGCTGTCCGATCAACTGCCTCCGCGTACGGGAGAATTAATGAGCAGGCGGGCCAGGCGTTCGCTGGCTTGCTGTACGCAGTCGTAGACCACCTCGTCGACATCGGTGAGGCCCTCCTCTGCCAGCCTCTCCCAGATGTCCAAGAGGGTGTCCAGGTGCGATCGTGCCTGGAAGGGCTTGAGCGTGAGCCACGCAGCGGTTGCCCACTTCAGTGCATCAACAGCGCGCGTGTCACCGGAGGACTGCCTGATCCGCGCGACCTCCAGGAGCAGGCTGGCTGCTTGTTCCTGGTCACTGCGCATGTGAGCGAGGTATCCGGCCAGGCCAAAGACCTCTGAGGCGTTTACGTGGTCTTCCCCGTAGAGCTGTTTTACCTCCTCGACCCTGGCCTCGACCAAGTCCTCGATATCCAGTAGCCAGTCTCGACCCGTGTGCGTGCGTCGATCCCTGACCGGCGCGGGACTCACGACGACCGACGTGTCTCGAGCCTCGGGAAAGCCCCACGAGGTCGGGGACGCGTCAGGTGTGGGCACCTTGGGCGTCATAGACCGTTTCGGATTCCGAGTGGAGATCAATGAGAGGTGCTCGACTTGGCTCGCGTCCTCCCCGATGGCGCTTTCCATGTCCTGATGCGGCACCTCCTCGGTACCTTGACTGTCCTGATTCGGCACCTCTCCAGAACCCTGGCCACCTTCGGTTGGCGTGGCTTCGCCCTCGGCGGCTACACGGGGAGACGGCTTATCCGTCTGGTAGGCCTCCTCGCCGCCGGGCATGCTCACGGCGACGGGCGAAGGCTGCTCCTCGGCAGAGGCCTCCTCCGCAGCATGACCATCGTGGCTGTCGAGGTCTGGTCCGGTCGTCAGTTGGCTGGAGCCGTCCGAGTCTACGGTGATCCTGGCTGAGTATCCGGCCTGGCGGTCGTCGATAGAGACCGTGACCGGCCGTCCCCTGCGCTGTGCCTCACTTTGCGCGGCATCGAGGATGATGTCGTGAAACTGTTCGGGAGAGCCGATCTGAGAAGGCTTATCGTTCAGCAGGAGGGCGCCTTCCTCCGTGATGAAGACACGCAAGTCGCTCCTGCCGTCCTGTTGCTTGTCAGGCTTGCTGAGGGATGCTTTGCGGACTTGCGTAGAGTTTTTCAGAGGAAGCATCTTTGGTTTCCTAATCGGTCGCTACGTGTCTCAGCAGGTAGTTCAGAGGGTGGCCGCATGTCTTGCAACCTGGGCTGGGCGCTGCAGATGGGCGAGCGGACGCCTGAACCTTCTCGGCGTGGTGTGCTCTGGCTCGATCTTAGAGAAGGGTTGCTGGCACGCTACCCTGCCGCCTCTACCGGGGTGTCTCGGGGCGGCTTCCTTGACCAGGAGCGGTACAGGCGCGTCTGCCGGCCAAGGGTGTCGGGTTCGATGCCACCAAGGCCGGCCGCGAGCAGCGTGATCCCGGACTTTGCCAGTCAAACGGTATACGGGGGGCTTCTGATGAGACATGCGCATCGCGGTGATTGGGAGCCAACGCCTAGTTCAGCAGGTGAGCGAGTCCGCTCCGCGAGCAGCACAGCGCGCCGTCGCAGGGACGGCGTCCTAGTTTGAACCCAGCGCCTCAAGGTCATGAGCGACCGCCCCACCCGATGCGGTGACTCAACGTGCCGAAACTGTGGGCTTTGGCTGGGCGGGCGTAGGGGTCTGACCTGTCGATGTGGGATTGGGGAGCGGCGGGAAGAGGCCGTCGAACTCGGGGAACCAGTCACGTACTGAAGTCACGTACGAGAGGGCCTCGTCCGTACTAGGCATGCCATTTGCCTGTTTGATCGCGTCGGCACCGACGCGGTACGCGGCCAGTGCGAGAGACAAGTTCGAGGTCTGAAATGAACCGTCGTTTGCGTACGGTTTTACCTGATCGACAAGTGCGCACAAGTACTTGCCTTCCGCGGCGATGGAGTCTTTGGCGTCGAAGATGGAGGTTTTCCCATTGTTGTCGGTGTCGGATCCGTACTGTTGAAAAACGCTGGGAGACAGTCCTGCTATCCCCTGCGTTCCGTCCGTTCCGGTATGGTTTGGGTCGAAATCAGACTCCACCTTTAGCTGTGATGCGATCACCACTGGGCCTATCTCCTTGCACTGCCGGCCCGCAGATTGGATTGCATCCACGTAATTGCCCGGTACCGCGTCGACCGCCAGGCTCCCTGATCCATCACCCTCAATCAATTTGACTGACTCCTTGGCTTGATCGGCGGACTGCCCCGTAGAACCCCCGAGGTGAAAAATGAGGATGAGGATGACGAGCGGGTAGAAAAGAACCCCGAGCCCACCGATGATGAGCACGGCGACTATTCCGAGTGTCGCCGTCATGGGTATCGCCAGACACCCGCAACCCGCTGCACCCACGGCAGCCTTCGTCCCTGCTGATGTTCTCACGCCTCCTTGCTGGCCTGGCTCGCTGTCCACTCGTGTCCCCTCTCCGGTGTGTTTCAGGCACCCATCGCAAGCCACCTTGAACCTAAGGCGGGTCCTTGTCGTCGTGGTGTCTGGCAGGGCGACTGCTCCTGTACACCGTGACGGCGGGCGAGGCCAGACGGGTTCAACGGGTGTCATTACCAGGGGAGTCGAGACACATGCGAGGAGGCAACGGGTGTGGAGGCGATAGTCGTCGAGTCCAGGAGTCCTGACCTCTGGGTGCGCGGGCCGTCCGAGCCCCGAGCCCCCCAGAGTCGGGCGGTCGAGGAACACCAGCGGGAGGCCCCGCCCCAGCCGGCGAGCCGAGAAGCTGACATAGGTGGTCAGCGCCAGCGGATGCCCGCACCCGCTGCCTCTCGAAGGCCGCCGCGGAGTGCGGGTCGCACGCACGGGTCAGTGGGATGGCTCAGTGTCCACGGGGGCGCGGGCGCCACAACACTGACACGTCTCCTCGGCGGGGTGGACATAGGTTCCAGGTGGCCCAGAGGAGATGATCCTCGCGCCGTTTATCTCGTCGCTCGCACCCACGCTGCCGGGCTGCGCGCTACTTCGCAGATGTTGAACGTTTTGAAACACGGAGAGAACGCGCCTGACCTTCGGGTTCTGGGGGTGGTACTCGTTCCGGATGCGCCCGGTCGTCTCCCTGTCCAGCTGCAGCGGAGGATTCGCGTACTGCGGTCGGTGGCCGATGTGCACCGGCTCTCATGGATCTCCTCTCTTCGCACCGACGAACTACCTCGCGAACTTCCCAAGGAACTTCAAAAGTTGGCCGCAAGGACCAGCGCGAGAAAGGGAGGACTTGTTGAATGATTGAAATTCTGGCTGACCAAGGGCACTTCAACCCTGCCGGTACAAGCGCTGACACGCTGCTTGGCCTCCTGGCTTGGTGTGCAAGTGCTGCCGGCGTTGCCGGCGTAATCATGGTGGGAATACAACTGGCCCTCCGGCTGAATAGCGGGGAGCCCGGAGAGGGGGCCGGATACTTCCGCGGACTTGTAACAGTTTTGGGAGCATGCGTTCTCGCGACAACGGCCGGCCCTTTGGTGAGCTTTCTCGGCCCTCTCGGAATCCAGTAAAGGAGAAGTTATGTTCATGGCAGCGTCGAATATTCTAGCCTCCCTTCCGGTTGAATATCTTGCAGCAGTGCCCAACCCGACGAGGCAAGCTCCCGGGGAACTGACGGCGAAGGTGAACACAGTCCTGGGTCTGGCTGCGTGGGCAGGGACGGCGGCGGGCGTTGCCGGGGTCCTTGTCACAGGCTCCATGATGGCTATATCGGTGAAGAGGGGCGAGAGCTCCGAGCACATGAGCAGGCTGGGAATGGTGCTTTGCGGCTGCGTACTCGTGGCAACGGCAGGACCCCTCATTAACTTCGTCTTCCAGTGAGGGGTAATGAAATGGGTCGCATTCTTGCAGCGAATGAGTCACAGAGTGGCCATGTCGACCTTAAGGGGCGGCGCACCTGGTTTTTCTCCGCCTGCGTACTGGCCTTCGCTCTATTGCTCGGCGCAACGGTATTCGCCCTGTCAGCCCACGGCGAGACATCTGCTGAAGGTGGCGAGGGAGTTGACAAGGCCGCAGTCCACCCGGCGGCGACACGGCCGCCAGGCTGTTCCACGGATGATCGTGAACAGAAGCTGCCGGCCCACGCTCCCGCCGATGTGGAATGGGTCTCGGTGGATGGTGCCAGAGTGCCGGTTTCTCCCAGCGCCGGCCCACGCCAGCGGCGCGGGCCTGTGTGGACCTGCTTCTCGAGGACCCCTATGGGCGCCGTGATGGCGGCGCACGCGATCACTGCCCACATGAGCACTGCCGACTGGAAACCGGTGGCGAACCGGCAGTTGGTTCCTGGCTCTGGGAAAGACCAGTTCGTCTTTCAACGCCAATTTGTCCAGGCTGTCAGTGGGTACTCCCTCAGCCCCTACTACGGGTTCTCTGTCAACGGCTACTCGAAGAAGGAGGCCACTGTCGGGATGATCATGGAAAGCTCGGGAGGGTACGCCTCGACAACAGTTCGCATGAAGTGGGCTGAAGGGGACTGGAAGATCGACCCGAGTGGCGACGGAGAGTTGTTCACCCCGGTCTCCACGGAGGCTTCACCGGTTGGATACGTGCCTTGGGGGGGTAAGGGTGGCGTGTGATGCGGGGAATCCGGCCAACGTCGTCAAGGGTTTCTTTCAATTCCTTGGCGACCCCATCGGGACGATTCTCAAGGCGATCGCGGAAGCCGTCATGTCAGCTGCCATTGACATCTTCGGCGACCTCGTTCTCAGCGTTCCAACCCTGAGCCCCGACCCAAGCGCCTACGAGGACATCAGCGGTCAGACACAGTGGATCGTGGTGTATACCGCTATAGCCTCAATGCTCTTCGCCGCGATCCGCATGGCAATCGAGCGTCGGGGTGAGGCAGGAACCACCGCGCTCAAGGGCCTCCTCAGGGTGGTGTTGGTAGCCGGCGGAGCCACCACAGTGGTGGGCGGACTGGCAAGCCTCTCCGACAAGTACTCCGACTTCCTGTTCAAGACGGGTGCGGACAAGACACTGCAACACGTGGGATGTAGCGGCGGTGGCAGCCTGCAGGCTTTCCTCCTCCTCATCCTGGCCTTCCTCCTCCTTATTGCGGCAATCGTGCAAACGATCCTCATGTACGTGCGTCTCGGAATCATGATCCTGCTTCTGGGGACTCTGCCTGTGGCCGCAGCAGCTTCGATGACAGGGTGGGGCGGCTCCTGGTGGCGCAAGCACATCGGTTGGATGACAGCGTGGCTGCTGTACAAACCCGCAGCTGCCCTCGTGATTTACGCCGGCGCAGCCATGATCAGTGACGGGCAGAGCCAAAATGGAGCAGAGCAGGAAAAAATAGCCGGCATTGGTGTGCTGTTGCTGTCCGCACTTGCACTGCCCGCCCTATTGAAGCTTGTTGCCCCTGCTACCGCCGCACTCGGTGGCGGAATGGGGGCCGGGCAAGTCCTCGCCGCAGCGGGCGGTCTGGCTACCGGAGCAGTTGGTGCGGTCGGTGCCGCCAAGGCAGGCGGGCTGGTCGCCGGTGGCGGCGGTGCGCCCACGGGGGCTGCTGGTGGGGGCGGATCTGCCGGCGGTGGCGCCGGGGGAAGCGGAAGCTCTGGCGGGGGCAGGGTCACCGGGACTGGCGGAGCGGGCGGGGACTCCCAGTTGAGCAGACGCGGTGCGGAATCCGGAGGAGACGGGGGTGGGGGAACCTCACCCCAACTCAACCCTGGCGGGTCAGGCTCTGGCATGGCGTCCGCCAACGTAGCCACTTCGGCGCTCATGCACGCGTCCAGACTCATCGAGTCGTCAGTTGAGGGAGCTGACGGCGAACTCGGCCACAACTAACGGAAACAGTACCCCGCAGTGGAACATCACGACTGATTACAGGAGGGCCAGGGTTATGACAGCTTCGGCCGCAACAGTGCAACCCACATATGGAAACTGGAGGCAGCCCCGACGCCCTGGGCTCGGCTCACTGGGGCTCCTCGGCACTTTCGTAGCCTTTGGCGGCATCGTCGCCACCCTGATCGCCTCGCTCATCTCGCTCGTAGCTGCCCTATCAATCCTGGTGCCTGTCGCCGTCTCGCTTCTTCCCTTGATGATCCGCACACAAGACGGCCGAAATGTGTATCAGATTGTCGCTCTGAGGGTCGCCTGGCTGCGTCGCAAGCGGAAAAAGGCGACGCTCTATGTCTCCGGGCCGCTCTCGCCTCGCCCGGGCGGAAAGTTTAGACCACCGGGCCTCTTGACCCGAGTCACTCTGGTCGAAGGGCGCGACGCCTACGATCGCCCTTTCGGAGTGGTCCACCACCGAGTCAATAACACCTACACCGTTGTGCTCGGATGCGAGCCGGACGGCGGGTCCCTCGTCGACCCGGAGCAGAACGACCAGTGGGTGGCTGCTTGGGGGCAGTGGCTTTCTCGCCTCTCCCATGAGCCTGACCTTCGCGGTGCGTCCGTAACCGTCGAGACGGCACCCGACCCGGGTATGAGGCTCGCACTCGAGACGCTGCCCCGGATCGTCCCGGACGCACCGGCCACGGCACGGGCAGTCCTGCAAGAGGTCGTCGAGACCTATCCGTCGGCATCCTCGGAGATGTACACCTACGTCAGCCTCACATACGGCGCTCAGGCCGGGCAGAAGCGCAGCAGTGAAGAGGTCATCACCGACCTCGCCGTCCGCATCCCAGGGCTCCTGGCCGGGCTGGTTGAGGCGGGGGGAGGCTCCGCGATGGCCCTGTCCGCTGAACGCGTGGCAGAAGCAGTCAGGGTCGCCTATGACCCTGCGTCGAGTTCGGCGATACTCAACGCGCGAGCCGAGCACGGCCGCACGGGGCTGGAATGGGACGACGCCGGGCCTACGGCCGCCGTTGAGACCGTCGGCGCCTATCACCATGATTCCGCCGTATCCCGAACCTGGATGCTTTCACTGGCACCCAGAGGCACCGTACGTTCGAACGTTCTGCATGGTCTTCTGGACCCCGCGGCAGGAACGTGCCGTAAGCGTGTCACGCTCCTATATCGACCGATCGACCCGGCCACCTCGGCACGCATCGTCGAGGCAGACCGGCGCACAGCCCAGTTCATGGCGAGCTCCGGCAAGGGGCTCGTCCGCGCCCGCGCCGCTTCGGCCGTCGCTGCGGCCGAGCAGACAGCAACAGAGGAGGCAGCAGGAGCGGGCCTCGTCGAATTCTCGCTGATGGTCACCGTCACCATGGACTCGGAGGAACAGCTCCCCGACGCCAACGTACTGGTTCGCAACCTCCAGGCCAACGCAAGGCTCTCACTCCGGCCAGCAGATCGCATGCAGGCGGCGGCATTTTGCTGCACACTTCCCGTGGGCATTCTTCCCTGGGAATACGTGCTGGTGCCGGGCGCACTCAGGGAGGCGCTGTGAAGCGTACTGGTAAGAGCGGTAGCGCTGAGACCACGCGCGGATGGCGCGGCCCCGGGGGCGGCTACATCGGGAACTTCACGCCCCCGTCTCTGTGGCGGGCAACGACTGTCCAGGCCTGCGGCCTCTGGCCCTTCAGCGCCGGCTCGGGTGCCCCCATGACCGGGGTCCCGCTCGGGCAGCACCTCTACACCGGCGCGACAGTCTGCGGCGACCCGCTGTCCTGGTTCAGTCGGGCGCGCTACATATCCAACCCATCACTGTTCATGCTCGGGATGCCAGGGCTCGGCAAGTCGACACTCATCAACAGGATGCTCATAGGCCTTTCTGCGATGGGCGTGGTGCCCTTGGTTCTGGGGGACCTCAAGCCCGACTACGCCGATACCGTCCGGGCCCTCGGAGGGCAGGTGATCTCCATCGGTCGTGGCGTCGGGGGAATCAACATCCTTGACCCCGGTGCCGTAGGTTCCGCAGCCCGCAGGATCGGGGGAACCGCCGGCGCGGAGCTACTCGCGGAGGCGCACGGTCGTGTTCTTAATATGGTGGCCGCTCTTGTGGCGATCGTGCGCGGGCAGCCGATGACTGATCACGAGCAGTCCGTATTGTCAGCCGCTCTTCACTTGCTACGAGAACGTACGCCACCAGGCCAGAGTCCACTGCTGCCGCATCTGCTGGCGCTCTTGAACGAGGGCCCCGAACGGATCCGAGCAGTGACACTCGACCGCGGTAACGAGGACCGCTACCGCGACGCCGTTGATCCGCTACACCGGTCGCTCCTGGGTATTCTCGACGGTCCTCTGGGGGGCACCTTCGCGTCGGAGACCTCGACGAGGATCAACCCGGCGGCTCCTGCCGTATGCATTGACATCTCCCGGATCGGCGAGGCAGACACACAACTCACAGCCGCCGCCATGCTGGCCGCTTGGTCGGATGGTTTGGGCAGCGTGGCAGCCTCGCACGCCCTCGCCGATGCGGGGCTTACCCCCAGGCGATGGTTCTTCACAGTCCTCGACGAGCTGTGGAGGCCGCTGCGAGCGGCTACTGGAATCGTCGACCGCATCGACGCACTGACCCGTCTGAACCGGTCACTCGGGCTGGGGGATGCCAAAATCACTCACACACTGAAAGACGCAGAGGCGCTCGGTACAGATGCCGATCGAGCCAAGGCCCGAGGCTTCGTCGAGCGCGCCGGCATGGTTGTCTGCGCGGGGCTGCCGCGTAGCGAGATGCTTGACCTGGCCAAGATCGTCGGGCTGTCGGAACGCGAGATCGACCTCGTTTCGTCGTGGTCTTCCCCACCTGGTTGGGCCGCGACCGAAGGTACGGAGGAGCCGCCTGGACGGGGACGCTTCCTCATCAAGGTCGGCGGTCGCCCGGGCATCCCGATCCGCGCCACCATCACCGATGTGGAGAAGAAGCTCCACAACACGAACACCCGCTGGACCGGAGCAGATCTTGTAAAGCCCGAAGGAAGGGGGGGCGTGCGATGAGCGGACGAAATCCCGGTGGCCTCGACTCAGCTGGAGTCATGGCCTGGATTGTTGTGGCAATAGCGGGGGTTGTCTGGTTCGCCACCGCCCTGGTGTGGGTCGGGGGCACACTGGCCGCACTAGCTTGGGGTGCGGGCTGGCACCCTCCACGATTCACGCCGACGACCGCATTCTCACTGGTTACCGCAGGTCCTTCCACCCTATGGGCGGGCGTGCCAACTGCAGTGCTTGTAATCGGAATTATCTCAGTCACATCCCTCTTCGCATACATCGTCTTCCGCGTGGTCCGGGCCGTACTTAACCGAACCCCAGCCTCCAAAGGCTTGGCAGGACCTACGGAACTGGCATCCCTAGCGCCCAAGGGAATCGCTGAAAGAGCCCGTGACCTTCGCCCGTCACTGAACGGCATGGTGGACCTCCCACCCGATGAAACCGGCAACTTGCTTGGTGACCTGGCACCGCACGGACCGGAGCTCCGATCCTCTTTCGAGGACGTAGAACTCGACCTGATGGCACCACGAGCTGGAAAATCCACCGGAATCGCCATCCCGCGCGTACTTCGCGCACGTGGAGCAGTCCTCCTTACGTCCAACAAATCCGACGTCTACGCGGCAACAACAGCCGAGCGAGCAAAGGTTGGTACCGTGTGGACGTTTGATCCACAAGGAATTGCCCACACGGAGCGAGCAATGTGGTGGGACATTCTTGCCGAGTGTTCGACCATCGAGGGGGCACGACGCCTGGCTGGACACTTCGTTGCTTCGGTCAACGACGATGCCTCGAAGAAGGATTTCTGGATCTCAGCCGCACAAAACACACTGACAGCGATGCTTCTCGCGGCGTCGCGCGGCAAAGCACCCCTGCAAGAACTCCTCGCCTGGCTTGCCGACCCAGCGGACCGCACGCCCATCGACCTGCTCAAGGACGCTGGACTCATGGCGATGAGCGAGCAGCTGCGTGGCACCACCCTCGGTGCTGTCGAAACCAGGGACGGAATCTACGAAACCGCCCGCCAGTGTGTCGCGTGCTTGCTGGATCCTGAGATCCTGGCCTGGGTCACGCCCGACCCCGACCGCCCCCAGTTTCGACCGGAGAGGCATGTACTGGGGAGGGACACCCTCTTCCTCTTGTCCAAAGACGGTGGCGGATCAGCCGCAGGTGTCATCGCCGGCCTCGCGGATGTGACGATGCGCGCGGGCGTGATCGCTGGTGAAAAAATGGGCGGAAGGCTCGACCCCCCTATGACGGCCGTACTCGACGAGGCAGCGAACGTATGCCGGATCTCAGACCTACCGGACCTCTACAGCCACCTAGGGTCCAGAGGCATCAACGTGGTCACCCTTCTTCAGAGCTACCGGCAGGGGAGCAGGGTGTGGGGAGAAGCCGGCATGGACGCCATGTGGGGCGCTGCGACCATCAAGCTGCTCGGGGCGGGACTCGATGACGCTGACTTCGTCGACAAGATATCAAAACTGGTCGGACAGAATGACGTTGCTACAAAGAGCATCTCAAGAAGCCGCGACGGGACATCTACCTCCGTCTCCTATCGCTTGGATCCCATACTCGCTCCAGATGCCATCCGTGCCTTGCCCAAGGGGACAGCTCTGTTGTTCGCCACCGGGATAAGGCCAGCTCTTATAAAGCTCCGACCGTGGTACAAGGAGCCGAACGCGGGCGAGATCTCACGCGCCGCCAAGGCCGAGGCAGCAGCTATCACGCAGCGTGCTATCGCAAAGGACACGCACATCGACGCGACATTGACCGGGGTTCCCGTGGAGCAGCACTCATGACAGAAAGCCCGGCTCTAGCTGAATCACGTGACATCCGCTGTACGCGCGGGCAGGAGCCGGCAAAGTTTCGCAAGGTCACCAATGCTCGACTGACAACCGTGGACACCCTCCGAGGCTTCGGGCTGCTCGGAGTAGCAATTTGTAACGCTCAGGCGATCGCTGGGATCCCGGTCACGGCAGTGGGCGCCTCCGCTGGCGCTAGTACTGCCACGAAAGCTGCAGCGTGGGTAGTAACTTTTTTTTTGACGCCAAGTTCTATCCCCTGATGGCGTTCATCTTCGGGTACAGCTACATCCTTCAAACCGAGTCCCCCTCGTACGGGGGAGCGGGGTTCCCAGCCCGTGAGGCGCGGAGACTAGCGACCCTCCTCATACTGGGCGTCGCAGACATGTTCTTCCTTTTTTCTGGGGACATCCTTACGACCTACGCGGTACTCGGGGCGATCACTCTGGCGTCCCTGCACCGAGCCACCACGCGCACATCGATAGGAATCGCCGCAGCCTGCCTAATGTTCACGACAGCACTGATCCTATCCTCAGCGCTATTGTCAAAGGGCGGGGGTGCGGCGCCAATTGCCAGTGATTTTCACGCGGCAGTAGCCCTGTACAGGGAGAACGCTGTCAGTACGCTCGCAGCGCGGGTCCGTGAGATTCCGGGGCGCATAACTGGGGACATCGTCATGGCTCCCGACGTCCTGGCAGCACTAATTGCAGGGCTTGTAGCTGGTAGAGGGCACGTCCTAGAATCGGGAGGCACGTGCCGTCGATTTACATCGAAAACGATGTGGGCGTGCTTGTTTGTTGGCCTGGCAGGAAGTTACAGCTTGGCTGCAGATCAGGCACGCCGTACTCCTGGAAAGGAGTACCTCGTTCACTTGGCTATCGAGGTACTGACCGCACCGGCACTCACGGCGGCCTACACCCTGGGGGTTTTGTCATTGCTCCGATTCCGGAAGCTCGAATGGGTGATGCAGCTCCTGTCGGCCGGAGGCCGCATGTCTCTGACGAACTACCTAGGGCAGTCACTCTTTTTCTGTCTCATGTTCACGGGGTATGGGGCGGGGTTGTATGGGCGTGTCGGCCCCTTCGGAACGTTCGTCGCAGCCGTACTGATATACATCAGTGGCCTCTACCTCAGTCAACTACTGTTGCGGCGGTTCCAGCACGGCCCGATTGAGTGGCTCGTGCGGTTCGTCACGTTCATGCCAGAGCGTGGCATCGCATTACGGCAGGGGAGAGATTGAACTGACTTCGCAAGTCACGCGTTGTCCTACTGTAGGGGGCGTTGACGAGACGCAGCCCATACTAGACAAACAATGCAGATGGCGTAGAGATGGGAGCGTGCTGTGACAGAAGTAAGCTCAGACACACCGGTCGGATCGGAGCTCGCATCGAGCCTCACTGTGCGTCCCGCTTTCATTCTTTTCCTAGAGGGTGAAGAGTTCGACGCGGCGCTAGGTAACTTGGTTACGTGGGTGGAGGACCTCCTGGTACCGGTCTACGTGGGCGAGCACACCTCATCGTCGCCCTGGTGCACGCGATGGTGGCTACACGTCGATGCTATCGCCTACCTCTACAGTCTCTGGATGGCTTGGCAAGAGATGACATCGCCGACTGAGGGCATGTGCGCCCCGGCGAACTGGCATCGTGATTATCTCCAAACCGCGATGACGACCCTACGGGATTCCTCAGGTCCGTTTGCCGGATGCAAGCCAGGGTCTCACCGGGATAAGCGTCCAATGGTTGACGCTATCGCTTCCTGAGATCTCGGAACTGTGCATCCTTGAGAACTGGAGTCAAGGGGACGATCGCCTAAAGTCCTACTTCACGCCCCTTCCGAGGCGTAGCGGCTTGCTTTCCGTTGGCATGGCAGTGCCCCTGGCTTCTCGTCAAGCGAGGCGGGGGGTTCGATGGCTGATGGAAGGCACGCCGTCTCGGAGGACCGGACGTGCGAGGCATCGATCGCGGAGTCCTCCGTGTCCAGTAGACCGTGACTTGCGGGGTTCTGCCCGCAAGACTTCGGGCGGGCTGATCCCGCCTCGGTCCGGTCCTGCAGACGGTGCTAGTGTTCTGCGCCAGAAATGGCGAGGCTAAGCGTTGTCCCGTAACTCAGGGCAGAGGTCGGTAGGTCACCACAAGCAGATCTGATTGCCCGGTTGCGCCCCGAATCGCGGCCTAAACCGGATCCTAACCAAGTAATTCGAACCGGACATCGGCAAGCGGCGCCCAGAGCTACGGGACAGCCCTTAGGTCTGTGGCTGGTTGCTGCTGCTCTGTGGTGCGATTTTGGTGAGGTAGTCGGCGGGGGAGTCGAGGATCTCGTCGGCGGTCTTGGTCCAGGTGAAGGGCCTGGGGCTTTCGTTCCATCCGGCGATCCAGGTCCTGATGTGCTGTTCCGGGGACTTCGTGGAGGTGTGCACCCCGCGGCGGATGAGTTTGTCCGTCAGCAGACTGAACCACCGCTCGACCTGGTTCATCCATGGTGAGCCGGTGGGGGTGAAGTGGACGTGGAAGCGTGGGTGTTTTCCGAGCCGCGTCTTGATCTCGGCGGTGTTGTGGGTGGCGTAGTTGTCACAGATCAGGCGGACGTCGGGGCCGGCTGGCACGACCTTGTCGATCGTGACCAGGAACTTCTTGAACTCGATGGCGCGGTGTCGGCGGTGCAGTTCCGATATGACGCTGCCGTCGGCGGTGTTGAAGGCGGCGAACAGACTCGTGATGCCGTGCCGGTAGTGGTCGTGGATGCGCCGCTCGGGCGTGCCGGGCATCATTGGCAGCACTGGCTGGGAGTGGTCCAGCGCCTGGACCTGGCTTTTCTCATCCACGCACAGCACCACCGCTTTCTCGGGCGGATGGTGATAGAGGCCGACGACATCGACGACCCTCGCGATGAACTGCGGATCGGTGGAGAGCTTGAACGCGTCCTGGAGATGAGGCCTGAGGTCAGTCTTCTTCCAGGTCCGCCTGATGGTCGACTTCGACAACCCGGAGTGCTTCGCCATCGAGGCCCGCGACCAGTGCGTGTCCTGGCCCGGAGCGTACTCCAGCGTCGCCGTGAGCACGTCCTCGACCTGGTCCAACAGGATGGAGGGCGGCCTGCCGGGACGCGGCTCATCGGTCAGCCCGTCCTGCCGCAACCGGATGAACCTCGACCGCAAGCGGTTCGTATCCCCGCTGGGCCGGGGCGGTGCGGGTTGATGGTGGCCCGGCAGGGGGCGTGGGTGCGGATCTCGGCGAGGGCTTTGTCGTACAAGTTCTGCTACAGCTGGCGGCGATCGCTGGCCTGCACCGCGTTGGGCGGGGCCCGGGGGATCGCCTCGGCGTAGGTGGCGAGGCGTCCCGGCACTCCACCTCGCCCCCCTTTCCTCTCGCGTGGCCGTGCTTGCAGAGTGGCGGCCGCGCGGTTGTGCAGGACGTGGCGCCTTCCCGGTCTCGGCATCGTCCACCGGGACACCCGCCACCGTCCGGACGGGACACCTGCCACCGTCCGGACGGGATATCGGTGCAGCGGGGAGGGCACCGGAAAAAATCCCGGGTCCGGGCGAAGACCCGGATCACCTCACCGTCGTCCGCCACATCTTCGATGACCAGCGCCGGGAGCCCTGAAGACAGCCTTGCCACAGAGGAGTCGGCATCCCGGACATAACGCCAACGATGTCCGTCACCTGCCGGTACCACCGACTACGGAACGGAGCTACTCGCTGGACAGTCCCCTCTGTCAGGTCGGTTCGTGGTCGCGTGAGGGGGTGCGGCCCGGCGGCTGGAGCGGGGCCGGGTGCACCGTCCAGGACGGCAGCTTGCGCTCCACCGGCGCGGAGACGGTGACCGTGATCTCCTCGCCGCAGTGCTTCAGCGTCAGCGGCTCGCCCTCCATGAGTGTGTACGTGGCGCCCGTTGCCTTGATCTCCACCGCGAGCCGGCGTCCGAAGATGTGCACCTTGAACGCGAGCCTGCGCAGCCGTTCCGGGAGCTTGGGGGTGAACTCCAGCTTGTCGCCGCGGTGCCGCATGCCGCCGAAGCCGGCGACGAGCGCCATCCAGGTGCCCGCGAGCGACGCGATGTGGACGCCGTCGCGGGTGTTGTTCTCCTTGTCCTCCAGGTCGATGAGGGCCGCTTCGACCAAGTAGTCGTAGGCGAGCCTGAGATGGCCGACCTCTGCGGCCATCACCGACTGCACGCAGGCGGAGAGGGACGAGTCACGAACGGTCAGCGGCTCGTAGTAGGCGAAGTTGCGCGCCTTTTGGTCCGCGTCGAACTGCTCACCGCACGTGTACATCGCCAGGACCAGGTCCGCCTGTTTGACGACCTGCTTGCGGTAGAGGTCGAAGTACGGGAAGTGCAGCAGCAGCGGGTACTGGTCGGGCCGGGTGCCCGCGAAGTCCCACACCTGGTGGCCGGTGAAGCCCGCGTGCTGTTCGTGCACGCCCAGTTCACTGTTGTAGGGCATGTTCATCGCGTCGGCGGCATCCCGCCACGCGGCGCTCTCCTCGTCGTCCACGCCCAGTTCCGCGGCCCGCCGGGGATGGCGTTCCGCCGCGTCCGCCGCGTCGTGGAGGTTGGCGCGCGCCATGAGGTTCGTGTACGTGTTGTCGTCCATCGCCGCGCTGTACTCGTCCGGGCCCGTGACCCCGTCGATGTGGAAGACACCGTGGTGGTCGTGGTGGCCGAGAGAACGCCACAACCTGGCTGTCTCCACGAGGAGTTCGACCGCGATCTCCCGTTCGAACCGCTCGTCGCCGGTCGCGCTGACGTACCGTACGGCCGCGCTCGCGATGTCCGCGTTGACGTGGAACGCGGCCGTGCCCGCCGGCCAGTAGGCCGAGCATTCGGAGCCCTCGATGGTGCGCCAGGGGAACGCGGCGCCCTCCAGGCCGAGCTGTTCGGCGCGGTCCTGCGCGGCGGGCAGGGTGCTGTGACGCCAGCGCAGCGCCTCCTCCACCGCGTGCGGGGCCGTGTAGGTCAGCAGCGGGAGGACGAACATCTCGGTGTCCCAGAAGCTGTGCCCGTCGTAACCCGAGCCGGTCAGTCCCTTCGCCGGGACGGCCCGCTGTTCGGCGCGCGCACCGGCCTGCAGAACATGGAAGAGAGCGAAACGCACGGCCTGCTGGATCTCCTCGTCGCCCTCGACCTCGACGTCGGCGCGGGACCAGAAGTCGTCCATGTAGGAGCGCTGTTCGCGCACGAGCCCGTCCCACCCGGTACTGACGGCCTGGGCGAGGGCCGCGTCGACCTGGTCGCGCACGCCGGGCAGGGAACGGGTGGAGGACCAGCCGTAGGCGACGGCCTTGTCCACCCGGAGCACCTCGCCCGGCTGGAGGTGCGTGGTGATGGTGACCCGGCCGACGTCCTTGCCGCTCTCGCTGCTCGTACGGGTCGAGTCGGGGCCGGTGATGCCGTGGTCGGCGGCGGCGGCGACCCGCAGCCCGCTGCGTGCCGTGGTGTGCACGAGCCGCAATCGGCCCTCGTGGGCGTAGTGCTCCTCGGAGACGAGGGGCGACTCCAGGGCCACGGCCGCGCGGGGATCGCCGTCGCTGCCGGGGAGTTGCTCGTTGGCAATCAGCTCGGACTGCACGACGAGGCGTACGTCCGCGTCGACGGCCTCGACCTCGTAGCGCACGGCGGCGATCGAGCGCTGGCTGAAGGAGACGAGGCGGGTCGAACGGACCCTGATGGCGCAGCCCGCGGGCGAGACCCACTCGCAGGTCCGGTGCAGCAGGCCGGTCTTGAGGTCGAGGACGCGCTCGTGGGAGCGGACGTCGCCGTAGCGCAGGTCGAACGGTTCGTCGTCGACGAGGAGCCGGAAGACCTTGCCGTTGGTGACGTTGATGACCGTCTGCCCCGACTCGGGGTAGCCGTACCCGGCTTCCGCGTACGGCAGGGGGTGCAGTTCGTGGACACCGTTGAGGTACGAGCCGGGCAGACCGTGCGGCTCCCCCTCGTCCAGGTTGCCGCGCCAGCCGACGTGGCCGTTGGAGAGCGCGAAGACGGACTCGCTCTGCGGCAGGACGTCGAGGTTGATCCCGGACTCGCGCAGGACCCAGGGTTCGACCGTGTAGTTGGAGTGCGTGATCACGCGTCCGCCCCCAGTTCCGCGAGGTCCTTCACCACGATGTCGGCGCCGTGTTCGCGCAGCGCGTCGGACTGGCCCACCCGGTCGACCCCGACGACGTAGCCGAAGTGCCCCGACTTGCCCGCGTCCATGCCGGCGAGCGCGTCCTCGTAGACGGCGCAGTCCCCGGGCGCGACGTCGAGGTCGTGCGCGGCGGCGAGGAAGGTGTCCGGCCGCGGCTTGCCGGGCAGGCGCCGCTCGGCGGCCACGACACCGTCGATCCGGACCTCGAAGAGGTCTTCCGCGTTCACCGACCGCAGGATGTCCCGGCAGTTGGCGCTGGACGAGACCACTGCGGTGCGCAGGCCGAGCTCGCGGGCGGCCCGGACGTAGCGCAGGGTGCCCTCGTACGGTTCGACGCCGTCGGTGCGGATCTTCTCAAGGACGAGGGTGTTCTTGCGGTTGCCGAGTCCGTGGACGGTGTCCTTGTCCTCCGGGTCGCTGTCCTTGCCCTCCGGCAGTTCGATGTCGCGGGAGGCGAGGAAGGAGCGGACGCCGTCGGCGCGCGGCAGGCCGTCGACGTACCGGTCGTAGTCGTCCGGGGTGAACGGGCGGAAGCCGTCGCCGTCACGTCGTCGGAGGAATTCGTCGAACATCTCCTTCCAGGCCGCGGCATGCACGACGGCGGTCTTGGTGATGACGCCGTCCAGGTCGAACAGACACGCCCGGATGTGTTCCGGCAGACCGAGTTTCTTCATGGCACCCACCTTCCCCCGCCAGGATGGATCCCCTCCCGAAGACGCGCAGGTAAGCGGGGGGTTTGCTCGCCTCGGCGCGGTGTGCCGCAATAGTCGATCGGCAGGGCAGGGTCGATAGGGCATAGCTTCCCATACTGGCGAGGAGTTTGGTGGGCGTAGCGTGTGTACCTGCTGCGGGTACGTGTGGCGGGTTAGCCGTTGACGGAGAATCGGGACTCCGGATGGCGGAGCCGCTTTGGGGCCGGGCGTTAGTCGAAGGCTCAGACTGGGGGAGTGCAGTAGGTTCGGGTTGTTTGCCGCTGCTTCAGTGTCTTCGGAACACTGCTTTTAATCGCTGGTTGCGTTATGTGGCTAAGCACCCTTGCCTTGTCGATTGTAGGCATCAAGTCAGAGCCGATGCGTATGGATTACTCCGGACGGGCTGTGGGGGATAGCGGAGTCGTTGCTGCCGTCGGTCCGTGTGCGGCCACAGGGCGGCGGAGTCGCGCACATCGATGATGACGGTCCTCGCGGCGATCGTCTATGTGTTGGTCGGCGGGCTCCCTCAGGGTTGTCCCGTAACTCTGGGCGCCGCTTGTCGATGTCCGGTTTGGCCTACTTGGTTAGATCTGGTTTAGGCTGCGATTCGGGGCGCAACCGGACGATCAGATCTGCTTCTGGTGACCTACCGACCTCTGTCCTGAGTTACGGGTCAACGCTTGGCGGGCCTTCTTGCTGTGCTTCGGGAAGGCAGAGGCACAGCGGCGCACCGTCGATCCTTCATCTGGTCGGGAGGGGGAATACACGGGCTGCCCGTATCAGAAGGCTTTTTAATTTCTGGATTGGCAGGGCTGGGCCAATTTTTCTCGGACGGTCCCGGGGTCCGCCTGCGTTCGTGCTAGGTTTGGGCCGAACTTGCACGTCGAAAGCGCGTGGGCCCGGCCGGATCCGACCGGGATGCAAGTGTCCTGTCCAATGCAAACCGACTGCCCCACGTGTCGTGGCCTTCGCGCTAAGGGCTCACTTGGCGGTGCTGCGTATATGGCCTGTTAATTCACGCGCGTGCTGGCCGCGGTTCACTCGGTAGTTCCTTCATGCCCGAAGGCAGGGTCTGTCCGAGGGGCCGATGGATGGCCCGTTTCACCCGAGAGGGCTTTCGGGAGGGCGTTTCCTCGATTTTGTCAAGGCTGCGTTGAATGGCGGCTAGTGTTCCCGCGCGCCCAGGAAACAGCCGGCGAAGCAGGAGTAGTTCCGCTGCGAGGGACCGCATGATGGACGCGTTGGCTACTCTTTCCCACTGGTGGTGGGCGCGATCGACCGCGTCGACCACTTCTTTGGCGCCGAGCTCCTGGTGGAGTGCCAGACGTGTCCTGGCCGCAGCCAGCCATAGGGAACAGCTGCGGGCTGGATCACCCGCCAACCGGGCCAGGTCGGCGCGTACCTCAACCCAGTGGACGGCCTCCAAGGAGGCTGTGCCGTGCAGGCGGATGTCAGTGCTCTCGCACATCGCGACTATGTCCGCAGCCTCACTATGCCGCCCCGCCCTCGCAGCAGAGAGGATTTGCGCGTGTGGGTCTCCTGCAGTCGCAGACCTATCTGGGTGGCTGCTACCTGGCGTTTTCGCATGCTGACCTGGGCGTTTGGAAGTGGCATGCGGCCGGGGCAGCTCGGCTGATGGGTCGCTGAGTATGAGGCTGTTGTCGGGGCGGAGGCGGGCCACGGCCTGCTCGTGTAGCTCGTCAAGCCCGATGTTCCGGTCGCTCTTCAGCATGGCCGCACAGGTCTTTAGGTAGACCGGCTCAGCAACACCGCGAGATGGAGGTCGTCCCACGCGTCCCCGGAGTATCACGTCGCCGCCGATTGTGAGGGCGCGTTTCTGAAGCGCATCCCATGCACTGGGCTCGGCTGTCAGATCTACAAAAGCGGTGGTCGGGCTTCCGTAGGGCCGCTGTCTGAGGGCGTCGACGAGCCATTTCCACGGGAGGGCTGTGGAACGCATAGAGGCCGGGGTGCTTCGAGCCAGGGCAAGGTAGAGGTCCCCGCTCTTGCGATCCAACTGGATCTGCCCCGCAAGATAGAGGGCCAGTGGAGATGGAGCCGCTGCGGCTGCACGCAGGCGAGCGAGAACGCCCTGCGGTTCGAAAGGGTTGGCCAACTCAATGAGAGTTGACATTCTCGTGCCGGTCAGTATCGCAGGCGGCACAGCAGCCATCGCAGGCAGCACCGCTTCAGCGTCTACGAGACGATGCTTGTTGGCAGGCGAGACAGCGAGCAGTAGGGCGACGCCCTGCGCGTCATTGCTGTCAATCATCGCGTTGGTACATCCTCCGCGTCGGGGGTGGTGAGTTGCCGCCGCGGTGCCGAGCGGGCGCTCCATACGTGGAAGGAGAGGACGGGAGCACAAACACCAGATGCAGCCCTGTTGAGCATGCCGATGGCACCACGCCCGCGTGCTCACTGTGATCTGTTCTGGGCCTGTCGGCGCCTGCCCCGCTGCCGCGTTGCACCACTCGGGGTGCGATGGCTGATGCTGGCTAGACAAACACGAGCGGATCGGCGGGCTGTCTACATCCTGTCTGCGGATGCTTCGCCATCCAACAGTTGTCGGGGCAAGAGGCCCTTGACTGAGAACTCATCTCATTTGGCGGGCCGGATAGTCTTGGGTCGTGGGGATTGTGGAGCGGTTGGTGCCTGATGAGTTGTGGGAGCTGTTCGAGCGGGTGGTGCCGCCGGCTCCGGTTCGGCCGCAGGGCGGCGGTCGCCGACGGCATGGAGACCGTGAGGTGTTGGCGGCGATCGTGTTTGTTGCCACGTCAGGGTGCACGTGGGCTCAGTTGCCGCCATCCTTTGGCCCGTCGGGGCCGACGGCCCACCGGCGCTTGACTGAGTGGTCCAAGGCTCGGGTGTGGGGCAAGCTGCACCGCCTGGTCCTGGACGAACTGGGTCCTCGTGGAGGACTTGACTGGTCGCGGTGCGCGATCGAATCGGTGAACATGCGGGCCATGAAAAAGGGGGGCCTGACGGGCCCGAATCCTGTAGATCGCGGCAAGTACGGGTCGAAGATCCATTTGATTACCGAACGCACCGGTTTACCGCTCTCGGTGGGCATCTCCGGCGCCAACATGCACGACAGCCAGGGGCTGGAGCCGCTCGTGCGGGGTATCCCGCCCATCCGCTCCCGTCGCGGACCGCGTCGGCGAAAGCCCGGCAGGCTTCACGGGGACAAAGGCTACGACTACCGTCACCTGCGGCAATGGCTCCGCAGCTGCGGCATTACTCCTCGCATCGCGCGCAAAGGCATCGAATCGTCTGAGCGTCTGGGCCGCCACCGCTGGGTCGTGGAACGGTCGATGTCCTGGCTCGCAGGCTGCCGCCGTCTCCACCGTCGCTACGAACGCAAGGCGGAACACCTCCTCGCCTTCGCAGGTATCGCCGCGATCCTCATCTGTTATCGCAGGCTAGCCAAATGAGATAACTTCTAAGCGTTGTCCCGTAACTCAGGGCAGAGGTCGGTAGGTCACCACAAGCAGATCTGATCGTCCGGTTGCGCCCCGAATCGCGGCCTAAACCGGATCCTAACCAAGTAGGTTGAACCGGACATCGGCAGCGGTGCCCAGGGTTGCGGGACAGCCCTTAGCTGTCATTTGGACATAGCCCAAGCTCCACGGCACTGCGTGGCGGCCCCCGATTCGTGGGTCGGCAGTGGAGCTCTATGTAAAGTTCCAACGTCGTCAAGGTCGGACACCGCTGGTCGGCCTCTGTGAGTCGGCGCGATCTCGCGTCTCGTCCAGGCCCTCGCAGGTGAGCGGTACGCCTGTAGGTGACCACTACGCTACGAGCGCGGTCCGCCGTGCTCTGGGCAAGTGCTTCGTTCCACAACCACTGAGATAGGACGTCCAGGCCGGTGGCCGGCGCCGAGCTGTTGGCGAACGCCAAAAGCACTGGCGTCCGCGGGTCCCGTCCGCGTACAGGCGGATTTTGAAGCTGCCTGCAGAGCTTGCCCGTATCAAGGCACGCTGGTGTTGGGAGGTCTTCGGCCCTATTAGTCCAGCACCCTGGGCTGCATTGAAGGCAACCGAGTCTGTGTGGTCAGCCCGCTCCTCGAACGCAGGTTTGGTACTTCCTTCAGCGTGGAGGGCCGGCGCGTGAGCAGTCTCGCTTGCACTCGCCCCGTAGAGGCCGTGCACGGAGCCGGACGGCCGGCGTTCGTGACGGTGTTGCAGTACCAGGCGGCCGGTACGGGCGGCTGCACGTTCACTCGGGTGGGCGGGTTCTTCTCTTCCTCGCAGCCCTGCTGGGTGGGCTGCGAGGAAGAGTGGGCCGGATCTTCCCACCGTCCGGGAGTGGGAGTGCGGGGCCTGTGGAATCGCCCTCGGCAGCAATGTGAGCTCCGCGATCGACGTCGGGATCGGGGGATGAGATCGCCGACGAACAGGCAGAAACCCCAAACGGCCGTCGAGCGCAGCTGAACTCTGTACTGGTACCGATACCCAGCGAAGAATGAGCACTTGAAGCGGCCCACTGCTCCCGCGTGGAGGGGTGCCCCTATCTCTTTGGTCAGGGTCGTGGGTCAGGATGGCGGCATGGCGACCTGGTTCCGCACCTACTACGAGGACGAAGATCTGTGGCTGTATTTCGAGGCCGATGACGAAGGCTGGGCAGCGCGACAGGTTGAGGTCCGGGGGCAGGACTCGCGTCCGGTGACGGCGGCCTCCTTGGAGGAGGTGCTGCACTTGCGTGATCATGCAGATCTCGCGGCGATGTTCCGCTATGAACGGCAATACGGCGTTCTCGCCGAGGGTCCCATGGACGGCTGGCAGGACCAGCCGCAGGCGGCCGAGATCTCCGCCGAGGAGTTCGAGCGGCTGTGGGCCGAAGCACGGCGGGCTCGCGGCGATTCAGCCTGACTTGGTGGGTTGAGGTTCGTAGAAGGTTCCGTTGCGGAGCATCGCGAAGAGGACGTCTGCCCGTCGTCGGGCGAGGCAGAGCACGGCCTGGGTGTGGTGCTTGCCCTGGGCGTTCTTCTTGTCGTAGTAGGCCCGTGATGCCGGGTCGCCCAGGGCTGCGAACGCGGAGAGGAAGAAGGGCCTCTTGAGCTGCTTGTTTCCTCTCCTGGATGGCTGTTCGCCGCGGATTGAGGAGCCCGAGCTGCGGGTTGCCGGCGCGAGACCGGCGTAGGCGGCGAGGTGACCGGCGGTCGGGAACGTGCTGCCGTCACCGACTTCGATCAGGATGCGGGCTCCGGTCCTGACGCCGATTCCAGGCGTGGACGTCAGGACCTTCGAAAGAGGGTGGTCCTCCAGGAGTTCCTCGATCCTCACGACCATGAGTTTGCGCTGGTCAAGGACGGCAGCGAGTGAGCCAGCCAGGCTCGGGACGATCAGCGCGGCTGCCTCGGTGCCTGGAACGGTGACGGTCTGCTCGTCCAGGGCCGGCAAGATCTCCTCGACCAGCCGCTCGGCCATCCTCGGGGCTTTCGGCCGTAACAGGGTGACCAGCCGTCGCCTGCCGGCCTAGCGGATCTGGGCCGGTGATCCGAACCGCTCCAGCAGCGTGAGGACGGCCGGGTGCTGCAACCGCGGCCCCAGTACTCGTTCCAGCGACGGATGGATCTGGGTCAGCAGGCCGTGGAGCTGGTTTGCGACTCTGGTTGCTTCGCCTGCCAGGTCGTCGTCGAAGCCGACGATCATCTCCAGCTCGGCGATCGTCTCGTCCTCGCCGTCGATGGCCCGCAGCGTGTGAGGCATCGCCCGGGAGGCATCGGCGATGATGAACGCGTCCCAGGCATCCGTCGTCTTGGCCTCGCCCGGGTAGAGGTCGGCGATCCGGCGCATCGTTAGTCCGGGCAGGTAGGCGATGGGGCAGCCCATGTCCCTCGCGACCGCCAGTGGCAGGGCCCCATTGGGGCCGGCTGGTCGACCACGACGAGCACGGTGCCGTGCCTGGCCTGGAGTTTCGCGAAGAGCTCGCGGAGTTTGGGTTCGGTGTTGGGCAGGCGTTTGTCGAAGGCTTTCTTCCCGGCCGGGGTGACGGCGGTGGCGTGGTGTTCGCCCTTGCCGACGTAAAGGCCGAGGAAGACGTCGATGTCGCCGGTTTCGATCACGTGCAGGCCCCTCCGGTCACGCTTTCGTCCGGCCTTGCCTCGGCATCGAGCTGCCACACCCACGTTACGGAGAGCTCTTCCGGCTCGGGTGAAGCCGGTGCTCAAGCCCCTCATCAGCGGCCCGTCGATGCCTCCGGGCCCGGTGACACCCCCCGGATCATCAACAACAAAGGGGGAAGTCATGCCGGACCCGAAGGCCGGAGGCCCCATTGCGGAGCCACGAAAACGGTAATGGGAGGGCAGGTAGCGGCCCCCGGCAGCCAGGCTCGAATAAGAAGGTGAATGCCTGGATTTGACAGTGCTTCCCCAAGGACAGCGATCTCCGCGCTCGACTGCGAAGACTGCCGGTCGCACACGCGCTCGGCTGGGCCCCCAGCCGAGCGCGTGCAGAAACCCTCCGATGTTGGATCAGATCCCCCGGAGTTCATTAAAAACATCACCTGATGCGACGGCAATTGACAACCGCTGTCACTCTGACGTGCACGTCCGTGGACCAGGCTGGGATATTCGGGAAATCGCATAGCTGACGCTGACTTGGCTGTTTCCTTGCTCCGCCCCGGCGCGGCTCCTCGGGGCCACCATTTCGATCTCTATCCGTCGCGTGTCGGTCAACGAAGGATTCTTCGCAGCGACCGGGTGCTCTGAGTAATGGTGTCGGGGCGGTTGTCAGTCGGGATTCGAGGGATTGTCCGCCTTACCTGCAGCAGGTCCGGAAGCGACCTTCCAGCTGCCGGGCTGATCAGGATCGATGAGAGTTGCGTACTCAGGATTCTCCCGGATGTAACGGTCTACGACACCACAGTGATTTGTGATCGTCTCGTGATGCGTTCGGATGTTGTCCAAAGTTCCTTTTACGAGTCGTTTCGCGAAACCCCGACCACGGAATTGCTCGACGATGAACGTGTGTGTCAACAAACGTCGGCTGCCCTTCCGTTCGTAGACGATCAAGCCGGCGTGGACGCCGTCCACGAGTAGTTCGTAGTACCGATTCTCGGTGTCCTCTCGCACTTCGATGTGTTCGGGAGAGACGCCTGTGTGCTCTTTGCTGTTCACTTTGTCCTCCGATGCCGTGTGTAGCTGCTGGGCCCGTGTTGTGGCCCCCGCGGCGGCAGGCTGTTTCATCCTGGATCGATCATTCTTTATACGCCCAGGGACCCCCGGCCGCGATCCAGCTGGCATCTGATGGGCTGGCCTGCTGCTCCCTTAAGGGTAGGCCCGGTGCCCTGGGCCGGACGTTCGGTTGGTGCTCAGACGCGGCTGTTACGCCGAGAGGCCTGTGGCCCTAGTGGCTGATAGCGCAGGCGCGCTGGGGGGTGAGTGCGCGCCCCAGACAGGCGGCAGCCTCGGGGCCACCGGGGCGATCTGGAACGGACCTTTGGTCAGGGGTGTGCCATGGCAGTACGGATTGTTGAACCGTCGGCCCACACTCAGGGCTGTCCCGTAACTGCTGTGAGTGCCTTGTGGGCGTCCAGTTCGCCCCAATTGGTGAGGGCCTCAGCGGAGCTGTAGATCCGGACGGACCCGGACAGGCTGATCCGGTAGCGGCACCCTCGCCAGCCTTGTGCTGAGTTACGGGACAACCCTTCGGCGGCAGTAGCACCTTGGACGCGACCCAGAAGCCCCTCCGAGCAACCTGAAGCAGGGCATCTCACGGAAGACACCGGCGTCAATGCTTAACGAGCTGGTGCGTGATTGTGTTGGAGGCGTGGGTCTCTGACCTGGGGGTTTGTGTCAGTCGGTGGTGTTGCGGTTGGAGTCGGGGCCGGCGTTGGCCCGGTAGGTGGCGGGCGGGTTTTCTCGTCGGTGGGTCTGGTGGATCGGTTGCTTCCAGCGTTTGTGATCGGCGGGGGCGTGTTCGACGGTGATGCGCTTCGAGGGGTGCTGGTGTCGCGGTTGTGGGCGGGCGTCGGGGACCTCGGGCGGACTGATCTTGTTTGCCTTCCGGGGCGGGGTCACCGCTTGGCCCGGATGATTGTGACGGAGTCCGGGGCGGCGGTCGTCCAAGAGGACTTCCGCGTCGCGAAAGTGGTGGAGGCAGGGAGGGATGCTTTCGTTGCGTGCGGCGGTAGTGTCAGGCGTTCGCCCTGGTCGCAGGGCATCGGTCCAGGGCGTGCGGCCCTGATGGCCGGCGACGGCGGTGGCCTTCATCGTGTTCTGTTTCTTCTTGCCTGAGACGAACGCCCGCCTGCCGCCGCCGGGGGCCGGCGAACCTGGACTTCGGTGGCGTCCAACCGGAGTTGGACGCCTTCGGCCTGGGCGTAGGCGAACACATCCGCCAGGGTCCGCGGCTGCAGCCGCAGCCGCAGCCGCAGCCGCAGCCGCAGCCGCAGCCGCAGCCGCAGCCGCAGCCGCAGCCGCAGCCGCAGCCGCAGCCGCAGCCGCAGCCGCAGCCGCAGCCGCAGCCGCAGCCGCAGCCGCAGGCCGGGCCGGTCTGGGACCGCGCATCCCCGCTCGGCGAGCCAGCCTCGTATCTCGCCGATCGCACGGGTGATGGTGGAGCGGTCGACGCCGAACAGCAGCCCCAACGCCGCCTGCGGCACGTCGTGCCGCCAGTGAATCAGCCTGGCCACGAGCCGGTCGACGAACACCAGCCGATGCCGGACACCCGCTCCTGCCTCGCGCTACCCGGCCCCGCCGCGAGCCTCATAACGACGCCCCTCGACCACGGCCTGCCACGGGCCAGGCAACTCCTCAACCACCGAGGCGAGATGCCCCCGAGAGACCCCCACGAACGCCTGATGCGCGAGAACCGTCCGACTGACCACGACCACCACATCCGGATCACGCCACCCACCAGCGAGAACACCACACGCGCAATCACCCACCAACTCGAAAGTAGCCCCACTGGCAGGGTGGTCGGATCGTAGGAGAGATGGACGTGGGGAGGCGCGTGGTAGAGCCATGGCCCGACCTACTGGCTCCGTTGCATCTCAAGCCCTGTATGGCCGCTCTGTGGCCCAGCGGGCCCCGAACTGGTCAAAGAGTGTCATCGCGCCGGCTTGCTGCCGCTGCCGCTGTTCACATCGGGCTGTCCCGTGACGACAGTCTGCTACCGAGACGACAACCCAGCCCGGTGATCGGCTCCAAGGGCCATCTGAAATGGCGCCCGCTTCCTGAACATGTTCCGACGGGCATCTGTGCGGCAGCGCGGCTCGGAGGCTCTGAGGTAGCGGTCCAGCGGTACCAGCCTTCCGATTGGTCGTCGGGGCAGAGATGCAATCCGGCGCCTCGGCCTGAAGCGGCCGCGGATGGGGAGGGTGTCGATTGCCTCGACGGGGCCCCACGTCGTGGCGGCATGATCCAAGCCAGGGGAGTACGCACTTGGTAGCCGGAAGTCCTCCTTGTTCTCGGCGACTGTGGGGCCGGGGCATCGAGCGGGAACGACGTCCGTTGTTGGTGGGATGCTTGGTTCGACAGTTGCAGAGGTCCGGCATGGACCCGACATACTAAGCGTTGTCCCGTAACTCAGGGCAGAGGTCAGTAGGTCACCACAAGGAGATCTGATTGCCCGGTTACGCCCCGAATCGCGGCCTAAATCGGACCCTAACCAAGTAGGTTGAACCGGACATCGGCAAGCGGCGCCCAGGGTTACGGGACAGCCCTTAGGCGGTTCGGCTTTTAAATGTGTTCCTGGCTCGATGGGGGTTCTCTTCGATCTCGATGGACGGGTCAGAGATCTGCTGCGCATCAGGGGCCAGACGGGAGCCCGGTCGCCTCTGTGTAGATGTTTGAGTGCTTCGTCGCATGTGTGATTTTGGGTCCGGTAGGTCACCGGAAGGGTGTGTCCCCGGTGGCCAGTTGGTGGAGCACGAGCTCGACGGCAGTGATGTGAATCATGGCCTCGGCCCGGTGAAGGGAAAGCTTCGTGGCCTTGGATGAAGTTGCGGTGTGGGGTGGACGGGTTGAAGGTGCATTCGGCGGCGCGGCGCTGCGCTTGGACGTGAAGCCCGCGGCCACGAAGGGACGTTGGGCGATGTCGCAGGCTACGGCGTGCTCCATGGCTTCGCACTTGTGGTCTTCGTGGGCTCATGTGTGGGTGTAGTGGGCAGGAGGCTGGTCGAAGGGGCGCTGCCCGCGGGGCCGTGATTGCTGGCGGTTGGAGCCGGGACAACGAGGGCGAGGGCGTGGGTGGTGATGTCTTGTTTGCGGTCTGGGCGCATAGGTGATGGGTGGGGTAACGAACGCTGGCGCAGGAATTTGTAACGCTGGCAGGGGGTCGCGTGAGTTCTCCGCAGGCATCGGACAGATCGCCGAGGTAGCGCTGTCTTGCTGTACGGGAGGCCGCTTCTTATGTAAGCGCGCTCCGCCTCAAGCGGTAGTAGGCGTACCTCGTTGGTTGGGAGGTCAGCTGCAGGTTGGCTGCGTCGCGTGTGGATTCAGCCCGAGGGCCACAAGGGAGGCGCGCTGCTGGCCGAGCGTAGGGCCTCTTGAGCTTCTGCCGGGGAAGCTGAGCAGGGGCAGGGACCGTCTGATTCAGATGTTCTTGGCTTGGGGCCGGGGTCGGCAAATCTGAGTCGGTGCTGGGTCCCTTGGAGTAGGGTCCAGGAGAAGTTCCGCACGGTCGGAGGGGAATTGATCTGTGGTGAGCTGATTCAACCATTGTCTTAAGCAATAACATGGCGGACCTCGGCCCGTTGTGGCAGGTCCGTTCTGAGTGGTAGGGCGTTTCGTGGCGCGTCCTGCTTACCTCGGGTTCTAACGATGGAATTTTTCCGTAAACGCCGCCCGGAATATGCCTGCGGATGCCTTGGCGTGGAGATATGCAAACCCCCCAACGTCAACCAGGACCACAGCCGGGTAAGTGGGGACCGGAGTCCCGTCGCCGCCTCCGACCAAGTTCCTCATCTTGAGTGCACTGCTCGTGAAGGTTCGAGTCGCTGGTGATCAAACGACCGCCCGCTAGCTTGGAGCGATCGAGCTCCATCGCTCCTTGGTTCTCAGCCTCTGTCTGTAAGTGCAGTTCAGGGGCACTATGTTCTTGTTGCAGCGACTGAAGAGACTCATTTTTGGATATAGTCCGCAAGTGGCGTCGCCGGTTCCCACAGTCAACGGATCGCATCCGGCGGGAGGCCGTTCAGTCCGACCAAAAGGACCTAATAGTCCCTTATTTAGTCCTGGTCGGCGAGTTGCCCCTCACGTTACCTTGGCTCGTCCCGGCATCAGCGGGACCGCACACCTCCTCTTCGCTGGGTAGGTCGCCCCGGTCCCCGAGGCAAGGTTCTTGTCGGTCTGTGGAAAGCATCTACCGTTCAGGTCATCGACCTGGAAGCCGTGTCACAATTCTTGGACCATTCTTACGGAGGGTCATTGGGAGTTGTGCTCATCCGCGCTCGGGGTGGAGCGGGGGCCCCGGCGCGTTTTTAGATGATATGTAACGACGCGGCTCTTCGGCCGCGGCTCTGACGCTGGGCAGAGTGCGTACAGTACTGACTGTCTCGCTGGCCCCAGGTTAGATTTTCTCGGGTTGAACGAAGATGGGCCAACTGTTTCAGGCTTCGGCAGCGAGGATGTTACGGGAAACGTGAATTTACACTCGATGATTACCCATGGGGCGGGAAACCCAATTGACACCTGGGCGACAATCAGTCCCTGTCGAGGGGGCCAAGAAAGACTTCATTCAAGTCGTGGGATCCTTCGAAGGTTGAGGTTCCCCCGGTGTGCGGGAGGTGCTGATCAGCTGGTCAGTACGGGTTGACGGGGTTTCTGGTTCACTGGTTCGGCCGTTGCCTGGTTGGCGTAGTGTCTCTCTTCGAACTCGACGGGGCTCAGGTAGTTGAGTCGTTTCTGGATGCGCCGGCTGTTGTAGAAGCCGTCGATGTACTCGAACAGGGCGAGGTTCGCCTCGGCGTGGGTGGCGAAGACGCGGCCGCGGATGCACTCAGTCTTGATCAGCATCCACAGGTTCTCTGCGAGGGCGTTGTCATACGAGTCGCCCATGGATCCCATGGATCCCTCAATCCCCGCTCGGACCAGGCGGGTTGTGAGCTTGATCGATGTGTATTGACAGCCGTGGTCCGCATGATGGATGAGCTTGCCGGGCTCGACCTCGCGGGAGGCGAGCGCGTACTCCAGCGAGGACAGGACCAGGTCGGCGTCCGCGCGGGCGGAGGTCTCCCAGGCCACCACCCGCCGCGAGAAGGCATCGCGGATGGCGGAGAGCCACAGCGGCCCCTCACCGGTGGTGATCATGGTGAGGTCGGTGACCCACAACCGGTTCGGTCCGGGTGCCGTGAAGTTCCGATTGACCAGGTCAGGGGCGAGCGTGGCGTTGGGATCCCGGCGTGTGAAGCCCTTGCGGCGAGGGCTGACGCCCGCGATTTCGGCCTCACGCATCAGGCGCTCGACCCTTTTCCGGCCGACGTGGACGCCCTCGCGCTTCAGGACGGCATGCACCCGCGGCGAGCCGTAGATCCCGCCCGAATCGGCGTGGATCTCCTTGATCTGCTCGGTCAGCTCTGTATCCCGGCGGCGCCGTTCACACGGCTCACGCTCGGCTCGGCGCCAGCGGTAGTAGGTGGAGGAGGTGATGTGCAGTTCCCGGAGTACGCACTCGACCCCCAGGTTGGGGTGCTCTGCGATGAGCGCCGTCACCTGGGCCGGGTCGGGTCGAGTTGCGCCGCGAAAAACGCCGAGGCCGTTCGCAGGACCTCGTTCGCTCGCTTGAGCTGGGCGTTCTCCTTCCGCAGCGCGGTGAGCCCGGCACGTTCGTCGGTGGTCAGCCGGTCATCGCGCTCGCCGGCGTCGGCCTCGGCCTGCCGGATCCAGCCGCGCAGTGCCTCCGGATGCACCCCGAGATCGACGGCCATTTTCTTGATCTGCGGCTTCGGATCAGATGTGCGATACATCCGCACCGCACGGTCACGCAATTCGAGCGGGTACTTCCTGGGAGCAGCCACGGTCAGAGTTCCTCTCATGAGAACCATCTGACCCCCTGTCAACCTCCTCCGCATCTCGGGGGAACCTCAGGTTGCAGGCGTCTGTACTGTCACACTTGTTAACCTCGAAATTTCGTGACGGTCCGCCGATGGAGTCGCTGGACCGTTTTCGTGCCGTGGGCGAAGGCTGTGCAGGCCGAGGGCGCGATTGTCGCCTCGTGGTGGTGCCGGGTTCCATTGCTCCGGCTGTTGAGCTGCTGTAGTAGGGACGGGAGAACCCTTGGTCAGCCCGGGTTCGGCAGGGGCGCGAGCCGTTCGAGGGCGGTGGTTATGCGGCCGGGTCCAGGGCCAGTGCCGGGCCAGGCGGAGGATCCGGCGGCGGCCGGTGGTGACGAGCTGTCCATCCGTGGTGAACAGGCGGAGCCGTAGCCGGCGGGGCTCGCAGAGCCTGGCCTTGCCGGTCAGAGCGAGCATCGGCATCCCGGCCAAAAGGTCCAACGCGATCTGCACGATCTCCAGGCAGACCCGGTTTTGGGCTGTGTGCTTCAGAGCGGGGTTCGCAGGCCGGTGGCCCGGGCCCGCAGCTGGCGACGCGGCTCGAGGTGCTTCGGCGATCGGCCGGCCCGACGTGTTGGTGGCGAAACATGTCAGCCGCATGCCGTCCGCGTCCGTGAGCCGCAACTGAGCTCCAGGGTGCGGCCGTTCCTTCCGGATGATCAGCCGCATCCTGCTCGACCAGCCGTCCAGGACGTCATCGGTGAGTTCGGGGACCCAAACGCCGTCACGGATTTCGCAGTCCGCCTCGACAGCCGGCGTCCAGGCCGAGGCCGGAACCTTGAGTACGTGCTCGTGGATCGCTTCGGTGATCACCACGCCGACCGCAGAGGACAGCCACCGTCCTCGCTGAGCGAGCCAGGCGACGAAGTCATGGGTGCCATCCGCGGAGTTGGTGCGTATCAGGGGTTTGGCGCCCGCGCCGGTACTTCTTCGGCAGTTGGGTCAGCGCTAGGCAGGTGGCAGTGAGTGGCCGGCTGCCGTGTTCGAGCCCGCGTTCCCTGGCCTGAGCAGGGCCGCCACGGGCTTACCGGTGCCGCCCGAGCCGTAGTCGACGACCCCCATCAGCAGGTGGTGACCGTAGGTTCGCTTCCACGTCGGCGCGGCGTCCTTCTTGTCCGAGTGCGCGATCACCAGCACCCCGTCAAGGCCGACGGTCACCGCCCTGTCGGCATCGGGCGCTTGCCGGTCAGCCAACTGCCAGGCTTGTTTGCGTACTTCGGCCCGCGCGTCGCGGACCGACGCAGTGCCTTCTCTCCAATGGCAGCGAGGGTGTCGATGGGGCGGGAAACCGTCGGATCGGAGGCGACCGGCCTGAACACAGCCGGCTCGGCCCCTGGCATGCCGACTCGGCCAGGCAGTCCCCGGCCAACGCGACCGCGAGTGTGACGTCCAGGACGACCGTCCCCGGATCATGGACGGGCCGCAGTTTGCGCCACGGCGCCAGCGCCGCGGATATTGCCTGGTCAAGACCCACCTTGCGGATTGTCTCCACCAGCAGGACCGAGCCGGTCTGCGAGACCACCTAAGCGTTGTCCCGTAACTCAAGGCAGGGGTCGGTGGGTCACCACAAGCAGATCTGATTGTCCGATTGCGCCCCGAATCGCGACCTCAACCGGATCCCAATCAAGTAGGTTGAACCGGACATCGCCGAGCGGTGCCCATAGTTACGGGACTGCCCTTAGCGGCCGTCCCCCTGAACACGGACACGCGGGAACAATGCGGCAGTCTCGCACCTGGAAAGTGCTCTTTTCCTCGCAGCCAACAGGATCCTCAGTAAGTCCCATCGTTGCAGGTCAAAAGCACTTTCTGCGTTCCTGACCAGTCCGCGGACAGGCCACCTCATGAAGGCGCGAGGTTAACGCAGTGATTACTGTGCCCAAGACTGGTTGCCCCCCAGGTGGCCGGTGAGAACCGGAAGTCTCAGTGAGCGAAGGCGTGCTGACAGGGAACACACGCACGGACTGGTACTAAGGATGAAGCGGAATACCACGGCGCCGCGAGTGGCGGTCGACAGTAACGGTGACGCTGTGATCCGAGGCATGTGCGCACACATGGTGAGGGGGCCTCGAAAGCGATGACAACCAGGATAGGTCCTGACGCGTGCAGGCTCACGGAAACTGCGGTGGCACTCGGGGCCGCTGACGCGAAGCAGCGCGAGTGCTACGCACGACAGTCTATGCGGTGCAGAGGTGATGGCGTTCGTAGCTGAGCCCTCGCGGTCGCGTGGTGGGTTTCAAGCGTGACGTGATGTCCTGGGGTTTGAGGTGGGTGGAGAGGACGGAGGCGGCCGAACGACGCCTGCGTTGGGAGGAGCCGGCATATGGCGACGCAGACGTAGAACGCGCAGGCGAGTGTGGTGCATCGTCACGCCGCCCGCGTGCACGCTGGAGCTGAGAGGACGCAACGCGGTCGACGTGAAGGCCGGGTTGATGACGTCTAGGCGCGCGAGTTGAAGAGAGCGCGCCGGTGGCGGCCTTGCTCTGACCCCCGCGACCTCCGCTATGACAGAGCGCCCCCAGTCCGATTCGTTCGGTGGCCTCGCAGGGCTGGGGACGGGGTCAATCCGAGGCGTTGACGAGGGCGTCAATGAGCACTGCCGCATGACTTAGACTCACTTCCCTCGTCGCGGTAAGAAGGGTCACTGGTCCCTGCCTGCATAGCTCAGCAAGGAAGCCCAGTGCCTGGGCTTGGCAGGGGCTGGTCAGTTCGGCCTCGTAGCGCGCGACGAACTCCGTGAACCGCTGTGCTTCGTGTCCGTACCATCGGCGTAGCTCTGTGGACGGGGCCACATTCTTGCACCACACGTCCAGCCTTGCGACTTCTTTCGATAGGCCTCGCGGCCAGAGCCGGTCTACCAGGATGCGGATGCCATCATTCGGCTGGGGCGGTTCGTAGACGCGTGCCGCTCGGACGTGAGGTCGGCTCTTCATTGCGTCATTCTCCTAGGACTTGTAGGCGGTAGCCAGACATAGGTGATCGCCGCGAACAGCGTCTCATCAGGCGTGTCCCGCGTCCCACTGCCCTGCGGCCGCGCCCTGGACGGAGGGATCAGCGGCTCCGCGATCTCCCACAAACCATCCGGAATAATCCAACTCAACGTACCTCGACCCATGTTCAACTCAACGACCCACAACCCACATAGGACACGATCTAAGCCGTAAGTAGGCATTTCTTCAGGAGCCGCTGGGCGAACCCCCGCATCGAGGCGACGCCTGCGTTGGTGCGAAGAGCTGTGGCCTACTCGACGAAATCCCGGTGCGGCTGTTGAACCACTACCTGTGGGACGCGGATGCCCTGCGTGTGATGTCCGTGACGCGGTGGTGGAGCATGTCGGGGATCCGGTGCGGGGGGTGCTGATTTTTGACGAGACGGGATTCTTGAAGAAGGGTGTCCGGTCGGCGGGGGTGGGCCGGCAGTACTCGGGGAGTGCTGGCCGGATCGGGAATGCCCAGATCGGGGTGTTCCTGGCCTATGGATCCAGCCGGGGGCGGGAGTTGGTTGACCGGGAGCTGTATCTGCCGAAGGACTGGACATCGGATCGTGAGCGGTGCCGGGCGGCGGGTATCAATGACGAGGTCGAGTTCGCCACCAAGCCGGATATGGGCGTACGCATGCTGCAGGGTGCCGTTGCTTCCGGTATCCCCTTCGGGTGGGTGACCGCGGACGAGGTATACGGCCAGACGAGCCGCCTGCGGATGTGGCCGGAGGAACACGATATCCCTCATGTTCTCACGGGCCTTGAAATCACAGATGGTCATGACCATGGAATTCTTCGGCCAGGCCCGCGCCCACCAGCTGGTCAGCGAGCTTTGTGACGGTGCGTGGACACGCCTGAGCTGCCGTGGGGGGTGCCCACGGCCCGCGCGAGTATGACTGGGCGGCGGCCCCGATCAGGCCCTGGCGGCGAGAGGGCTGGGGCCACTGGCTGCTGGCACGGCGCAGCCTCACGGATCCCACGGACATCGCCTACTACATCTGCTTCTGCCCGGCCGGGACTTCGCTGGAAGAGCTCGCCCGAGTCGCGGGATCGAGGTGGATAGTCGAGGAGTGCTTCCAGAGCGCGAAGAGTGAAACGGGACTCGATCACTACCAAGTCCGCGGCTACGTGGCGTGGTGCCGGCACGTAACCCTCTCCACGGCAGCCCTCGCCTTTCTCGCTATCGGACGGGCCGAGGCAGAAAAGGGGATCCGCAGACCCGCAGCAACCAACCCCTCATACCCGCCAACATGAACGAGGCCCGGCGGATCTTCAATCGCATCTCTTCTCCTGTTCGCCACAGCATCCAGCACCTGCTCGCCTGGTCACTATGGCGGAGAAAAAGCCAAGCCCGGGCCCGCATCCGCCACTACAAACGCAGAGGACATCACGGAGTGTCGTTGCAGTGCTAAGTCGCGGCGGGACTCCCGGTACAAGTAGTCGTGTTGCGGTTCCCACGTAGAACTGAGCGGAACAGGATGTACAGACCATGATCAAGTGATTGGCTGAGGCCCGACTGGGAACCTCGGTGCACAACGCTCCGCCGCAGCAGGACCAGTTCAACCGAACGCCCAGCAGACATCTGACAGATCACAGGGACTATCACGATAGTCAGGCACGATCCAACGTATTATCTGACGGCCGACGGATCCGGCAGGGACGCGGCGGCACCTGAGCTCACGGCGTACACCCGGCACCCTGGATTGGAAGCGGCGGAGCCGGACCACGACATCACAAGGGCCTTGGCCCGTGCGCCCCAGTCCTGTCGCGACCCCAACAACCTCAGGTGCAACAGGCATGGCGGAAAAGACTAGATAACGCCCTGGATGCCGTGTCCTGTGCGCGAGTCACTGTGGCGACTCGTGTTGTTGAGCGGTCAGGTACTCCTCAACGGTAGGGAGATCTACCCGGGCCGAACCTCCGTACAATGCTTTGCTGATTCTTTCACGGAGTCCCTCTAGGAGGCTAGCCGCGCTACGGTGATGGCTTTCGTGGACGATCTGCTGAACGGTGATGGGCCGAGGCTGTTCGTGAGATGTCAGCCTGTACAGCTCACCTTGACTTAGCTGTTCGTGAATTTCGGCGAACTCGCCGTGCGGTAGCCGCTTAATGATTCCCGACTCGCGGCCGTGCAAAATCTTCTCACGGTCACGCCTTTGAAGGGCAAGGCAGAATCGCTTGGTCACGGTGAACGAGGCGATTGGAGCGGCGAAGAGTGCGATCCTGACGAACCAGGTGATGTCGTTGATGGACAAATGGAATCGGGTGGCGAGGATATCGTTGCCTCCCCCCATCAGCAAGACGAGGTAAAGAGCGATCCAGGCGACTCCCAAGCCAGTCCTGACGGGTGCGTTGCGAGGGCGTTCCGTCAAATGATGCTCGCGGGTATCTGGAGTGGCCCAGCTTTCGATGAACGGATACAGGGCGATTATCATGAGGACCATGGGGAAAAGTATCAGCGGTATGAACACGCCCAGGACCAGGGTGTGTCCCGCGAAATTTACTTCCCAGCCTGGCATGATACGGATGAGACCCTCAGAGAAGCCCATGTACCAGTCGGGTTGCGCCCCCGTAGATACCTGATCAGGTCTGTAGGGGCCGATTGCCCAAATCGGGTTGATGGTGGCGACAGCTGCAATAATGGAGAGAACTCCGAAGACCAGAAAGAAAAATCCGCCGGCCTTCGCGACATAAATCGGAAGAAGCGGGCTGCCTACTACATTTTCTTCGCGCCGACCGGGGCCGGAATACTGAGTGTGTTTGTGATAAAAAACCAGAATCATATGCACGGTGAGGAGTCCGAGCATGATGCCCGGCAGCAATAGAATGTGGATGGAGTAGAATCGAGCGACGAAGTCGCCCCCTGGAAACTCTCCACCGAACAGGAACATAGAGAGGTACGTTCCTACTATCGGTACGGACAGTACCGCACCCTCCATGAAGCGTACGCCGGTTCCTGAGAGGAGATCGTCCGGGAGTGAGTATCCGGTGAACCCGGTGAACATTCCGAGTACGAGGAGCAGGAACCCAAATATCCAATTCGCTTCCCGTGGCTTCCGATAAGATCCGTTGAAGAAAACGCGCATAGTATGCAGCAGCATTGCCGCAATAAAAACCAAGGCGGACCAGTGATGAATTTGGCGTACAAGCAACCCGCCGCGCACGTCGAAGCTGATGTCCAGCGTCGAGCTGAACGCCTCCGACATTCGTATGCCTTGTAGAGGAATGTAACTCCCATGATAGACCACCTCGTTCATCGAAGGATGGAAGAACAGGGTCAGATAGATACCTGTGAGAATGATGATGATGAAGCTGTAGAGGCAGACCTCACCCAACATAAATGACCAATGATCTGGAAATATTTTCCGCATGTTCGATTTGGCTAGAGAATAAATTCCCAATCTACTGTCGGCCCAGTCCGCGAGCCGCTCTCCGGGAGCGGCTGGACGATCGCTGTCGCCTACGGCAGTACTCACGTGTACTCCTATGGGTGCTGAAACTGAGTCAGTGCGCTCGGAAACAGAGCCGATGCTGGTTCCACTTGCGGCCAAGCCAAGAGGCCCGGTCAGCCGAAGCCACCAAGCGGATCCTGGCAGGGATGAGCCGGTAGCGCATCCCTTCGGAAGGTGTCGTAAAGGGCGCAGCACGTGCAGGCCGAAACGTTGCGGCTGCTGCCGGCCGACTCGCAGGCCGTTGACCTTGGCTGTCTCTGCCGAAACAGCGACGGGCCCATCTACTAGGGCTGGTTGCGCCATGAGCTGCAAGCCTCATGGGTAGAGGTTGTTTGGATCAAACGTAGATGCAGGGGCGCAGCGACGGCCTGGGATGCTCCAGAGAGTGGCTGGTGCCGGAGATGGCCCGCGTGCGCAGAGCAGCTTGGTCGCGGGCGCCTAACCAACCTAGGGGCTCGATCGTCTTGGTCCGGGAAAACCCGCGTACTCATCTGATGCCGCAGATGAAGGCTTTCATGCGAGACCCGCGGCCCGCGCGGACGACGCCCTGTTACCTCAGGGCTGTCCCGTAACTCTGGGCACTGCTTGCCAACGTCCGGTTCAACCTACTTGGTTAGGATCTGGTCTAGGCCGCGATTCGGGGCGCAACCTGACAATCAGATCTGCTTGTGGTGACCTACCAACCCCTGCCCTGAGTTACGGGACAACGCTTAGCGGCGGAGATCGTGCACCCACAGGATGGCGGCCGGCAGAGGGCCGGCGACCAGGAAGTACTGACGGCGATCGTGTTCGTCGCTAGATTTAGCCATCCGGCCGACAGTTGCCGCCGTGTCCGGGCCGGCCTGAGCTACTTTCGCCCAACAGTCCACGGCCTGCGTATGGCCACGTGCGTTCCGCGCCCCTCGAAGAACTCGGCGCAACGTTTAAATTTTTCGATCTCCGTCGCTGCGGCGAACAACCACAAAAACTCGCCGTGCAGCCTCTCGTAGTGGTGTAGCGCCCGTCCGACGTCCGTGCGGGCCGCCCGACACCGCCGACCGCACCACGTCCTGGTTCACCGGCTGCCGCCGTCTGCACCGCGGCCACGAACGCAAACCCGAACAAGTCCTGGGCTTCACAGTCATCGCCACCAGCCTCGTCAAATACCGTGGAGACTCACCACCCGGAAAACCCGTAAATTCGGTTAGGGGATGTGTGGGTATTCGTGCGCCATGCAAGCGACTTGCTGGGCATTCACGCCCCGCGTTCGACAACGACGGCTGTGGTCGGAGAGCGCGGGCGCGCCGCGGGTGCCGCGACGGAAACTGGACGCAGCGTCTGCAACGGGAACCGGTACGGGCGGCTGGGGTCAAATCCCACGGTCCGGAGCACTCTTCTACATGGCGCTTGACGGTGATGCGGGAACGGGCCCTTCCGGATTCATTCCACGCGTCAACCAGTAGCGCATTTTTCGGGCACCTGGTTTGTCTACCCAACGATATATGATCCCGGCCAGTACCAGGGATAGGCCGATTGCGGTAAAGGACGCCTTCAGGACACCCATGCCTGGAACATGCTGTACCAGGGCCTTTGCTACCGGTACACCAAGGCTCTGATGCACGAGATAAAAGGGATACGTGAGCGCTCCCGCCCGGACCAGCCACCGGCTCTGGGTACGGCAGAGTGGACCGACCGCGACGGATGCCAGCACCACCGCGAAGATGGTGATCGCTAGTGCGCAGACCCCCCACGAGAGGTGCCCACCTGACGTGGCGTTTGCTCCGTGGCTATCAACTCGCTGCTGAAGTAGGGTCAATTCATAGGACCAGGAGAATCCTGCAAGCAACCACAGTACAGCATTTTGCCCGAAACGATGCATCAAGTAAAGAGATATTCCCAGAATGAACAGACCGCTGTATTGAGGGATGAGAAATTCTTTCATTACAGTGGAGTCGAGCTCTTGGGCGGCAAGGGAAAGCGTCAGCCAGATGCCACAGAAAGCCACAATCCTACGGTAAGTGAGCCCTACACAAAGCATGATGGCCATGAGGAGGTAGAAACGAGCTTCTACCCACAGGGTCCAGGCCACACCGTCAGTCAGCCCCACCCCTAGGGGTCCTGGCGCCATCGTGAAGTTAGCCAAATCAGTGCGCGGATCGATAAGCGTGGCCGTCTTCAGGTGTACTACACGAGCAATCAGAACGAGAGCGACTATCAGCAGGAGACTGCACCAGTACGCCGGAAAAAGGCGCGAAGCCCTGGAGACTGCGAACTGCACAGGGCTGCGACCCCAGCAGCTCATGCAGATAACAAACCCGCTAATCATGAAGAAAAACTCCACGCCCAGCCAGCCATATCGACTTATTTCGTGGAGCGTTGGAGCGAACTGCTGCAGGTCGTGCGCCCCCCAAAAGCCGTGAGTGATACTTCCGAAGTAGTGGAACATCGCCACTGACAGGGCGGCAACGAGTCGCAACCCATCAATCGCTGCCAGTCGACCCACTCCTGTTGTCCCGTGAGGTGGCTCTGGTGCGGGTACTTGAGCAATGACAGCGACTCGACGCTGGTGGTGGTCCCGTCGACGGCCGATCGATGTCTGCCCGAACATGAAGCCTCCGTAGTACATGACGGATTCAAGATTGGGTGGCACTATACATGCCGTGTATAGTGCCACCTGACGACGCCAATGAAGACTGGGACATCGATAACACCGCACGAGATCGGCTAGAGCCGGTCTTGCCTTCTGGTGGCATGCGTGGGGGTCGGGGGAGCGATCACCATCCGGGTGGGCAACCAGGCTTCCTAAGCGTTGTCCCGTAACCCGGGGCGGAGGTCGGTAGGTCACCACAAGCAGATCTGATTGTCCGGTTGCGCCCCGAGTCGCGGCCTAAACTGGATCCTAACCAAGTAGGCCGAACCGGACATCGGCAAGCGCTGACCAGGGTTACGGGACAGCCCTTACCGGGCGGGGCGGGTCTGCAATGGCAAGATCTGCCGGAGCGGCTCGGGCCGTGATCGAGATCCACAAGCGGCATCGCCGCTGCTGCGCTCATGGCACATACCCCGCCTCACATTCAAGCGGCAGAGCCAGCCGCGGGCGGGGCCTGACCGACAAGCGTCCCCGTGGAGTTGTGATCGACGCCGTGATTCGAGAGTATCGGATCAGTAGGAACTGGCTCGCAACGCACGCCCAGCCTGGTAGCTTTCGGGTTTTTGTCGTAGCGGGCGACGGCGCCATGCTTGACGTTGTTGATGGTGCATTCGACACTGCTGCGGAGCTTCTACAGCGATTTACCCCAGGTGACAGGCTGTCCGCCGCGTAAGCTGCGGTTCTTGCGATGGGCAGCTGGATCCCTCTTCTCGACCACGGTCAATTCGACCCCGCGTCTACGCAAGTGAAAACGGTTCCTGCGGGACGCAGTACGCCTTATCGGCGACCACCACGTGAGGCCGGGTGGGCGACCGGCTGACCAGGCCGGGAACGCGGATCTCGTCCAGGACCGGGCTGAACTGCCGGCGGGCCTTGACCCTGACTCCTGGACACGGCTTATGCGGCTGGCGACAGCGTAATTGATGTCGTTGTTGAGGCTGTCTCATAGGCGGTCCGGCTACGTTGCCCGAGACTGGGGTGACGGCGCCGGTCCTTGTAGCGATTCAGCCCGCGGAAGGCATCGAGGCGGCCCTCGCGCTCGTTAGACCAGATCCTTCGGCCCTGGGGTGTCTCGCGTTTGAACGTCGCGTTGAAGGACTCGGCGAGCGCGTTGTCTGCCGAGCTACCCACCGCGCTCATGGATTGGTGGACGCCGGCTGTGCGGCAGGCGTCGGCGAAGGCCCGACTGGTGTATTGGGTGCCGTGGTCGCTGTGCATGACCGCCTCGGCGAGGCTGCCACGGCTGTCTCGGCGGCCGCCAGAGTGTCGGTGACGAGCTCGGTGCGCATGTGATCGGCGATCGCCCAGCCGGCGCGAGGCGAGGTCGATGATGGTCGCAGGGTAGAGGAACTTGCCACCCTCCAGCGCGAGATATGTGATGTCGCCTACATATTTCGTGTTCAGCTCCGTCGCGGTGAAAACGCGGCCGATCAAGTCGGGGGCCTTCGCTGCGGCCGAGTCCGGAGTGCAGTGCCTGCGACGCAGCCGCACCCTTCCAGGCCGATGCTCCGCATCATGCGCGCGATCCGCATGTGGTTAACATGCTGTCCCCTTTCCCGGCGCTCGGCGGTGAAGCTCGGGACGCCGTAGGTTCCGTCCGACTTGCGATGCACGGCCCGCATCCGTTCGGCGAGCGCCGTATCGGCTACCTGCCGGCCGGGCTGGTCCGCGGCCCTGGCGCGCCAGTATGGACATCCTCTCCGCCCTGAAGGAGGGAGATTCCCGCCTGCCTGCTGGTGGTCACCGGCTGGGGCTTCGGGTGGGTTCCTGTTTCTTCGCGCTGCGCCGGTACGAGTACCGGTCTTAGAGGACATCTCATTTGGCTAGTCGGCGGTAGCAGATGAGGGTTGCGGCGATGCCGGCGAAGGCGAGGAAGTGTTCTGCTTTGCGTTCGTAGCGGCGGTGGAGGCGGCGGCAGCCGGCGAGCCAGGACATCGACCGTTCCACGACCCAGCGATGACGGCCCAGGCGCTCGGAGGAGTCGACGCCTCTGCGGGCGATGCGGTGGGTGATGCCGCGGTTGCTGAGCCATTGACGCAGGTGGCGGTAGTCGTAGCCTTTGTCGCCGTGCAGCTTGCCCGGCTTTCCGCCTGGGGCCGCGCCGGGAGCGGATAGGCGGGATACCTCGTACCAGCGGCTCCAGGCCCTGGCTGTCGTGCATGTTCGCGCCGGAGATGCCGACCGAGAGCGGTAAACCAGTCCGCTCGGTGATCAAGTGGATCTTTGACCCGTACTTACCGCGATCCACAGGATTCGGACCTGTCAGGTCCCCCTTTTCAGGGCCCGCATGTTCACCGAGTCGATCGCGCACCGCGACCAGTCCAGCTCGCCGCGCGCCCCGAGTTCGTCCAGGACCAGGCGGTGCAGCTTGGCCCACACCCTGGCCTTCGACCACTCGCTGAAGCGCCGGTGGGCTGTCGGCCCTGACGGCCCGAACGACGGCGGCAACTGCGCCCACGTACAGCCCGACGTGGCAACGAAGACAATCGCCGCCAACACCTCACGTTCCCCATGTCGCCGCCGGCCACCACCTTGCGGCCGAACCGGAGCCGGCGGCACCACCCGCTGGAACAGATCCCACAAGTCATCAGGTACAAGACGCTCCACAATCCCCACCAGCGCAGAATACCCCGACTAGCCAAATGAGATGTCTTCTTACCCGCGCTCGACAGGCTGATACGGCCAGTCCGGCGGCCTTGGCGACGTTGACCGCCGCGTTGATGTCCCGGTCCAGGTGGGCGCCGCAGGCCCTGCATGTCCACGTGCGGACGTGCAGGGGCTTGGGGCTGTCCTTGACGCCGCACTGCGAGCACACCTGGGACGGCGGCTCGAAGCTGAAGCGTCCCCTTGATCACGGACACCTGGAGACTGGGATCTGAGGTTCCAGAGGAAGTAGTGCCAGGTGGGAAGCAAGTACACGAATCGGTACTCGGACGAGTACAAGCGGGACGCGATCGAGCTCGTGCGGTCGTCGGGCCGGACGGTGACCGAAGTCGCCCGGGAACTCGGGATCAGCTCGGAGTCCCTGCGGGGCTGGGCGAAGAAGGCCCGCGCCGCCCAGGACAACGGATCGGGGCCCGGTGTCGTGCGGGCCGCCGACGATAGGGACGAGGAACTGAAGCGGCTGCGGAAGCTGACGGCTGAGCAGGCGAAGACGATCGAGATCCTGAAAAAAGCGACCGCCTTCTTCGTGAAGGAGAGCGACCGGTGAGCGAGATATGCCGGTTCATCCACGCGGAGAAGGCGAATTACACGATCACTCTGCTCTGCAAGGTGATGAAGACCGCCCGCTCGACGTACTACGCGTGGGTTGCCGGAGCCGAGGCCCGCGAAGCGAGGCGACGGGCGGACGGGGTTCTGGCGCACGAGATCACGGTGATCCACATCGCGTCCCGGCGAAACTACGGTGTCCCGCGCGTCACCGCCCAACTGCGCCGGCAGGGACGGGTGGTCAGCCGCAAACGGGTGGAGCGGGTCATGCGGGAGAACGGCATCGCCGGCAACAGCCGGCGCACTGGACGCCGCAGCCTGACCAAGGCCGACACCAAGGCCGCCCCGTCGCCCGACCTGGTCGGCCGGGACTTCACCGCAGGCCGCCCCGGAACGAAGATCGTCGGGGACATCACCTACATCCCCACCGCCGAGGGCTGGCTCTACCTCGCCTCGTGGTTGGACCTGGCCACCCGCGAGGTGATCGGGTACTCGATGGCCGACCACCACCGCGCCGACCTCGTCATCGACGCCCTCGACGTGGCCGCCGCGCTCGGCCGCCTGGAGCCCGGCTGCGTGATCCACAGCGACCGCGGATCCGAATACACCTCCAGTCAACTGCGGCACAGAATTGGCGCGTTGGGGCACCACCAAAGCATGGGCCGGACCGGAAGCTGCTTCGACAACGCCGCCGCGGAGAGCTTCTGGGCTGTCCTGAAAGAAGAGATCGGCACCCGCTTCTGGCCCGACCGGGCCACCGCCCGCGCCGACATCTTCGACTTCATCGAAACCTTCTACAACAGACGCCGCCTGCGCAAGCACATCGACTGGGGATACCTCACGCCCCACGAGACACGCCTGCGCTACCGACAGACCAAGCCCTCGCGGCATAACAAAGACGTGTCCATGATCACGGGGAAACTTCGAAGCGTCCGATGCGGTGGAAGGCCCGCCCGCACAGGGCGGCTTTGTACTCCAGCATCGTGGTGAACGTCTGCCATCCGGCGTCGTGTGCGGACTTGGCCAGGCCGGTGCGGGCGAGTCCTTTGACCGCCAGGTCTTCCACGGCGACCGCTTGGTTTTCGCGGATCAGTTTGGTGGAGGGCTGATGGTGGAACTCACGCCGCGCATCGGCCGTCCGTTCGTGGGCACGCGCAACCCTACCCGGGCTGCCTGGACGTGAGTCCAGCCTCCAATACTGACGGGACGCCGGTGGTGATCGCGCCGTGCAATGGTTCCACAACCCAGCGGTGGCTGACTAACGCCGACGGCAGCATCAGCCAAACTTCCTCGGGTAAGTGCCTAACACCGTCAGGGGGCGCAACGGCCGACACCACTCCGGTACTGCCTGGACACACTCCTCGATCGCCCAGCGTGACCCGGCGATCCTCACCAACTTCTCGACAGTGACGTCCAAGGGGGGCGTAGGCGAGGTAGCACGCGATCTCGTCGGGCTTGCTGATGCTGCGCCGAGCCAGTGCCGGCCGCATCCGGTGGGGAGCCTCGCCCTGATAGTCGAACTCGGCGACGGCCGGCAACTGCACAGCCGCCCAGCAGTAGAAGCGGGGACCTTTCGCGCCGTCGCCGCAGGAAATCTTCTCCCACGCCTCCGCCGGGGCCTGTCAAACAGGCCGTTGATGCGAGGACAGCCCACGGTGAACTGGGACTTGGGAACGGTCAGCACATAGCCGACGCCAGACTGTTCCAGCAGTCGGCGGAAGCGGTTCCTACCCGTAGGCGGAATCCGCAGTGACCCAGGCTATGGGAAGCGGTGAGGCAAGGGCACGCAGTACTACGCGCCGCGCCAGTCCTCCCTTGGTGGCGAACTCCCGGTCGTCGGGAACCTTGGCCGCCCGGCAGCGTTCACTGTCCGCGGCTCAGGACTTGGGGAGATACAACTCGCGATCGACCAGTGCACGACCGCGAGCGGTGGCGTAGGCGGCGAACGCCGATCTGGCAGTTCTCGGTACGGCCGGCGGTCCCGGAGTACTGACGCTGAGCCCCGGCCGAGGCGGTGCCCTTCTTGATGAACCCCGTATATCGACGATGAGGACTCCGCCGTCCTCGCCGAGTTGGTCAGCGACGTCTCCTGGAGCTCGTCGCGGATGCGGTCGTCTCCCACTTTGCGCCGGCGAGCAGGTGCTGCAGTCCGTCGGGAGTGCGATGCCCTTCATGCTCAGCCAGCTGCCAGCTGTTCTTGCGGGCTACCGGCGCGAGCAGACCGCGCACGTAGTCGCGCATACGGCGGCGGAGTTCCACGCGGTCGAAACGATGACCGATGGCTGCGAAGAGGTCGTCCAGTTCAAGGTTTCACTGCGCGGCGGCATGCTCGGTAATCACCTTGGGAGGCTGCCCCGCCACTGTCACTATGCCGGGCGGTGTCGCACGATCGAGGGGCGATCTCCGTGAGATCACCCCAGGTCGTTCCGGGCCTCGCTACACTCCCGCCGCCCGGCGAAACTTCCAGGTCAGAAAGCCTGCTGGAGTACCAGCACCACCCGTCGGAACAACTCCCACAGCTCGGAGCCGCGGGTCACGGTGATCGCGGTACGGGGCAAGGGCCTGCCCACGCGGCTGTGACGCTGGCAAAGAGATCGAAGGACGCAAACGGCACCTGGTGGTCGACACACGCGGCTTGCTTCTGCTGGTTGTGGTTACCCCGGCCTCGCTGACCGACCGCGACGCGGTCAAGGAGCCTCTCTTCCGCTTCTGTCTGATGCAGCCCGGGATCGCTATCGTCTGAGGCCGACTTCGCCTACGCCGGAGAGCTTGTGATCTGGGTGGCGAAATACCTCAGCCTCACGATCGAGACCGTGAGGCGTCCCAAGAACGCCTCTGGGTTCGTCGTGCTGCCCCGTTGCTGGGCTGTCGTATGGACGTGGGCATGGATGGTGCACGCCTGCCGACACGCGCGGTACTACGAACGGCTCGTCCAGCACTCCGAAACACGTATCACCTGGGCGGCCATCATCCTCCTGACCGTGTGTCTGACGCCAAGCCGGTAGACGCGAAGATAAGGGCGCTGTCTGGCAGAACCGTCAGCCCGACTCCCTGCGGGGGAAGAAACACCGTCGGAGTCGACTGCCGACACCGTCAGTGAGGCTTTTTCAACCTGCGGTTGAGCTGGCGTGATGCAGGGTGAGTACGGCCTGGACGAGGCCGGTGATGCGGGTGGTCGAGCAGCGAAGTTTGCGGAGTAGTCGCCAGGACTTGAGGGTGGCCATGGCTTGCTCGACGAGGGCTCGGATCTTGGCCTGAGATCGGTTCACGGCCTGCTGACCGGCGGAGAGAGCCTCCCATCGGCCGCGGAAGGGGACCCGGATCGTGCCGCCGGCGCCTTGGTAGCCCTTGTCCGCCCAGCAGGGGGTGGGCCTGGTCAAGAGCATCGATGATGCCGTGTTCCCGGGCTGCGCGAACGTCGTGGACGGCCCCAGGCAGTGCCGGCGAGGCCCACAGCAGCCGGCCGAACGGGTCGGCGATGACCTGCACGTTCATGCCGTGTCTCTTGTGCTTGCCGGAGTAGTAGGGCCGGTCGGCAGCGATCCGGTCGATGGGCAGGAGAGTCCCGTCGAGCAGGACGTAAGCCTTCGTCGATGCGGCTTGGACGGCCTCGTCGAGGGTCGGTGCGAGGGCGGCCAGGAGGTCGACGGCCTCGCTGATGTAGCGGTAGACCGTGCTCGTCCCCATCTCGAAACCCGCTGTGAGCTGGGCGTACGTAGGCCCGTTGCGCAGATGCGCCAACACCAGCAGAGCTTGACGGCCGACCGATAGCCGGCGCCAGCGGCTTCCGATCCGGCGACGGTGTTCGCGCAGACGAGTGGCGAGGTACGTCAAGGACCGACTGGACACGTCCAGCCCGCACCGGTAGACAAGCACGTGAAGCCTCTGGTGGGTATCGGGTGATCTTGGTCGTGAACCCGTCTACCAGAGGCTTCACTCATGTGTCGAACCAACTGAGCCGCTACCGGGCGCAAGTTGGCAAAGGCTCAGTGACAGCGGCGGCAGGGCAGCTCCTCGGAGCTGCCCTGCATAATCAACGAGCCATCACGGTTCCCTACGCAGGCTCTCGCACAACAGGCAGCGTGTAGTCCCACAGCCTGTCTGCGGCGGCCGGGTCGATCGACCAGTTGGCGACGAGACCCGGCAGCTTGTCAATGCCGCGCGCCATCAGGTGGGGACCGCCATCGATTATCTCGGCCTCCTGGTTGTCCTCGAAGTAGCGGCCGGTCACGCCGTCAAGGAGTGGCGATGCGGCAAGTAGAACGCTGGTGGCAGCGCCCTGCTCGGGCGTCTTGAAATAGTCCGGAGTGACGAGGTTGCCCTCGTCATCCATGGCGCCCAAAGCCTTCGCGGTAGCCTGGTCGAGGTGGCGTGCCAGGTTGGTGTGGATCGAGCCTGGGGCACAAGCATTGGCGGAGATGCCGTCGGCGGCCCAGCGGTGGCTGATCCCGATGGCAAGCAGCACATCAGCCGTCTTCGACTGGGCATAGGCGACGAAGGGATCATAGGGCCGCCGCTCGAACTGCGGATCATCGAAGTCGAAGTCCGCCATCAGCTGAGCGCCGGAGCTGACAACGACCACACGAGGCTTCTCCGCGGCCAGGAGGGCATTGTGTAGACCGGTCACCAATGCGAAGTGGCCGAGGTAGTTGGTGGCGAGCTGCATCTCCCACCCTTGCGCGTTGACCTGGCGGGTGGGCAGCATCATCACGCCGGCATTGGCAACGATGGCATCTATGGGTCGGTCCCAGGCGTCGCAGAAGGCGCGAACGGAGCTCAGGTCGGCGAGATCGAGCGCGACGGCCTCGGTGTTCGGGAATTCCTCAAGGATCGGCTTGGCGAGAGCAGGGTTACGGGTAGCGATGGTGACCCGTGCGCCCGCGTCCGCCAGAGCACGGACCGTTTCCGTCCCCAGCCCTGAAGCGCCTCCTGTGACAATCATGCGTCGGCCAGTCAGGTCGAGCCCGGCAAGGACCTCTGCGGCCGTAGCACGCACGCCGAAAGGGGTAGTGAATAGCGTCATATAGAAGCCAACGTGTTCGAGCACCGATGTGTTCACGCTACGCGACAGCTATGCAGGTGACCCTCGTCACGTTCGGTAGCCACTGGCCTGCCATAAGCACCTGACGTCTAGCGGAACTCGGCAAGCACGTACTCAACGCTTCGCCGCTTGGCACCAGGAGCGGCGGCTGCGGAGTAAGGGAGACAGGGGACCGCCTGGACGCTCCCACGCCAACCAAATGAAACAGGAGATCACTCGGGCCAGCACTTTCCTCGCCCAGCTGGCCGGTCGATGCCGCATCATCGAACACTGCCAGCAGGCTGGCCTCGACGCCCTCGAAGCAGTCAGTCGGGGTTGCGTTTGGGTCGACAGTTACGCCGTCAGTGACTTCCAGTAGCGCCTCGTAGGAGCAAGGCGAGCGTGAGGCGGGTCTCAGGGAGCGCGAAGACTCGCGGTAAGGACTGCCGCTGCGATGACGCCTACGACGTAACTGGGCACGGTTCGTGCCTGTGATCGAGAGCTAAGGACTGTCCGGCAACAACTATAGGGTTCCGGAGCCGTCAATTTCAAGCCGACTAAATATTCTGCCACTGAGTCGTAACGGTAGGCTGGTTAAAGCGATGTCGCCCTGACGGTAATTTCCCCAAGGTGAGGTGCGGGACGGTCCTTGCGGGTCTCTCAATAACAGTTCTAGCGAGGGTATGCAATTGAGGTATCAAAAAATATCAGGTGACCGCATCATGCAGGGCGCGATGTTCGATACGTCTGTGCCCGGTGAGTGTCTCCATTCGATAAGAAATGCGGATGTGATTGTGGCCGAATTGGATCGGCTAAGTCCGCTGCTCAACTCCGTCATGCGACGAATCTTGGTCAGCGATCATGTTGCGGCCTCAAAGTTCGGCACGGATTCACCGATCGATCATCCGGCGCGAGAGCGTCAGGCACTCGAACAGGTGAAGTGCGAGGCGGGTGCACTTGGCCTTGCCCCAGACGGTGCGGTGGGATTTTTTCGAGATCAGATTGCCGCAAGCAAGCTAGTGCAGAGAGGACTATTCGATCAGTGGTCGACCCGTCCTGCTGAGGCGCCTCTCGTACGACCGGATCTCAATCGGATCCGCGTAGTCATCGACCGGATCACTACAGAGATCCTCTATGGGTTGAAATCCGCACAGATCCCGCAAATCCGTCTATCTAATTGCCCTATCGGTATGATGATTTCTGCGGGATTTAATTCATCATTCCATCAACTTGATTCCTTGCATCGCCGCGCGCTCAGTGTGGCTTTGAAATCCGTGTGCAATCAAGGTGCAGGGTAGGTCGTTCATTGGCGCGGGCAGTTTTTTTGACTTTCGTGAGTAGTTGTCGGCAGAAGAATTCACCAAAGATTCTAGGCGCCCGCCCATTGAGGAGCTACGTTGGAGAGGGGTCGTAGGCCACCACGAGTGGGAATGATTGAGCAGCCCTTTGATCTAGGGGATGGTGTGCTTGCTTGTGAAGAACGAAACGGCTGTGGCACGTTTCAGGAATCCAGAAGCGATCTAGATCGATTGTGGGACAACAGGGCGCGTTCGGCCGAGTCTGTCCGGGTGAAAATCTTGCAATGCGTGCGGGTAGCGAGTGGATGATCAAACGGCGACCCGAGGTAGACGCGGAACGGAGTACTCGCCCTTGCCCCCAAGCGTGATTTTGGGACCGGGGCCTGGTTCGCAGCCCCAAGTTTGGGAATGACTCCTCCGAGTGTGGGCCCAAGCAATCGTACGCATCGCCACGACGTTAAGGATTCCCTGATGGAGCTCGGTCTCATCGGTCTCGGCAAGATGGGCGGCAACATGCGCGAGCGTCTTCGCGGCGCTGGCCACACCGTCATCGGGTACGACCGCAACCCCGACATCGCGGATGTGCACAGCCTCAAGGAGCTTGTGGACACGCTGAAGGGCCCGCGCGTCGTGTGGGTGATGGTGCCCGCGGGCGCCGCCACGCAGTCCACGATCGACGAGCTGGCCGACCTGATGTCCCCCGGTGACGTCGTCGTGGACGGTGGCAACTCGCGCTGGACGGACGACGAGCGGCACGCGGTCGAACTCGGCATCAAGGGCATCGGTTTCGTCGACTGCGGTGTCTCCGGCGGTGTCTGGGGCCTCAAGAACGGCTACGCGCTGATGTACGGCGGTACGCCGGATGACGTCGCGAAGGCCCAGCCGATCTTCGACTCGCTCAAGCCCGAGGGCGACTTCGGCGCCGTGCACGCGGGCAAGGTGGGTGCCGGCCACTTCGCGAAGATGGTCCACAACGGCATCGAGTACGCCATGATGCAGGCGTATGCCGAGGGCTGGGAGCTGCTGGAGAAGGTCGGCTCGGTCACGGACGTGCGCGAGGTGTACCGCTCCTGGCAGGAGGGCACGGTCATCCGGTCCTGGCTGCTGGACCTGGCGGTCAACGCGCTCGACGACGACGAGCACCTGGAGCAGCTGAGGGGTTTCGCGGAGGACTCCGGCGAGGGCCGGTGGACGGTGGAGGCGGCGATCGACCACGCGGTCCCGCTGCCCGCGATCACGGCGTCGCTGTTCGCGCGGTTCTCCTCGCGGCAGGATGACTCCCCGCAGATGAAGATGATCGCCGCTCTGCGTAACCAGTTCGGCGGCCACGCCGTCGAGGCCAACGCCGCGGAGGCGAAGGCGATGAAGAAGTCCAAGAAGTCCGACAAGTAGTCGGACGGCTGGTGGATAGATCAAACAGAAACGGCAGGGGATTGCCGTCGCGACCGGGCCGCAGACTGAGTCTGCAGCATGGTGATGGTTGCGAATGGTTGACGCCCTAACGTCAGCCGTTTTAGACGGAAGCTAGTTCCTCGGAGATACTTGCTAGGAGGTTTTTGTCTGAAATCAGCAGGCGCTTGTAGCAAGGATCTAGACCCGTCCCCTGGGAGCCCAGTCGGTACCGACTGGGCTCCCAGGGGACAATGCATATGAGTGCTGTTGGAACCGCACTCGGTTCTGGGTACGGCGCTGGTCGAAGCTCGCCACAGCGTGCGCGCTAGAGATGGGTCTGCTGATGAGATCTCTGGAGTAACCCGACAGGTGGGATCATGCAAGACGCCAGAGGTACCGGGTCCCCGGCCACTGCCACTCCAGAAATGCGGGAATGGAGTGGGAGTACCACTTTGGCCCGGCGGGGGCATCCACGAAGCATGCGAGTCATCTGCCGACCTTGTATCCGGCCCGTCCTCTGGATTGCACACAACTCGCGACTGCAGGTGCGAATCTCGACGCCTGAAGGGCCCGCGACCTACGGATTTCACCTCCCCCATAGCCATCACCGTCTTTGAATGAATTGATCACTTGCGTCACACGCCATGAACTGCCTCCCGCAAGCCCGGGTCATTCTGAAAGATGATCCTGGCATCGCATGACCGAGCACGCGTGAACCGTTCCACTCGAGAGAGCATGACCGTCGATTTACATTTCGACTGCCAGTTCACAGTGCAACACCCTGCCTACCATGCTAACTCTTCTAGAAGCGTCACTGCTCGCCGCCGACAGGCAGTAGAGCCCGGATAGATCGTGAACTGATAGTAGTTGGAGCGGAAGTCGATTGGCGACCCCATAAGATGCGATCCGGCGTTTAAGAAGTTTATTGGTGGAGGCTGTGAAGCTGATTGTGGAGAACTGATCGGCGGGTCCCATGGGCGGTGGTGGGTCGTCGATAAAATTTCAGTGCGTCGTTTCGTGGCCCAGTGCAGGTGAAGGGTCGGTCTCTGTCGACGCGTATAGGCTTGAGATTCTTCTTCATCTAGCCGGTAAGCGCCCCTCCATGGCGAGGCGGGCGGTTTCTTTGGACATCGTCGTACGCTCTTAAAACTCGGGATGGGAAATTCCCCCGGCGGCTAAGGATCAAAAATTGGAATGGTGGACTCGCGCGGGATGTCTAGGGGTGGATACGGATGAATTCTTTCCCATAAGTGCGCGCGGCCTTGGGCGACAACAAGCGGAGCGAGTAAAGAAGATATGCTCCCGCTGTCGTGTCCGCAAGGAGTGTGCTGACTGGGCGCTGTTGAACCGAGAGGAATATGGAATCTGGGGCGGACTTGACGAGCACGAGCGGATAGTTGAGATTCGTCGCCCTTCAGCTTAGTGACCTACTGGGGGAGTCGTGGTGTCGCCTCTGGGGGCCCTTTCAGCCGTTATTATCGCCTGACTCATGCCCGGCAAATTCGAGGAATGCCCTCGCGTGTAGTTGCAGGGAAAGTGTCTTCCTCAGAAGGCGAATTTTACTTCCAGTCCACCCCGCGTCCCACCAGCCCTGTGAGCCGCCGGCGGGGCCAACACGGACGAGGCGCCGAGGCGCCTTCCTCCTCGGTTCTCTGCTGTGTCATCCTCATGCTGCCCTTCTGGCAAGTGGTACCTGCTATGAGGCAGAGTCTTTGGGATGTTCTTGCCTCGGCGGCAATAGATCGATGTCTTGCCGCCGCACGACTAGGGTAAGTGAGGAACGTTGCTGACCACATTCCACCTCACCTACAGAGGGTGCAACATGCGTGACGTGGAGACCGACCCCTGTCTTCGTCCTGATGCCCGCCCTCGAATGGGCCCGGTCGGTGAGGAGGATGACAGGGCGGAGCGTCACCAGCGCTTCGAGCGTGGCGCTCTGGGCTACCTCAGTCAGATGTATTCAGCTGCTCTGCGTATGACGCGCAACCGGGCGGACGCGGAGGATCTCGTACAGGAAACGTACGCCAAGGCCTACGGGTCCTTCCATCAGTTCCGAGAGGGCACCAATCTCAGAGCGTGGATGTACCGCATCCTCACGAACGCATTCATTAACACGCGTCGGAAGAGCCAGCACGAGCCCCAGTACAGTGCTGCTGACAAGATTGAGGACTGGCAGCTGGCGCGCGCTGAGTCGCACTCGTCCACTGGGCTGCGGTCCGCTGAAGTTGAAGCCCTTGACCGACTTCCTGACTCCAATGTCATCGCAGCACTCCAAGCGATCCGGGAAGAGTTCCGTATGGCGGTTTATCTCGCCGACGTAGAGGGTTTCTCCTACAAGGAGATCGCGGAAGTCATGGAAACACCCATTGGTACGGTTATGTCCAGGCTCCACCGCGGACGGCGCAGGTTGCGAGCACTGCTGGAGGGCCACGTCAGCGAGTGCTGAAAGGGGACGGCACGCAGGCGGCTTGAGGAGTATTTTGTCCCGGCGAGGCTGTTTGATGAGTCGATGGCTGGCCGCTGGTCGGGACTGCTTGGATCCCGCTGAGGGCGCTTCTGGCTGTGCATGGTTGGGCTGCTGTAGAGACGGCGTACAGGAGGCATGGGCACCGTCTGCGTGTTCTTGCTGGCTGGGTGCTCACGAGGGTCTGGATGGCCTGGGACCTTAAGGGATGACGGCCCTGTTCTCATATAGCTACGGCCAGATGGCGTCTAAGGGCTGTCCCGTAACTCCGGGCACCGCTTGCCGATGTCCGGTTCAACCTACTTGATTAGGATCCGGTTTAGTTTAGGCCGCGATTCGGGGCGCAACTAGACAATCGGATCTGCTTGTGGTGATCTACCGATCTCTGCCCTGAGTTGCGGGGCAACGCTTAGGTCTGTGGCTGGTTGCTGCTGCTCTGTGGTGCGATTTTGGTGAGGTAGTCGGCGGGGGAGTCGAGGATCTCGTCGGCGGTCTTGGTCCAGGTGAAGGGCCTGGGGTTTTCGTTCCATCCGGCGATCCAGGTCCTGATGTGCTGTTCCGGGGACTTCGTGGAGGTGTGCACCCCGCGGCGGATGAGTTTGTCCGTCAGCAGACTGAACCACCGCTCGACTTGGTTCATCCATGGTGAGCCGGTGGGGGTGAAGTGGACGTGGAAGCGTGGGTGTTTTCCGAGCCGCGTCTTGATCTCGGCGGTGTTGTGGGTGGCGTAGTTGTCACAGATCAGGCGGACGTCGGGGCCGGCTGGCACGACCTTGTCGATCGTGACCAGGAACTTCTTGAACTCCGCAGCCCGGTGGTGTCGGTGGAGGGGCCCGTTCACCTGGCTGATGGCCGGGTCGAAGGCCGCGTACTGCCGGCCCGCTCCCGCCGACCGGGCATCCTTCTTCAGGAATCCCGTCTCGTCAAGAATCAGTACCCCGCACCGGATCCCCGATGTGCTCCACCACCGCGTCACGGACATCACGCGCAGGGCATCTGCGTCCCACAGGTAGTGGTTCAACAGCCGCAGCTGCATCCCCCTGGGGCAGGGCTTCGGCGTAGTCGGCTGACGCCCGGTTGCTGACGTCTCGTCGCGTTGGGCAGGGTTGGATACAGCACAGGCACGGACGTCCATGATCATGGAGTTCTCTACGCTCTGTGACCTTGGACTGCCCGTGCCTGCCGCTGCATCTTCTCTGATCTCCCCTGTCTTTGACCAGCTCAGGCCGCATCCGGAAGTGTCCGGGAGCGAGCTTCCGGATTTGCTGGAACGCCTCGCGCAGGTCCCGGACCCGCGTGATTCGCGGGGAGTTCGGCATCCGCTCGTTACGCTCCTCGCGCTGACGGCCTGCGCGGTCCTCGCCGGAGCGAGATCCCTGCTCGCGGTGGGTGAATGGGTGTCCGACGCACCGCCGGCCCTGCTGGAACGGCTCGGCACGGTCATCGACCCACTGGTGCCGAAACGGTCCTGGCCCGCGGAATCCACGATCCGGCGGCTGCTGGCCAGAGTTGACGCGGACGCCTTGGACCACGCGGTCGGAGCCTGGCTCGCGGACCGGCAGAGCGGAAAGGAAGGACTACGGGGACTGGCGGTCGACGGGAAGTCGCTTCGGGGTGCTGCCCGCGCGAAGGGACGGAAGATCCACCTCCTGGCCGCCTGCGACCACGTGAGCGCACTGGTCCTCGCCCAGATGGACGTCGGTGAGAAGACCAACGAGATCACCCGATTCCAGCCTCTGCTCGACACCCTCGAGGACCTGGCCGACACGGTCACCAGCGACGCGATGCACACCCAGCATGCCCACGCCGTCTACCTGCTCGACCGGCAGGCTCACTACATCGTGATCGTGAAGCGCAACACGAAGAAGCTTCGCAAGCAGCTCAAGTCCCTTCCCTGGAAGCGGATTCCGCTGCAGGACAGGACTCGTTCGACCGGTCACGGCCGTCATGAGATCCGCCGGTTGAGGTCTGCACGGTGAGCAACCTGCTCTTCCCCGGGGCCCGTCAGGCCGTCCAGATCGTCCGTCGCCGCGTGGACCGCAAGACCGGGAAGATCAGTCTCAAGACCGTCTACGCGGTCACCAGCCTCACCGCCGGGCAGGCCGGCCCGGCTCAACTCACCCGACTGATCCGAGGACACTGGACCGTCGAGGCCCTGCACCACGTCAGGGACGTCACCTTCACCGAGGACGCCTCCCAGGTGCGGACCGGAAACGCACCCCGAGCAATGGCCACCTGCAGAAACCTCGCGATCGGAGCCCTCCGCCTCGCCGGCATCCGCAACATCGCCGCCGGCCTCCGACGGGCAGCCCGAGACCACACCCGACCCCTCGCCCTCCTCGGCCTCACATGATCAAAACGGACGACACCGAACTACGCCGAAGCCCTGCCCCCTGGGGACCCGCGTCCTCGGCAGCCTCAGCCAGCATCCCGCCGTTCTTGCGCTCCGTCTCACTCAGCCGTCCCCGCAGGTAGGACACCATCCGTCGCCGAGACTCCACCCGCCCGAAGCGCCCTGAGAACCGCGCCACGAAGTCATCGAACATACTTGACCACTCGTCAGCTATCTCCTCCACCACGAAGAGGTCAACGACGCCGCACGCACCACGTCACGGAGTGTCGCTGCAGTACTAAGACCGTGTCCTACATGGCGAGTTGGGGTAGACCGTGCGTGTATGGAGCGTGGGCGATGGGACTGGATTGTTCCGGTCGGTTTGTGGGAGATCGCGGAGTCGGTGCTGCCGCCAGCGCGTGTGCGGCCGCAGGGCGGCAGGGTGGCGAATATCGACGATGAGGCGGTCTTCGCCGCGATCATCTATGTGCTGGTCAGCGGCTGCGCTTGGTGTGCGTTGCGACCGTGCTTCGGAGTGTCGGAGTCGACCGTGCACCGCCGGTTCGTCATCTGGTCCCGCGCCGGTGTCTGGGGCCGGCTGCACCAGAGAGTTCTGCAACTCCTCGGCGAACAGGGCCTGGTCGACCTGTCCAGGGCAGTCCTGGACTCGGCGCATGTACGCGCGAAAAGGGGGGCGAACTTGCAGGTCCGAGCCCCGTGGACCGAGGTAAGCCCGGTTCCACAATGCATGTCCTGTCGGATGCGGACGGACTGCCCCTACGCGTCGGACCCTCCGCGGCCAACACCCACGACGGCCAAGGGCTGAAGCCGATGCTGTCCCCTTTCCACATGGGACACGCAGCCCACGCAGCCCAGTCCAAGCCTCAGCGTCTCCATGCCGACAAAGCGTCCAACATCACCCACCCGCGGAAATGGTTGTGGGGCAAACACATCGGCATCCGTATCGCCCGCAAGGGCATCGAGTCCAGCGAACGATTAGGACGTCGACGGTGGGTGATCGAGCGGACCATGTCCTGGCTGACCGGCTACCGCAGACTCAGCCTCCGATATGAACGCCACCCCGGCAACTACCTGGCCTTTTCTCGGCCTCGCCGCAGCCCTCTGCTGCTACAAAGCACTCACCAAACCCACCACGTAGGACACGGTCTGTCACCAGCGTTGAGGCTAAGCGTTGTCCCGTAACTCAGGGCAGAGGTCGGTAGGTCACCACAAGCAGATCTGATTGTCCGATTGCGCCCCGAATCGCGGCCAAAACCGGATCCTGACCAAGTAGGTCGAACCGGACATCGGCAAGCGGTGTCCAGAGTCACGGGACAGCCCTTAGGCGTGAGGGTGCACTCACGTAGACACCCCCCAGCCTCAGGGCGGACCACACGCAAGAGCGAGTGCTTCGGCACGCCGGACAATTCCGCCGCCGGTATGGTACGAGCGACCGATGTACAGCGGCTTCCATCCGCCAAACCCTGCAGGTAGGACGTGACGATCATGTCAGCGAAGAGTGGACCAGAACACCGTGTGACGGTGACAGGTCGGCTGGTCGAGACCCCGAGGCTGCTGCTCCGGCCGTGGGAATCGAGGGACGTCGATGCCGCTCTGGAGATTTACGGAGACCCTCACGTCTCACAGTGGCTTACGCCCGCCATGGACAGGATCACAGATGCAGCCGCGATGGCAGAGACCTTGTCACGCTGGATAGAGGAGGACGCCAGGACAACGGTCCCGATGGGGCGCTGGGCTGTGGAGGTACGAAGCACTGGTGAACTCGTCGGAGGTGCAGCGGTTCTCCCCCTCCCGTCGTACAACGTCGACCTCGAAGTCGCGTGGCAGCTAGCCCCTCGCGCCTGGGGTAAGGGCTATGCGGCGGAAGCCGGCCACGCAGCTACCCACTACGCCTTCTGTGGGGGCGCGGATGAGCTTTTCGCAGTGGTCCGACCTCGCAACGAGCGCGGAGCCGCCACGGCCAAACGTGTCGGAATGGAGTGGGTGGGAGAGACGGATAAGTACTACGGTCTCCGACTCCAGGTCTATCGTGTGCGGAAAAGTGATCTCGATCCATCCGACCCCGCACACCCAGAGGCGCGCCCTTAGCATCCTGCGTCCGTTTTCCCCGAAGCTGATCATGAAGACCTCGGAGTAATTAAGCCGCCGTCGCTGGATCTGACCGAACTGACGACGAAAGGCTGGTCGGGGAAGGGGGACACGACTTCAGCAGCTGACGAGGCGACGCGGGGCTGGTGCGATCCTTGCAGGCAAGGAACACCGGGTCCGTCAGGTCACAGCGTGTGCTGGCGAGGCGGTCCGCACGACCTGCTGTCAAAGTTCAGAGGGCTCAGCTGGCGCGATCTGCTTCGCAGCGCGTCGCTGTTCGTGCGAGCGAGCGGGCCAGCGACGGGATCACGATGCCGGGGCCCCGGTGCCGGATACGACGACGGTCTGCTCGTCGAGCGCGTCGAAGACCTCGTCAATCAGCAGCTGGGCCATGCGCGGGGATTTGGGGCGGATCACGACCAACCTGTGTCGACCTGAGCAGGGAGGCTGGGGATCCGTAGCGTTCCAGCAGCCAGATCACCGCAGGGTGGTCCAGACGGATGCCGAGGAGACGTTCCTAAGCGTTGTCCCGTAACTCAGGGCAGAGGTTGGTAGGTCACCACAAGCAGGTCCGATTGTCCGGTTGCGCCCCGAATCGGGGCCAAAACCGGATCCTGACCAAGTAGGTTGAACCGGACATCGGCAAGCGGTGCCCGTAGTTACGGGACAGCCCTTAGGTGGGGTGGAACCGGGTGAGCAGGCCGCGAATCCGGTTGCTGCGGGCCGCCTCGGCCGCCAGGTCGTAGTCGAACCCGCCGAACACAGCAGCTCGGCGGTGATTTTGCCGGTTGGCTCCAGCAGGGCGGCCTGGCCAATGATCACCAGGGCGATGCCGATTTTGACGGACAACTAGTCGAAGCCAGGCCGCAGTTCAGCTTCGTTGTGGGCACGGGCTTGTCGCAGGCCTCCCTTCCGGTCCGGGTCAGTCCGTGCCCGTGACGGGCGGTCTTGCCGACATCCAGGCCGAGGAAGAAGCCCACGTCGTCGGTGTCGTACAGCCCATCCTCCCGAACCGGGCTCGCGCGGTGGCAGCCTCGGCATCGGGTTGTCCCCACGCAACCACGTTATGCGGACCTACAGCCCAAAAGCAGCCCCGTTTTACGCCAGGCCAGGCGGTAGTCAGGCCTCAACGTCAGCGTCTCCAACGGCTCCTCCCGGGCCCAATGGCACCGCCCGCCAATTCCCACCTTCGAAAGAAAGGCAACAGTCATACCGAACCCGGGAGCCGGCAGTCCCGTCGCAGGACCCTGAAAAGATAACCCTGAGAGTTCGTCTGCGGCCCGGGGTGGCCCGACCGACATCGGGCCTTGACCCCGAATCCTGAACACGGGTTATGCGGCTTGTGCCAATGTAGTTGGTGTGAGGTGGAAGGCGTTCTCGAAGGCGATCGGTGATCGTTGTCCGAGGCGGGAGTGTCGGCGTCGGGTGTTGTAGCGGTTCAGCCATCTGAAGGCGTCGAGTCGGGCCTCGCGCTCGTTGCTCCAGCTCTTTCGTCCTTGCAGGGCCTCGCGTTTGAAGGTCGCGTTGAAGGACTGGGCGAGTGCGTTGTCTGCGCTGGAGCCGACCGCGCTCATGCTTCGTCGGGCCCCTGCTGACCTGCAGGTTTGAGCGAAGGCCCTGCTTGTGTACTGGGCTCCGTGGTCGGTGTGCATGATCGATCCGGCGAGGCTGCCGCGGGTGCGGACCGCCGCGGCAAGGGCGTCGGTGACGAGGTCCGCGCGCATGTGGTCTGCGATGGCCCAGCCGGCCAGGCGGCGCGAGGCGAGGTCGATGACGGTCGCCAGGTAGCGGAACTTCCCGCCGTCGACAGGCAGGTAGGTGATGTCGCCGACGTACTTCGTGTTGGGCCTCTCGGCGCTGAAGTCGCGGCCGATCAGGTCCGGAGCTCTGGCCGCGGATGGCTCGGGGACGGTGGTGCGGTGCCGGCGGCGCAACCGGACCCCTTCGATCCCGGACGCCCGCATGATCCTTGCGACGCGTTTGTGGTTGACGGCTTCACTGTTCGTCTCGCGAAGTTCGGCGGTGATCCGTGGGGCTCCGTAGGTGCCGTCCGATTCCTGGTGCACCGCCCGTATCCGGGCGGCCAGCCTCGCATCGCCGCCTGCCGGGCGGCCCGGTCCGCGGCTGTCCGGCGCCAGTAGTAGAAGCTCGAGCGGCTGACGCCGAGAATGCTGCACAGCCGCTTCACGCCATAACGGCGCTGGGGGCCGGCAACGCACTGGAAGCGGTTCACCAGCGCGTCTCCCCGGCGAAATACTTCGCCGCTTTGCGCAGAATCTCGCGTTCCTCCTCCAGGTCGCGGACCTTCTTCCGCAGAGCCGCGTTCTCCGCCTCCAACGGGGTCGGCGGCTGGGCCGGCTCCTGCGTCCGGCGTCCCCGGGGCCGGCTTGCTCCAGCCGCCCTCACCCAGTTCCGCAGGGTTTCCGGATTGATCCCCAGATCGGCGGCGACCGACCTGATCGTCGCACCGGGCCGCGACTCGTACAGCGCGACCGCGTCCGCCTTGAACTCCGGCGGGTGGTTCTTCATGACCACGAGGTGTCCGTTCTCAGATCCTCAGGATCCAGTGTCTCGTGTGTTCAACATCAGGGGTCAAGGCCCGGGTAATTGCGGGTCGTAACCGACATCGGTGTGATCGTGATGCTGGCGGGTGCTGATCATGTGCCCGCCCCGACCCGTGCGCCTCCGTCTTGCGTGGGCAGGGATGAGGGTGACCATCGCATACCGTCGTCCTCCTGGGCGAGCAAGGCTTGCCGACCCGCTTCGCTAAGGGCCGTCCCGTATTCCTCGAGGTTGCAGTCAGATCGACATCACAGCTGACGTTTGCCCACTTTTGCCCTGTCCCTCCGTCGCGAGTGGACCTACCTCGAGTCGGGATCAACCGAACCCTGGAGAGTCCATCGCGAGTTGCGGGACAGCCCTTAGGCAGTGCATCGCACACGGGAAGGTCATAGAGAGGGGCGGAGACGCCTTTTGTCCGCATGTTCAATCGTGTCTTGCCCAACGGCGGTACATCCGCCTTCCGCCTCCGAGTCATTTAGACCCATGTTGTGCTGTACGAGGCGACTTGCACGGGCGGGATTCCCGAGGTCTGGCTCGCACCGAACCTGCAGGGTTGACGTTTTAGTTGATTCCGGTCATGGGGGTGTCGTGGTCAGTGGCGTCGGATCACCTGGGTGCGTCCCAGTGCCTAGGCTCCGTCTCCCTGGCGCCTGACGATGTCGCGGTGAAGGAGGACCTTCGTGAGAACGGCAGTTGGAGACGTGGGCCGACGGGCGCGCAGCGCACCTGGTTGTATATATACCAGTGCGGCCAGTGGTCATGGATGTGGTAGAAACCGTAGCGCTCGCCTCGGCTCTGACGGGGTGAGAAGGCACTGAGACCAGGTGTGCTCGTCAGGTGTGCTCCTGCGGACCGCTCTGTGTTGCTGGGCGGGCTGCTGTAACACTGGGGATCATCGGGCGTGCCCCTCGGAGGTAGGGGTCTGCCTCTACATGCGTGGGTAGGCCCTTGCGTTCCGCAGTCGACAGTTGAATCAACAGCCGCGGACACGTTCCGCAGACATGAGCGAACGGGGTTCGCATCTATCGGCCGACCAAAGTTCTGTCAGGCTGGTAGGTCAGATCAGGCGTCAGTGTTCCCGTCCCACGTTCCTCCCATCCCCCGAGTTAGCAAGGAACGGATTTGTTTAAATCCATCAGGACCCACGCCAGGACCAGACGCAGAGGGATTTTTTCCATTGGAGCGGGGGTGATCGGCTTGGCCGTGCTTGCGGCCCTGTCACCCCTAGCCACCGCATCGGGCCCTTCGAGCTCAGCTCCTATCGTTGACAATGGCGGGACAGTCCTACCGGGCCGCACCGTTGTGAACACGGGATATCTGGGTGTGACTTTCGGATACGAGGGGAGCACTCTGTCGGGTAATTACAGCAACCAGAAAAACAAGCTCTACGATCTTCCCCAGTACATCCCCACGTCGGACACTACTAAGTTCTGGGACAACTACGTTGAACAGCTCCTCGCCACCGGCGTTGACTTCGTAGCGGCGGATCTTCGAGGCTTCCGGCCCGGCAAACCCGTCCCGGACGAGGCAGGCGACCCGCGCTTCCTCACTCAGTTGGTGGACGCAATTAACCGGAGAGGAGCCGCTGGGCAGATAAAAATTGCTGCCCTTGATGACACGGCTGCATCTCTGGCGGACAAAAAAAACCAGCTGGTGCACAACACCGGGGGCGCGTCGCCGCCGTTCGATATGGCTGCTAATTCACCCGAAGGCGGCTACAAGTACATCTGGCAGCAGAACGAAGAAGCCTACTTTCAAGCAGTTCCCGACAGTATGCGCTTCAAACTCAACGGCCGTCCTGTCATATATGAGTGGTCGGATAATTCGCCGGATTTCACGGATCAAGGCAACGGAAACTCTGCCGCCATGCTGGCGTACGTCCGGCAGCAGGCTCAGTCTGAGTTCGGCGTCGATCCTTATCTGATTGTCGATCAGAGCTGGCTCAACAACGATTCCACCGTGAGTTCGCAAGTCATGGGGGCCAACGGTTGGTTCAGTCTTAACAACGGCGGTGAGACGCTCGACACCTTCGATGGCCGGAAGTACGGGGTAGCGGTCCCCGGATTCAACGTTGTCGAAGGAAGCACGAACATGGTGATTGACCCCGATCACGGCAACACCTTCGTCAAAAACCTCACCGCGACAGTGAACAACCAGGCAACAGTGACCCTCATGGAGGGATTCACTGATGTGCTCGAGAATGCTGCCGGATTCCGAGTGGCCGACGGTACCTATGATCAGAGACACGTCGACTACCCCAACCAGTCGATCAACATCTTGCGGCGATTCTCACGCAATCCTTTTCCTGCAAGTTATCGGGTAGAGGCAGAAGGAGCCGACTCCTTCAGTGATACGACTCCGGGTAACCAGTTCAACGACTACAGGGCCGGCGACATTGATGTCCAGGACAGTACCGACACTGGCGAAGGCTGGGATGTCGGGAACATTGCTCCCAGCGAGTGGCTTCAGTGGCAGCAGGTACCGCTACAGGGAACAGTTGACCTGACAGCGCGCGTCGCCGCCCCGGCGGCTGGGGGTCAACTCCGCTTTGTAATTGACGGGGTTGCTGGGCCCACCGTCAGTGTGCCCGACACTGGCGGCGCCCAGAACTGGCAGACCCTTGATGCCGGGACGTTCACTTTTGCCCCGGGTACGTACCACACGGTCCAGATCCAGTTCCCTGCTGGAGGCTTCGCCCTCAACTACTGGGCGGGAACTACCCGGCCTGCTCCGACAGGACACGTTAGCGGCCTCGGCGGCAAGTGCGCGGACGCAACGGCGTCGAACGCCACAGCAGGAGCCGCGATAGCCATGGAGAGCTGTGGCACTAGTTCGTCCCAGCAGTGGACTATGGCGAACAACGGTACCGTGCAGGCTCTCGGCAAGTGCCTGGACGTTGCGGGTGGCGCCACCGCAAGTGGAACCAAGGTCGAGCTGTGGGGCTGCAACAGTGGCGAGGGGCAGCAGTGGACCGTGACTGCCTCGGGGCAACTGATGAACCCGGCGTCGGGCCGTTGCCTGGATGTGACCGGGCAGAACACCTCGGACGGCGCGCCCTTGCAGATCTGGACATGCACAGGCGGTGCCAACCAGAAGTGGTCCGTACCTACTCAGTGAAAGATCGATTTTGACCGATGGTGGCGATGGAGCCATCGGTCAGCGGCGGGGCGGTCGAAGGAGCAATTGTCTTCGGCCGCCCCAAGCGTTGATTCGACCGCCCTCCGGGCCGCATCTCTGGGGGTCCGAAGCGCACCCAGCGTCTAGAGCGCCACTCCTTAAGTGCCTGGACGCTTAGAGGTCCTAACAAGGGTGTTGGATGTGGCGGTGGGTGATGAGGCAGGTGGCGAGGCCGAGGAAAAGGCTTCGTGGATGTCGTCGCGTCGTTCCCAGTGGATACGCAGATGTCGGAAGCCGTGGAACGAGGCGATCGTGCGCTCGACGACCGAGCGCTGAGCACCGAGGCCGGAGCCGTGTGGAATGCCGCGGCGGGCGATGACCGGTTTGATGCCCTGAGCCCAGACGAGGCGGCGGTACTTGTCGTGGTCGTAGCCGCGGTCGCCGAGCGGGACGTCATGGCGGCGACGGGGACGTCCCGCGAGGCCCTGGATAGGTGGGATCTTGGCGAGTAGGGGCGTGAGGTGGGTGACGTCGCCCACGGTTTCCGCCGGTCAGGGACACCGCGAGCGGTGTGTCCTGGCCGTCGATGAGGAGGTGGTGCTTGCTGCCGGGCCGTGCGGGGTCGACCGGGCTGGGACCGCTTTTGGGCCCCGTCGGGCGGCCCGGGCATGGGAGGAATCGCTTCCCCGCCCGAGACCAGTCGAGCTGCTTCGCCGCCCGGGGCTTGGCCAGCAGCACGAGGTGGAGCCTGTCCCAGACGTTGGCCTCGTTCCACGCTGCCAGCCGCCGCCAGCACGTCATGCCCGAGCCGAAGCCCAGCTCCCGCGGTAGGTACTCACACTGGATCCCGGTATGCAGCACGAACAGGATCCCGCACAGCGCCTGACGGTCAGGAACTCTCGGCCGGCCAGGCACCAGCTTCGGCGCCGGGAAGGCAACAACGGCTCGACCAACGACCACAGTTCATCCGAGACGATCCACGGACGCGACCCTCTCTTCCCCACGGACAGCCCAACGAGCATCCGAGCCGACAGTCACATCATCCGAGACTTCTGTCAGGACCAACAGTGGTGGCGAGGGATGCTGACGGCCTCCTGCGAGGCAAACAGTCAAACCGCTGCGTGGACGTGCCGGCGCTCAGTCAGACCAACGGAACCATGCCCACCCTCTACAGCTGCAATGGCGGAGGCAACCAGGCCTGGACTTCAACCACCACCAACCAGTTGAGCGTCTACGGCACCAAGTGCCTCGCGCCCGTGGGTGACAGCACTGCGAGCGGAGCCGGTGTGGAGATCAACGACTGCGACGCCGGCAGTGCCCAGCAGTGGAATATCAAGGCGGATGGCACGGTGGTCGGCTCCGCCTCCAGGAAGTGCCTCGACGTTGCCGCCGGTGAGGATGACGGCAAGCGGGATTCCGTGCCGGTCGACGATCAGGTGGTGCTTGGAGCCGGGGCGGGCGCGGTCGACGGGTGAGAGGCCGACGTGGTCCCCCCTTTGAGGGCCCGGACGTGCGATCCGTCTACGGAGCAGTCGTCCAGGTCCAGCAGGTCGGCGCGGCGAAGCTCGGTCAGAAGGGCGGCGTGCAGCCGTTGCCAGACGCCGGCCTCGGTCCAGTCCCGCAGCCGGCGCCAGGCAGTCACACCGGAACAGCCCACGGTCTCCGCCGGGACGTCCTGCCAAGCAACGCCGGTCCGCAGCACGAACAGGATCAGCACGCATTCGGACACCCTGCCGACCAAGATCGAGGGTGCGGCTGCAGGGCGGTGGGACGCAGGACGCGCCTGATGAGACGTTGTTCGCGGCGATCATCTATGTCCTGGTCAGCGGCTGTGCCTGGCGGTCCTTGCCACCGTGCTTTGGCATTTCGAAGTCCACCGCGCATCGCCGGTTCCTGATCTGGTCGAGAGCCGGCGTCTGGGGCCGGCTCCACGAGGCCGTCCTGGATCGGATCGACGAGTGCGGCCTGCTCGACCTCACATGCACTGTCTTCGACTCCGCCCACGTCCGCGCTAAAAAGGGGGCGAACTCACAAGGTCCGAGCCCCGTGGACCGCGGCAAGCCGGGCTCCACAATGCACATCCTGTCGGACGCGAACGGGCTGCCCCTCGTCGTCGGCGTCCCATGCAGGCAACACCCCCGACAGTCAGGGCCTGAAGGCGATGGTCGCCGGCCTCCAAACGAGACACGACCCCGAAAACGGCTGGCACTACAAACCCCGCAAACTTCGGGGTCTGTATCGCCCGCAAGGGCATCGAGTCCAGTGAACGATTAGGGCGCCGCAGGTGGGTGATCGAGCGGACGATGTCGTGGCTGACGGGGAACCGCAGACTCAGCCCCCGATACGAACGCCGGCATCCGGGCAACCACCTGGCCTTTCTCGGCCTCCGCAGCCCTCTGCTGCTACAAATGACTCATCAAACTCACCATGTAGGAAACGGTCTAAGTGCGCGATCCGGCAGAGGCAGGCCTCCGTTCGTGGCTGAACATTAGACGCCTAGCCGGCATCAGCCTGTCACTCGGTACGGAAACCGTCAGGATCGATGACATGGATAGCCGACTCCTCGGCGGACGCGGCACCGCCATCAATCCCTACGTCCTTGGCCCAGTAGTCGTCGCCGTCATAGCGCACCCCGGTCACGTCGGTATCCCATGAGAGGAGGCGACCAGCACGAGCCGATCCCACCTGATCGTCAATGGCCTCGCCATCTGTGCCGATCGTGTCGCCGATCCCGTCACCATCGTCCTCCAAGTCCTGGCTGTCTCTAGCTTCGCGGGCCAACCGCTTGGAGAGGGGTTCATGCCCGTGAGACTCGCGTTCAGTGATGCCCCAATCGTTTACCGCCTGCGGACGTTCCGCCGGTGAGTAGCCAGCGTCCAAGTAGTCTCCGATCTCGTCCTCATCGAATTCCTCCGACTCCCTGAGGAGCCCAAGCTCCTGGTCATCCTCACTCATAACGATCCTTCCGGGTGGAGGTGGGGGGAGGCAGGTTGTAATCAGGTCTGCCTGACAGCACTGCAGTACGAGCCCCCTGCGTGGGAGGGTTTCGCTTGCGGATCGGCGCCTGGGTTCTAGGCGTCACAACCTGATCCCAAACTTATCGCTGCTCACCATCCTCCCACATGTAAATCTACGGGGTGTCTATAGGGAGTGGCCTCATCCTTCGCCACTCCCTCTGGCAGATGGTTCCTTCATGCGTTCGGATGGTGCCTGACGCCGGCCTGTGCTACCGCCCCCTACTCGTCCAGGCGGTCTCGAAGATGGGGCCGCGGAGACCGGCCGGCTCAGGCGGACGCCATTGCCCACCCTCCCCCTCTCAATGATCAGTGCGGGTCTCTGGAGTTGGCGCCCATCAGCAGGAAGGTAGGTTCGGGTTGCTCGCCCGCGCGCATCGGAGCCTTTTCGGCCGGTGGTCCATGCAGGATCGGTATGCCCGCTCCCGTGGCCTGTGACTGACGATTCGATTAGTGGAAATTAATCTCCCGAGCTCTTTTGTGGCATGCGTTGATTCCCTTCGCGAGCTGATGACCGGTCAGAGTGCAAGTGAATGTGTGAGTGGGGCATTATCGGCTCCTTTCAGCCTTCGCACTGTTCAGTGCTCGTAGATCTAAAATAGATGCCTGCGTGGTCGACTGAGAGTACTCAGCCATCAGCATGGGTCGCGGGGGGCACGCATGTTTCTGTCGATACCGCGGAACCCAGCCCATCCGTTCTGGGGACGTGCCGAGAAGGGATGCTAGGTGCATTCGATTGATTCAAATGCGACCGACTGGGCAGACGTGCTCAAAGAAGGCAATCCGCGTTATGAGCTGGCATGCAGGCAACTCCACGCGCTGCTGCTCCGTATCGCCCTGGGTGAGGCCTTTCGGCGTGGGCCAGCCTACCGAATTTATGGACCGGAGCTGACGGATCTGGCGCATCAGGCAGCAGCCGATGCCCTTATGCGTATTATTGCGAAGGTTGATGGCTTCCGTGGTGATAGCCAGTTCACGACGTGGGCGTTCAAGTTTGTCGTACTAGAGATTTCGACCAAGCTCGGCAGACATCATTGGAGGAAGAAACGAGTAGCGTTTGATCTGGACCAATGGATCGGTCTCCCGGATCGACCTGGCTTTGACCCTGCAGGTGAGGTGGAGGCGCGGGAGCTATTGGTTGCGCTTCGCAGGGCAGTGGAGACGGTGCTCAGTGAACGGCAGCGAAGGATCTTCACTGCACTGATCGTCAATGGTGATCCGGTTGATGCTCTGATTGACGAGCTTGACACCAATAGGAATGCAGTCTACAAGTGCATGTTCGACGCGCGGAAGAAGCTACGTGCCCGGCTAGTTGCTGACGGGCACATCGCCCCCCAGCCGAGATTATTATGAGTCCCTTAAGTAGGGGACTGCGTAACTCGGGCGGCAAGAGTCGGCCCGGGAAGCAGCGTTAAGGCTGTCGAGGTGAGAGGCCTTGTCTCTCGCATCGATTGACCCACGATGCGGCCCTCACCGCGATCGGGCTCCGCAGCTACAACCGGACCTTTTAGTCCACTTTATAGTGCCACCCGTCGGTGGTCGGGGTAGCCTTGACCTGTGGCGGAACGGGAGACAAGAACTGAGGCGTCGCGGCTCACGGCACGGGGCATGGTCACAAGGGACCGGATCCTCCGTGCGGCCGCGGACCTCATGCATGTCAAGGGTGTTGCGGCGACGACACTCGACCACGTCCGAGCGGCTAGTGCCACCAGTAAGTCACAGCTGTACCGCCACTTTCCCGACAAAGAGCTCCTAGTCTCCCAGGTCATTGAGCTTCAGGCCACCGAGCTGATCGAGCGGCAGCGGCAGCAATTGGAACGTCTCAATTCTCTGCGGGGTCTCGAAAGATGGCGTGACGCGCTCGTCCAGCGCAATGCGCTGCGTGGCGGCGCGTACGGATGCCCATTGGGTTCACTGGCCAGTGAACTGGTAGATGGTGATGACGAAGTGCGCCTAGCGTTCGCAGGCCACTTCGGAGAGTGGCTCGGGCTGCTGGTCAGGGGCCTGACCCGCATGCGGGATTCAGGCACTCTTCGGCCGGACGCCGACCCTGACAAGCTTGCGACCAGCCTCATGGCTGCCCTGCAGGGGGGCTACCTACTAGCCCAGACGTCCCGCGATGTCACCCCTATGAAGGTGGCCCTTGACATGGCCATTGACCACGTCAAACTGTATGCAGTGAAGTCTAGGTCCGGGGAGAGCGTCCTGTAGCGACATGTGGTTCAAGGCGCCAGGGTGTGGGCCTGACGCCTGTGCGGCTCGCACGCCGGCGTGAGCGGCGCCCGTGCGCCGCCACGTGTCGCGGGGCTGTGGAGCATTCTCTCGGTCGAGCTCGTGCACGGCAGTCGCTAGTGGTGCCGGGCAGTCAAGGGCGGCATCGTAGACCGGTTTGTTCAACCAGACTCCGCTTGCAGGATGACCGGTTGTCATCACGTACTGCGGCCGACAGTGCGAGGGCCGATTATTCCCTACTCTTGTGACCTGGTATGCACCAGATGATTCCCTGAAGCGATGTGAGACCCCGGATTGTGGTTTGCGTCAGTCGACCGCCTGCGGCAAGGCCCTTCAGTAGGACGCTGAACACAGCTCGCGGTGGCTGCCTCAGCGAGAGCGCAGGCCGGCGGACCAGGGACCTCCTCGATGTTCCGGCTCGTGAGACGTGGGCGTTTGAGTGCTGGTAAAGTGGGACTCTATGGTCCAGTCTGTGCTGTAGAGCTGGGGACCGAGAATGTGATTGCCGCATGAAATGCTCTTGACAGGGCTGAACAATGCGGGCTTTCAGGCCACAGAGTCAGGTGAGGATCCATATCATGGACCCCCTAATTCGGCAGTGCTTGAAAAGGGCAAGGACGTTCTTTTGGCGTTTATGTACCGAAGGAACCTGGCCTGCTATGACCCTATCGGTATCTACGGGTGAGGATATTCTGGTGCGCGGGGTTGTCGCCTTGCAGGTACGCGAATTGCTTGAGCGTGAGAGGCGATCCTTGGGGGGGCTGAGAACCATTGGAGAGCTACGTCGATGGGCTGAGGAACTCGTTGAACTCGACGTGCAGCAAGGAAGCTTTGGCGGCGACATCGGATCGATAGTTGCACTTGCCCCAGTCGACGCTGATGAACGCACCGCGCTCGCGGAGGGGTTTAAAGCCTGGAGGGACCTCATCGCAGCGGGACTGATGCGTATGCAGCATGAAGGTACGCTGAGAAATGACATTGGCGCGGAGGACCTCGCGACCGGCCTGATGGCAGCCATGCAAGGCGGATACCTCCTCATGCGTACTGCGCGTGATGCTAGGCCGATGAGGATAGCCCTCGACATGGCACTCGATCACATTGAGACGTTTGCCTGTCCGTAGTGATGGCGGCCTGCAGACAGCAGGGACTCGCCAGTGGAACTGTCGACGGTTGCGGCTGGCAATGGACCGATCGCGACGGTAACCAGACTCGGGCGACCCGAAAGAGGTGGTCTGCAACCGGTGTGGCCAATTGTAGACTCGCAGCGCGGATCCCTGCATGCGTCCACCGTTTCCTCGCGGCCGGTCTTGCTTTCGGCGCGATAGTTGCTCGGCCTGCCAGGACTCCATGCCGTCTAAGGGCTGTCCCGTAACTCTGGACACCGCTTGCCGATGTCCGGTTCGACCTACTTGTTCAGGATCCGGTTTAGGTCGCGATTCGGGGCGCAACCGGACAATCAGATCTGCTTGTGATGACCTACCGACCTCTGCCCTGAGTTACGGGACAACGCTTAGTGCAGCATCAGGCAACGTTTGCCCTGTCGACAACGGTGCGTAGGTGCCGGTCGTCGGTATGGCGGTTTCGCCAGGGGATGTAGCGGCGGATCATGCTGCCCTGTTCCTTGTGGGTGGCGTGGTCGGTGCCGTCGAGGGTGAAGTAGCGCAGCGCGGTGAGCTGGGCCTCGATCCGGTTCAGCCAGGAGCTGTTGGTCGGCGTGTGGGCGCTCTCGACGTTGTTGGCCGCAGCCCAGGTGCCGACGCGCTGGCATCTCTTCGTCGTCAGGTGCGGGGAGAAGTTGTCGCAGACGATCGCGATCCGTACCGTCGGCGGGTAGAGGGTGCGCAGGTAGCGGCAGAACTCGAGGAACTGGCTGCGCTTCTTGACCGGCTTGATGTGGCTGTAGAGCTTGTCCTTGGCCAGGTCGTAGGCGGCGAAGAGGTGACGTACTCCGCCGTAGCGGTTGTATGTCGCCCGCCGCCTGCGGCGCGGCTCCCGGTTGGGGTCCTTGTGCTTGCCACCACGTTCGACCCACTGCCGGCCAGGGTGGGGCATCAGGTTCAGCGGTCCGAACTCATCCATGCACAAGACGACTTCGGGCTCTTGGTTCTCCGGTATGACTTCGCCGTCGGCGATCGCGTAGAGGTGTTCGATACGCGCCTTCTTGGCCGCGTAGTCGGGGTCGGGGGAGGTCTTCCAGGTCTTCAGGCGTTGAAAAGAGACGCCTTCCTCGCTGAGCAAAATGAGCAGGCCCTCGTGGCTGATGTCGTCGACCACCCCCTCGGCAACCAGGAAGCCTGCCAGTTTGGTGAGGCTCCAGGTGGAGAACGGCAAGTCATGCTCGGACGGCTTGGACTTCGCGATCTTCTTGATCTCACGCCGCTCTGGCAGCGTAAATGTCCTCGGTCGCCCGCCCTTGTACTTCGGATACAGGGAGTCGAAACCGTCGGCGTTGAAGTTGTGGTCACATCCCGGACATGGTCGGCGCTGGTGAAGGTGACCTCGGCGATCTTTGCCACCGCCATGCCCTGCGCGGACAAGAGCACCATTTGGGCCCGTCGCCAGGTCACCACTGTCCCGCTGCCTCTGCGGACGGGCCGCAACAGACACTGCCCCTCGTCGTTATCGATCTCACGGACGCGTACTCGTTCTGCCAGTGAGCCTTTTCCATCATCGCTCTGAGCTGGCCAGATGTAGGGTGAGGACGGCTTGCACGAAGGCGGTGATCCGGGTGGTGGAGCACCGCAGCTTGCGGAGGAGCCGCCACGACTTGAGGGTGGCCATGGCGTGTTCGATGAGTGCGCGAATCTTGGCGTGAGAGCGGTTCGCTGCCTGTTGACCTGCTGAAAGGTTGTCCCGTCGCCCCCAGTACGGGATGCGGACGGTGCCGGCGGCTCCTGGGTAGCCTTTGTCCGCCCAGCAGGGGGGTGTCGGCTTGGGCGGGGGCGTCGATGATGCCGTGTTCCCGGGCCGCGCGGACGTCGTGGACGGCGCCCGGCAGGGTCGGCGAGACCCATAGGGGTCGGCCGAAGGGATGGGTGAGGACCTGGACGTTCATGCCGTGTTTCTTGTGTTTGCCGGAGTAGTAGGGGCGGTCCGCCGCGATGCGGTCGATCGGCAGCAGGGTGCCGTCCAGTAGGACGAAGGCTTTCATCGACGCGGTGCGGGCGGCGTCGGCCAGGGTGGGCGCGGGGTCGGCCAGGAGGTCGACGGCCTTGGCGACGTAGCGGTAGGCGGTCGTGGTCCCGACGCGGAATCCGGCAGCGAGCTGGGCGTGGGTGTGTCCCACGCGCAGGTGGGCGAGTGCGTGAAGGGCTTGGCGACCCGCGCTCAGCCGCCGCCATCTGGACCCGATCGCACGGCGGTGCCGTCGCAGTTGTTGCGCGAGGAAGCGCAGGGTGGAGCTGGACACGTTGACGCCCGGCGGGTAGACAAGCATGCGAAGCCTCTGGTGGAGACGGTTCTCTTGGTCGAAAACCCATCTACCAGGGGCTTCACCCTGTTGTCAGCCCAACCGGCAGACTGCTGAGGCAGGTTGGAAAAGGCTCACTGGGACAGCATGACGGTCCGGCACCATTCGGCCGTAGCGCTGACGAGGCGACACGCTTGGCACGGCGGACCTGACTGCGCTATGTCCGGCGGGCGATCGTGATGATCTCCTGGCTCGTACCGGTGACGGGCCCTCGATTCCAGTCCCCGAACCGGGTCTCGACCTCGAACCCCGTTTCTACGAGCAGAGCGACGAGAGTCGTGACGTCGTAGAAGCGCAGGCTTGTGCGGTCGACGCGCAGCACGGCGCCGTCGGGCGCTGCCGTCGTCTCAGTGAAGGTGACCACGTCATCGGTGACCGAGTCGATCTCGTGCCAGACGCGCAGGGCACGGCCGTATGTGTCGGTGATATCGGTTGCGTTCGAAGGGGTCCAGTTCTCCCAGGCACGTGCTTGCGGATGACGGGTCTCGAAGGCGAAGTGGGCACCCGGTCGAAGTGCGGCGTGAATCGCCACCAGCGAGGCACGCAGATCGCGGTCGGTAAGGAGGCATTGGAACGCATGGCTGGCCATCGTTGCGAGGCCGAACTCGGCGTTCCACTCCGCGTCCGCCGCAGTGCCCTTAGGGCTTGCAGATCATCAACGTGTTGCTTCCCGTCCCATGGCTCGTTGATGTGGTATGCGCATCCCGGACGAGATCCTTACTCAACTCGCCATGAGGTTTGTGGTGTTGTTCCCGCATTTGGATGAGCGGCAGCGCCGGCTGCTGATGGCCGCAGAGGCCCGTGTCCTGGGACACGGTGGTGTTCGGGCCGTCGCGTGGGTGGCCTCGGTGAGTGAGACCACGGTCCGCAAGGGCGTGTTCGAGCTGGAGGCTGGCGAGGAGCCTCTGGGGCGGGTGCGGCGGCCGGGCGGGGGCCGCAAGAGGGTCGCAGATCTCGATCCGGGGCTGCGGCCGGCACTGCTGGCGCTGGTCGAGCCGGACGAGCGTGGTGATCCGATGTCGCCGCTGCGGTGGACGGTGAAGTCGACCCGCACGCTGGCGCGGGAGCTAGTCCGGGCCGGTCACAGAGTCAGTGCGGACACTGTCGCGGATCTGCTGCGGGAGGAGGGTTTCAGTCTGCAGGCCAACGCCAAGACCATTGAGGGAAGCCAACATCCGGACCGGGAAGAGCAGTTCCGCTATCTCAACGAGCAGGCCCGTGATCACAGGGACACCGGTCAGCCGGTGATCAGCGTGGACACCAAGAAGAAGGAGCTCGTCGGCGAGTTCAAGAACAACGGCCGCCAGTGGCGGACTGCTGCTGAGCCGGTGCCGGTGAACGTCCATGACTTCGCCGACCCCCAGCTGGGCAAGGCCGTCCCGTATGGGATCTACGATCTCGCGGCGAACACCGGCTGGGTCAACGTGGGCACCGATCACGACACCGCCGCGTTCGCCGTTGAGTCGATCCGCCGCTGGTGGTCCGGCCAGGGCCGGGCCGTCTACCCGCAGGCGACGCGACTGCTCATCACCGCCGACGCGGGCGGCTCGAACGGCTACCGCACCCGGGCCTGGAAGCTCGAACTCGCCCGGCTCGCTGCCGAAACAGGACTGACGATCACCGTATGCCACCTGCCGCCGGGCACATCTAAGTGGAACAAAATCGAGCACCGGCTCTTCTCACACATCACCCTGAACTGGCGTGGCCGCCCGCTGACCAGCCACGAAGTCATTGTCCAGTCCATCGCCGCGACCGCCACTCGCACTGGACTGCGCGTCACGGCCGAGCTGGACACCAACATCTACCCCACCGGAGTCCAGATCGACGACGCGGAGATGGCGGCCCTGCCTCTGACCCGACACGCCTTCCACGGCGACTGGAACTATGACCTGCACCCCCAGCCGCGCCCTGCCGTCCCAGCGCCCCGCGCTCCGCACAAGCCAGCCCCGGAGTGGGACCGTGCTCTGCTGTCCGACCCCGTACTGACCGGCATGTCTCGGCAGCAACTGAGCGATCTCATCGACACTTTGGCCGTCGATGGCGACCTCAAGCGCGGCCGGCCGCCCCGGCTCTCCTTCCCCGATCAGGTCCTGGCGGCCGTTCTTCACCTGCGGCTCGCCTTGGCCGCAGAACCCCTTGCGGTGCTGTTCGACAGCAGCCGGGCCGCCATGCACCGCACCTTGCGGAAGATCAGGACACTGCTCAAGGCGCGCAGTATCGTCATCTCCCCGGCGGCCACGCCGCCCTCCGCCCTCACAGCCCTCCAGTCGCGGGTTCGATACCTGACCAACGACCCCAGCATGATCAAGACAACGTGTTAATGATCTGCAAGCCCTTAGACCCACTCGATATCGGTGCGGCGCCGGGCCCGGGCAAGTGCGGCACGGTCCGGATCGAGGCCGACGAGAGGGCCGGTATGACCGTTTTCACGTGCCCGGTGCAGCATGGAGCCGGTACCGCAGCCAACGTCCAGGACCGAGCCCGCAGCCATGACCAACTCGTCATAGAAACCGTCGCTGGGCCACCGCAGGGGGTCCCACGGGTTCAGCAGGTCGTATGGCGCGGCGGCGTCAGCGTCGGAGAACACCGCGACGGTATCCACGCAGCGCCGACAGCTACCAACTGTTTTCCCACAACGAGGCGAACGTTGCCTGATGCGGCACTAGATCGCGCTCCTGCATGGCAGCCCGAAGGTCCACGTCGATAGCCAGCGGCGCTGGGTGACTCATGAGGCTCTTCAGAGCAGGCGACCAGCCGCCGGGCCGCGCCCCGTCACGAACCGACCTGACGGACGGGTATGGCAAGGGCCGCGATAGGTCATGATCTCGTTAGCCTCGCGCTTTCATGAAGCGCGCTGTCCGGCAGGTGATCAGGGCGGCAGAAAGTGCCTCTGACCAGCGAGAGTAAGGGTTGTTGAGGCCCTTGCTCCCGCCACCGTCGGAGGCACTTCCCAGGTGAAGAAGCGTATCGGGTGTTACCCGCATGTCAGCGTCGAGGGCAGCGGTCGTGGTGTGGTCGCCCAGGCCGGGGCGGTGCTGCTGTTGGAGACAGTCCGTAAGTCGGGCCTGGACACGGCGATATCGGTGGCGCTCGCGCCGTGGCGCAAGCCGCGGGCGGTGCACGACCCGGGCAAGATCCTGCCGGACGTGGCGCTCGCGGTCGCCCTCGGCTGGGACTGCCTGGCCGATGTGGGCATGCTGCGCGCCGAGCCCGCAGCGTTCGGTCCGGTGGCCTCCGACCCGACAGTCTCCCGCCTCATCGACACCCTCGCCTCGGGCGGGCAGCGGTCCCTGACCGCGCTTCGGCAGGCCCGCTTCGAAGTCCGCAATCGAGGATGGAAGTTGACCGGCCGGGAGGCGCCTGATGCCGGCGGGCAGGTGACCGTGGGCATCGACGGCGTCCTCGTCCTGGCCCACTCCGAGAGGCAGGACGCCGCCGCCACCTGGAAGAAAACCTACGGCCACCACCCGCTGGTGGCGTTCGTCGACCACGGCCGCGGCGGGTTCGGAGAACCCGCCGCCGGTCTGCTCAGGCCCGGCAACGCAGGCTCCAACACCGTCGCCGACCACATCACCACCGCCCAACTCGCCCTGGCGCAGCTCCCCAAGAAGTACCGGCGCAGACGGCACACGCTGATCCGCACCGACTCCGACGGCGGCACTCATGCGTTCGTCGACTGGCTCGCCCAGCGCGGCCGGTGGCTGTCCTACTCGGTGCGCATGACCATCACCGACACCCTCCACCAGGCCGTCCTCAAGATGCCGGCCGCGGCCTGGACACCGGCCGTCGAACCCGATGGCGAGATCCGCGACGGCGCCTGGGTTGCCGGACTCGACGGCGACGTCCTCGACGGCTGGCCCGAGGGTCTGAGGATGATCGTGCGCAAGGAACGGCCGCACCCTGGAGCTCAGTTGCGCCTCACAGGCGCCGGCGGACTGCGCCTGACCTGCTTCGCCACCAACACCACCAAAACGCCGATCGCCTACGCCACCGCCAGCGAGCCCTTGCCGAAGACCGGATCCGAAACGCCCGCGCTATCGGCTTGCGCAACCTCCCCCTGCACGACGCGGCGCAGAACCAGATCTGGCTGGAGATCGTCCAGATCGCCCTTGACCTGCTCGCCTGGATGCCCACGCTCGCACTGAGCGGCGCGGCTCGCCGGTAGGAGCCCCGCCGCCTGCGACTGCGCCTGTTCTCCGCCGCCGGCCAGGTCGTCACCACCGGACGCCGTCGCATCCTCCGTCTCGCCGGCCACTGGCCCTGGACCGACGTGATCACCGAGGCCCTGCAACGGCTCCAAGCCCTACTAAACCCCGGCTGACCAGCAGCAACCCGCCCCTTCGAGCCGCACCATCCCCACCGGGCCAGTGGAACCGGGCGCCCACCCGACGCGACAGTCGGGCCTCCGAACTGCCTAAGGGCTGTCCCGTAAGTCACTGGAGGGGCGGACGGTCATCGTCACTCGGACGGGTTGTCCGCTTCTGGCCTGAGTTTCGAGGCTCGACGACATCGCCGCGAATCGGGTCGAACCGGACGCGCGCAAGACGTCGAACCAGTTACGGGACAACCCTTAGGCTCAGCCCGGACAACCGAAACGATCCGTGAGAGAGAGCCCAGCGGACCGTGACGAAAGATCGAGGTTAGCGAACACGCGAGGCTCACGTGATGACGGCCTGTCCGACCCTATGTTGGGTTGTAAGGGCGGTCGCCGCATCGGCGATCGCTTCAGCGGCCGGGACGTCGACGGCCTCGCTGACATGGCGGTAGAGCGTGCTGGTCCCGATCTCGAGACCGTCTGCGAGCTGGGTATACGCGGCCCAGTTGCGCAGATGGGCCAGCACCAACAGGGCTTGAGGCCAGCCGGGAATCGACGCCAGCGGCTTCCGATTCGGCGACGGTGTTCGCGCGGACGAGAGGCGAGGAACGGCAGGGACCGACTAAACACGTCCAGTCCGCGCGGGTGGACGAGCACGTGAAGCCTCTGGTGGGTACAGGTGATCTTGGTCGTGAATCCGTCCACCCAGGGCTTCACTCATGTGTCGAACCAACTGACTCACAGCCGCAAGCAAGTTGGCAAAGGCTCAATATCTATTTTCTATGAACAGGCGATCATTTTTTGCAGGCGACGATGCTGGGTTGCTTGATCACAAAGAAGAATGGATGCTAAGTTGCCGATGCGAGATGCTCCTGAACTCATTCAGTGAGTATTTATTTGGTCCTTTTAACTTAGGAGACTCATGAACGCTGAAATTGAGGAAGTTGTACTGCTGCTTGACGGCGATGGAAGCTGGGAGGCCGGTTCTGTCGGCGCCGAGGAAGAATCCACCTACGTGGTAACGAACGAGCATGGCGGCGGGTCCAACACCTGGTGCTGACCGACCACGCTCGGTTTCGCTGAGCATGTGTAGCACCTCATCCGATCCTCCCAATTCGAGGGGGATCGGATGAGGTGGGAGCGTGGCAAAGGTAATTGAGTTCCGTCTAACTCCTCGCCTTCATAGGCTACTCGCCGCTGCGCTTGTGATTTCTCGTTGTGGGGTTGCCGAGGAGGCGTGTATGTCCGATAAAGACGTGACTGAGCATTACCGGACCTTGCTGGAGCGTCGCCGGATGGTAACCGCTGCTCTTTCTTCGGAGCTTGCCCTACTTGCCCGAGACCGACCGTCTTTGTCTGCAGCAATATTGCAGCTACTCGACAGCGACGGCAGCACAGAAAGCCCTTTTCGCCTGCTGCCTTTCCCTGTGCTTGGAGCGATCACTGCAGACCCCCAGTCAGCACTGCCAGTGGCAATGCTGTCCAGGCTGTGGTGGACTGGCGCGGAGAGCTTTGACGATCTTACCGATGGCGACTTTGACCCAGAGCAAGTGGGGCTGTCATCAGCCCAGGCAAGCATCTCGAGCGCAGCATGCCTCACTTTGGTTCCTCAATTGCTAATCGAACATCTAGACGTTCCAGCAAAGCTGCGAGCCGCGTGGGCGCGTGAGTTTGTAACAAGTTCGCTCCGTTCGGCCGAGGGTCAACTCGACGATGTTTCTGCAAGTCCGAACGCGATTACCTGGTCTACTACTATGCGGATCTATGCTGGCAAGTCCGGCGCTCCGTACGGCAGAGACGCTGCGATGACAGCCATGCTTGCTCGCGTCGGCAACCAAGCGATCGAAGGTTGGCGGGTCTTCGGTAAGCTTTTCGGCATCCTGCGTCAGATGGCCAATGATCGTGCCTCGCATGGCCTTGGTGAAGATAGGGACCTGGAAAATGGCACCTGGACCTTGCTGATGGCTCTGGCAGTAGAGATGGCTAACCCCACTGAGGCGGATGCTCTCGCGGCGCTGCGCGACCGAGCGAGGCTGGATACCGTAGCTCGAAGAGAGATTCGTGAACATCTGTCTCGAACAAGCGCGGCCATTGCGTATAACGACCGAATCTATGTCATTCGTAGGAAACTATCAGGCCTGCTCGGGGCGCTGGCCAAGCCTTCAGAGCACCGAGACCTCATCCAGTGGATGATTGACGCTTCCGCAGAGGATGCACGCCTCACGGCTGAAAGAGGTGCTGTGTGATCCCTGAACAGAGTATCCGGGAACTGAGGTCCATGGCTGCATCGATGGTGCAGTCCGCGCCGATGTCGGCGGACATGCTCACCATGCTCACCGATGAATTGGAGGCCTTCGGACCCGTCGCTCAAATTCTTGCCAACCATGCAGACTCCGCCACGCCACTATACTATCTACGTGCGCTAGCAGGCGTTAGGCTCTTGACCATTACCGGTCGTGCACCTGAACTGGCTGTACATCTTAAAAGTCTGACGGCACGCCTCGGTGACCCTGTTTATTCAGAGCGCACTCGCCACCTTTTTCGGCGAACCCTGCTCGACCATCCTGATGCAATACGCGAAGCCATGGACCGTCCCGTTCAACAGCACCAACCTCGTCGCGCTGGCTACCTTCTACGCGGCCTAGGAATGCTAGCCGCACCCAAAGTGCGACTGTTGGAGATCGGTGCATGTGCCGGCCTGAACCTCATCTTCGACCACTACCGGTGGTTCGGAAGCGGCTGGCAATGGGGTGACACCTCATCCTCCGTACGTTTGACTGCTATGGGGCCACGACCTGGCGAGATCCAGATTGTCCACCGGGCGGGATGTGACATCTCCCCGCGCGACGCCTCCAATCTTCAGGACGCGATGATCTTGCGTTCCTTCATTGCAGAAGAGAGCTATGTGGAACAACTCGAACTGGACGACGCTATAGCGCTCGCCGTCCATTCTGGCGTGCAGATTGATAAGGCGAACGCTGTGGAGTGGCTCAAGGAACAACTCTCCCTCCCTGTCCCACCCGGAACTTACACAGTGGTGTGGCATAGCCTCTTCTGGTGGTACCTAAGTACTGGGGATCAGGCCGCAATCGAGGAGATCCTCGCTTCAGCTGCACGAAACATGCGGCTGGCCCGTATTTGTTACGAACCAAACGCCTGGGCAGCAGCGCCGCGGCTACAGGTCACGGTTTTTTCGTAATGCTGGACTTGGACCGTGTCCTACTTGGTCGGGTTGCGAAAGCGTTTGTAGCGGCAAAGGGCGGTTGCCAGCTCAAGAAAAGCCAGGCAGTTGCCAGAGTGGTGTCCGCAACCGTTGTGGAGTCGGCGGGAGCCGGTCAGCCACAGTACGGTGCGCTCGATGACCCGCCGTCGACGTCCCGTCCTCATCACTCACTGGACTCGATGCCCTTGCGAGCCATGGCGGACGCTGATGTGTCGACCCCATACCCGCCGCCGCAGATGGCGGACACCCTACGCCTTGTCGGCATGCGGACGTTTGGGCTTGGAACCGGTCGCGTGGTCGTCGTGTCAAATGGGGAAATGGGACAGCATCAGCTTAGCTACGGAGAAAGCAACGCGTGAGAGTAATCCGTCTGCATCGGACAGGACATGCTCACCTCATAGGCTCGAACCCGTAAGTCCGGGACCACGCAGGACAGGTTGACCAGTCCCCGTTCGTCCAGGAGCCGGAGGATCTACTGGTCCAGCCAGCCTCAGAGTCCTGCCTGAGACCTGATGACGAACAGACGATTGCATCGTCGACCACCACGCACCGAAACGCGGCTGCAACACACGGCAGGCGCAGCCATTGACTGACGCATAGATGACCGCCTCGAAGACCGCATCATCATCAATGTTCCTCACTCCACTGCCCTGAAGGCACATGCGCCTGTGGCAACAACGGTCGGGTAATCGCGCATAGTCCGTCTGCAACGGTCCACCGCCACCATCCACTCCCAATGCCCACGACGACGACCAACTCGCCATGTATGAAACGGTCTACGTGCCCGGTGCTGTGAACCCAGAGAGCTGGGAGGCGACTTAGGCACCGCGGCCCGGCTGGCCTGGCGATTGGTCAACGAGAAACGACATCAGCGAATGGTTGACAAAGAGTCCGTGCCGGTCGAAGAAGACATTGAAGTTCCGCCACACATTAGACGAAATGCCTTTGGTCTATCGAGCGAGCTCGCCACCCTCCGCGCGGAGCAGCCTGTGAAGCGGCTGATGCTACCCACGGGGGCGCTGGCTTGGATCGTCACCCGGTACGAGTACGTCCGCGAGGTGCTCTCGGACCCAGAGAGGTTCGGCAGCGATGGCACCCTACCCGACCCGTCGGGTCGAGTAGACGTTATGGCTACTGGAGCTCCAGCCCGCCACGGCGACCTCACAACCTATGACCCACCGGAACATGGGCGGCTGCGTCGCATGATCGCCCCAGCCTTCTCTACTAGGCGTGTCGAGTCACTGCGGCCTCAAGTTGAGGAGACCGTCGAGCGAATCCTCAAAACAATGGAACATGCCGGATCGCCAGCGGATTTCGTCAAGGCGTTCGCTCTACCTGTACCGGCAATGGTGACCTGCGAGTTGCTTGGCGTGTCTTACGAGGACAGGGCCGAGTTCAATGAGCACAATGTCGTCCGCTTTGATGGGACACGCGACCGAGCAACTCGCATGGCAGCAGCTCGTGCTTCGCTGGCCTACATGACCCGGCTCGTGCCCCGCCTACGCGTCGACCCTGACGAAGGCGTTCTCGGTATGCTTGTGCGTGAGCACGGCAGTGAGATCGATGATCGGGAGCTTGCTGGTGTCGGTGACCTGCTGTTGCTCGGCGGATTCGAGACAACCGTCAACATGCTGTCGCTCGGTACACTACTGCTTCTTCTAAATCCCGAACACGCAGCTGCAATGCGGGCCGATGAGGGAACCGGTGACATCATCGAGGAGATGCTGCGTTACCTGTCCGTGGTGCAGACTGGCGTTCCGCGTGTGGCCCGGACCGACACAGTCCTCGCCGGCCAAAGCATTAGGCGGGGGGAGCGGCTGTTGTGCTCTCTTCCTTCAGCAAACCACGACGAAGCGCTCAGCCCAAATGGTGACCGCTTCGACCCTGCGCGCGGGATCAGGACACATCTCGCCTTTGGCTATGGAATCCACTACTGCATAGGGGCACCACTCGCCCGAATGGAAATGCAGATCGCCTTCCCTGCACTCCTCAGGCGATTTCCGGGACTCCGTCTCGATGTACCTCTTGAGAAGGTTCCTTTTCGACGTTCATCGGCGATCTACGGGGTCGGCAGCCTACCCGTTTCCTGGTAGATAATACCCTGCGCTGCCAGGTCCTGCATCCGCGCATCGCATCCACAGCCGACAAGCCGGCAGCCTGGGAAGGAAAACCAAGAGCAGCATGATCACAGCGAGAGGGCTTACGCGACAGTTCCCGGGGGGGAGCCGAAAGGACCGCCCGATCAATGTCGTTGACGGCATCGATATCTCTGTTGCACCCGGTGAGCTCGTGGGCTTCCTTGGGCCGAATGGCGCGGGGAAGACCACAACCTTGCGTATGTTGACGACATTGCTGCGGCCCACTACGGGAGAGGCAACCGTGGGCGGCTGTGATTTGCTGAAGGACCCGCGCGGGGTACGTAGAAAAATCGGGTACGTGGCCCAAGGATTCGGCAGCTCGCCGCAAAGTACTGTTGCGGAGGAACTCGAGATGCAAGCCCGGCTATACGGCCTCACCAAGCGGGTCGCCAGGCAGCGCGTCGCCGAGCTAGCGCAAAGGTTCGAGCTGGTGGGCCTAGAGGGGCGCCTGGCCGCGAAGCTTTCAGGAGGGCAGCGCCGACGCCTAGACATTGCCATGGGCTTGATCCACAGGCCAGAACTTATCTTCCTCGATGAGCCGACCACCGGACTCGATCCACAAAGCCGCGCCAACCTGTGGGACCACATCCGTTACCTGCATCGCGAGGAAGGCACAACGGTTTTCCTCACCACCCACTACCTGGAGGAGGCTGACGCCCTATGTGATCGGATACTGGTGATGGATAACGGACGAATCGTAGGTGAAGGAAGTCCGGACTCGCTCAAAGCGAAGATCTCGGGAGACAACATAGTTGTAGAGGTAGCGCCCGACCACGTGCAAGCTGTCCTTGACCTCGTCAAGCAGATTGTCGGCACCCAAGATGTCATTTCCTCCCGAGTGCAGGTACAGTTCCGCGTCCAGCGTGCTCACTCCGTGATGCCAGAGCTGCTGCGTACACTGGATAGTGCCGCCATCCCAACACTCGCGCTCGCGGTAAGTCGGCCGACCTTGGATGATGTTTTCTTTAACCTCACCGGCCGTAGCCTCCGCTCCGCAGAAAAAGGTATCCTTCGATCGAAGGAAACTCAACCGGAAGAGGCTGACTCCTACGTTGTCGCTTGATATATGGTTGGTCTTCCGTCGAGAGATGGTCCACCAATACCGTCAGCCAGCCTGGCTCGTGATGGGTCTCGCTCAACCTGTCCTATACATGTTCTTCTTCGGCCCATTGGTCGGCAAGTTTGTAACATATACACCTGGTTTCCCGCCCGGCGGGATTTGGACGGTGTTCGCACCGGCCCTCATGGTTCAAATGGTCATTATCGGCAGCTCATTCGTGGGCGGAAGCCTGCTTGCAGAGTACCGTTCTGGCGTATTTGATCGGTTCAGTGTTAGCCCTATGAGGCCGACTGCTCTGCTAACAGGAAAGCTGCTTGCAGTTGCCCTCAACGTGCTGACTCAGGCTGGTGCGATCACGCTTCTATGTGTCGTGGTGTTCGGTGTCGAGCCTCCAGTCCTGGGCGTGATTTTGTGTATGTCTATCGTCGCTTTCCTATCCATCGCCATCGCATCAAGTTCCTATGCTTTGGCCTTGCGGTTGAAGAGCGAGGAGAGGTTCCCCGCAGTACTGAACGCACTCCTGCTACCCCTGTTTCTGCTCTCGGGAACACTCTTGCCAATCACCGCTAAGCTTGCACCGGTTTGGCTATGGGAACTTTCCAGACTAAACCCAGTCGCCTACGTCATGGATGCCAGCAGGGCAAGCTTCCGTGGCGATTTCTCAGTTCACGCGCTGTTTCCCGGAATGGCCGCTTTGGCAGTCATGACATCGGTGGCCTTCTTGTGGGCAGTTCGTACATTTTCTCGGCAGAATCTCTGACAGACCCTTTGGCGTAAGGCAAGGGCCCCTCAAGTGATCGTGCTGTTTCGTAATCAGACCCGGGGACCGCATTGACCGCCGGACCGAGCCTGACTGCACCGCGTCGGGCAGCGGTCAGAAATGAAGCTTGCCGATGTCCGGTTCGAACTACTTGGTTAGGATCCGGTTTAGGCCGTGATTCGGGGCGCAACCGGGCAATCAGATCTGCTTGTGGTGACCTACCGACCTCTGCCCTGAGTTACGGGACAACGCTTAAAGGACCGTGTCCTATGTGGGGTTGGCTGGTTGGTCTGCGCAGAGGGCGGGGTACGTGGGGTTGGGTTGTTCCGGAGGGTTTGTGGGAGATCGCGGAGCCGCTGCTCCCTCCGTTCATGGTGCGGCTGCAGGGCGGTGGGACGCAGGGCACGCCTGATGAGACGCTGTTCGCGGCGATCATCTACGTCCTGGTCAGCGGCTGTGCATGGCGGGCCTTGCCGCCCTGCTTCGGGATATCGAAGTCGACGGCCTACCGCAGGTTCTTGATCTGGTCGAGAGCCGGTGTCTGGGGTCGGCTCCATGAGGAGATCCTGCATCGCCTGGACAACGCCGGCCTGCTCGACCTGTCCCGGGCGGTGCTCGACTCCGCGCCTGGGCGGTCGGCCCTGGGTGTGCGGCAGCCGGGGTGGGGAGCGTCGTATCCGGCACCCGCGACGATGAGGATGTCCGGGTCGCCCTTGTGCCACTGCCCGGCTGTGATCAGTTGCCGAAGTAGATCGCGCAGCTGCCGGGCGGTGTCCTCCCGAGGCACCAGGCGCAGCGCATCCAGAGGCGCGGTCCACGAACTGCGGCCCGGCTTCAGTGCGCAGACGATCGAATAAGGTCAACCGGGAACGGAGATGTGCTGGTCCCTTCCCCGGCCGTAGGTGTGGCACGGAATCCGCTGCGGTGAGGTGTGAGCGTCGGGCCGCAGCCAGCAGGGGACCTCGATGGCCCGGACCAGCCGGCCGTCGGCAGCCCGTGGCAGCGGGACTTCGGCCAGGACCCGCCGCAGCCGGCCAGCATCGATGCTTCCACGGACGAGGGCGGCGTAGAGACCTACATGGCCCCGGCGGTGTTCACCCACCAGCGACAGCTCCGCCAGCGACCCTGCCGGGCCGTCGCCGCACAGAACGGCATCAGCAAGATCGAACAACGCGTCCGAGCGAGCGGCCAGGCACGAGTGGAACTCGTCCCGGACGCATGACAGTTGCGCCAATGTGTCCGCCCGGGCATGGTGATGCAGCAGACTCGTCCTCACGGCCTTCGTTCTGAACGTGCGTGTTCCTTGGCCGGAGCGCATATTCAGACGAAGGCCGCATCCACGTACGGTAGTTCCCGGACCGAATGATCAAGTTCGACGCACCATTCGACGCTGAACGTTAAAGATCAAGGGACTGTCCTGCAACTCGCAAGGGCACTCGACGTCGCCCGCTTCGCCCTAACTTAGGGGCCCTAACAGAAGCCTCAGACGATGTGACTGTCGACTTGGATGCTCGTTGGGCTGTCCGTGGGGAAGAGAGGGTCGCGTCCGTGGATCGTCTCGGATGAACTGTGGTCGTTGGTCGAGGCGTTGTTGCCTTCCCGGCGCCGAAGCTGGTGCCTGGCCGGCCGAGAGTTCCTGACCGTCAGGCGCTGTGCGGGATCCTGTTCGTGCTGCATACCGGGATCCAGTGGGAGTACCTACCGCGGGAGCTGGGCTTCGGCTCGGGCATGACGTGCTGGCGGCGGCTGGCAGCGTGGAACGAGGCCAACGTCTGGGACAGGCTCCACCTCGTGCTGCTGGCCAAGCCCCGGGCGGCGAAGCAGCTCGACTGGTCTCGGGCGGGGAAGCGATTCCTCCCATGCCCGGGCCGCCCGACGGGGCCCAAAAGCGGTCCCAGCCCGGTCGACCGCGCACGGCCCGGCAGCAAGCACCACCTCCTCATCGACGGCCAGGACACACCGCTCGCGGTGTCCCTGACCGGCGGAAACCGTGGGCGACGTCACCCACCTCACGCCCCTGCTCGCCAAGATCCCACCTATCCAGGGCCTCGCGGGACGTCCCCGTCGCCGCCATGACGTCCCGCTCGGCGACCGCGGCTACGACCACGACAAGTACCGCCGCCTCGTCTGGGCTCAGGGCATCAAACCGGTCATCGCCCGCCGCGGCATTCCACACGGCTCCGGCCTCGGTGCTCAGCGCTCGGTCGTCGAGCGCACGATCGCCTCGTTCCACGGCTTCCGACATCTGCGTATCCGCTGGGAACGACGTGACGACATCCACGAAGCCTTTTCCTCGGCCTCGCCGCCTGCCTCATCACCCACCGCCACGTCCAGCGGCTTTCTTAAAACCTCTTAAGTCCTCAGAGCGACTGGGTCGCCACCGGCAGGGCGTTGAACGCACTGCGGGCAGGTTAGCGGACCGGGACTCATTCTACCGCCGTTTCGCGAGAAGCCGAGCGTACATTCGCCCCGATGAGTGTAGCTTGCGTGCTCACTCTGACTGCAGGGCCCGTCAAATGAGATGGTTCCTCTGCCCGCTTCTTATGCGGAACTCGGTCGTTGCCTCGATAATGTCGCCGGGAGGGTAGGGATGAATTTCTTGGCGGGCTGTGGGAGGTCGCGGGCCTGTGGATCCGGCGGTCGCCAGGGTCGCCTCCATAGTTGGTCTGGGCTCCTTGACTCTTCGCTTAGACCAACGGTGCTTACATGTTCCAATTCGATACCGTAGACCCTTCGGCGGGTCGGGCAGAGCCGGATTCATCTGTGGGTCGTGATGTTGCTCCTACCCTTGGCTTGGCGTGCGACTATGCGGAGAGGCCCGCGCTTTGGTCTGGCTAGGTCACGTCAGGTCGGTCACTCTTCGGGTGGGATGGCTTTGAAGCCGCGTAACGATAGGGCTATGAGGCTCTGTGCGTCTGCGATATGTTCGCTGTGAAAAGACTCGCCCGCTAGCCTCTTGAGGTCAGACCTCTCTCGGCCGCGAGCGGGGTCTCAGATTTAGTTGCACGGTGAGAACCGACGATGAAGGAGGCTGGCATGGAGGCCGCAAGAGGACAGAGTGCATCTGACAACCACGTGGATGGGAACGCTCTAGCCGGAGCCTTCGCGGAGCTGTTCACGACCGATATTACTGTTGCGACTACAGAGTGTGCCCAGTGTGGTTGTATCGGACCAGTTGCGTGCCTGGTGGTCTATGCAGATGCGCCTGGTTACGTCGCACGGTGCCAAGAGTGTGGGGGGGTGGTCTTGAAGCTGGTCCGTACGCCAGAGACTGCGAGGATCGATCTTCGGGGCACCGTGACGCTGACTATGCGCCTACCGGACATGTAGGCCGCGTCTGTCTCCACGGAGTTGTGGACTGTGTCTGCAAAGTCTCGGAGGGTGCCTCGATGCCTTTCGTCAAGCGGGGCGTGTGGTTCCTGGGTGGTAGAAGGTGTCCCTGCAGGGCAAGGCGAATGGCACGCTGATGCGGTGGCGGGCGAGGTGGGGAAGAGCCTGGACGTGGGTCTTCCTGCAGGGCTCTGGGCTTGATCCGCTTTGGCGGACATTCGAGATCATGGGATTCTGCCCCCCCGGGGGGTGTCCATCAGGGAGAGCATGGGGAAGAAGAAGTCTCGCCCTTGCCGCTCGTTCACGCCGTAGATCGTTGACCTGTGCCGGCGCGGTGACCGCTCGGTCGGTTGGATCGCCAAGGACTTCGATCTGACGGAGACCGCGGTGTGTGTCTGGGTGAGGCAGGTCGAGGTCGACGCTGGCGAATGCCAGGGCTTGACTCGTGGCGAACGCGAGGAGTTGGCCGTGTTGCGGCGGGGGAACCGCAGGCTGCGCGAGGATGTCGACATTCTCAAGCGGCCGTGGCTTTCTTCGCGAAGGGGTCCTGGTGGGCGTGCACCTGCTCATCGAGGCGGAGAAACGCGAGGGTCACAGCGTCAAACGGGCGTGTGAGCTAAGCGTTGTCCCGTAACTCAGAGCAGAGGTCGGTAGGTCACCGCAAGCAGATCTGATTGTCCGATTACGCCGCGAATCGCGGCCTAAGAGGGATCCTAACCAAGTAGGTCGAACCGGACATCGTCAAGCGGCGCCCAGGGTTACGGGACAGCCCTTAGTGAGGGTCTTCCGAGCTGCCTACTAAGACTGTGTCCTATGTGGGTTGTGGCTCGTTGAGTTGAACATGGGGCGAGGTACGTGGGGTTGGGTTGTTCCGGAGGGTTTGTGGGAGATCGCGGAGCCGCTGCTCCCGCCGTTCATGGTGCGGCTGCAGGGCGGCGGGACGCAGGACGCGCCTGATGAGACGTTGTTCGCGGCGATCATCTATGTCCTGGTCAGCGGCTGTGCCTGGCGGTCCTTGCCACCGTGCTTTGGCATTTCGAAGTCCACCGCGCATCGCCGGTTCCTGATCTGGTCGAGAGCCGGGGTGTGGGGCCGGCTCCACGAGGCCGTGCTGGATCGGATCGACGAGTGCGGACTGCTCGACCTCACATGCACTGTCTTCGACTCCGCTCACGTCCGCGCTAAAAAGGGGGCGAACTCACAAGGTCCGAGCCCCGTGGACCGCGGCAAGCCGGGCTCCACAATGCACGTCCTGTCGGACGCGAACGGGCTGCCCCTCGTCGTCGGCGTCCCATGCAGGCAATACCCCCGACAGTCAGGGCCTGAAGGCGATGGTCGCCGGCCTTCAAACGAGACACGACCCCGGAAACGGCTGGCACTACAAACCCCGCGAACTCCACGCCGACAAAGCCTATGACCAGCGCGACCTGCAACGATGGCCCCGCGGCAAACACATCGATGTTCGCATAGTCCGCAATGGAATCGAGTCCAGCGAACGGTTAGGCCGACGACGATGGGTCATCGAACGGACGATGTCCTGGCTGACCGGCTACCGCTGGCTCAACCATCGATCCGAGCGGCATCCGGGCAGCTACCTGGCCCTCCTCGGACTGGCAGCCACCCGCTGCTGCCAGAAACGACTCAGCCACCGCACCACATAGGACACGGTCCGAGTCATGGTCCGCTGTGGTCCGGCCGCCAGATGCTGTCTATGCCCTTCTCGTTTCCTGCATGGTCTGCTGAGGCGTCGGGCCGGCACGCGGCGCGGCCTCGTCCCGTAGGCCGCTCGCCCGCCGCGCCCGCGTGGCCGTCTCCTTGCGGGCGCGGGTAGCTTCTTGCAGGGACGCCCGGTGCTGACGGCGGTCGTCGCCGTCGAAGCGCGCGGCGCGGCTCGTTGCTCGGAGGGCTGGGCGGTCAAGGGCTTGCGGGAGGTGTAGTCACGTCCCTACGCGATCAGGCCCCTATGTCTGCTCGCGCTGCACACGCGCCTGGTCGGGGACTGCAGCGGAGTCCCAGCGAAGGGCCACGATCTGCCCGATGCGCACGCTGATCCGTTCGCGTAGGGCGTCGGCGTCACGCAGCAGGCCGCCGTGGTGCTCAGCAGGGCGGACCGCTTGAGCGCGGCCCGGGCGCCGATCGCGGATTCGGTCGCGATCTCGCTGCGGTTGATCTCGTACAGGCCGCCGATCTCGCCGTAGACCCCTTTCGCCCGCCGGTTGTGGTCGTCAGCGGCGGCGAGTTTACCCGCGGCTGTGTCCAGGCGCGCGGCCGCGGCAGCTACCTTCAGACGGGCGGGCTGCTGATCGGAGTCGAGGACCGCACCGAGCGCGGCGGCCCCTCGCTCGGCAGCATCGGCTACCGCGCGCTTCGGTGGCCTTCTGCTAGGCGGCGGCCAGTGGCGTTAGGTCGCGCGCACGTGCCCGTACGGCCGGTCGACCCATGGTGAAGTGTCGGCGAGCACGCAACGGGTGGCGATCGGCGAGGCTGCGCTGGGGCCTGGCGGCCGACGCCTCCGAGGTCGCCGTCCTCGACAGTGTGGCCTCAGGTTGTGATGGCACCAGAGTGACCTTCACGCCGGCCCCGTAGAGCCTTGCTTCCAGGAAACCCGTCAGCCCTCCGGCTGGCGGGCGCCGAGAGGTTGCATCCGCTCGCGCCGCGCTGGGCTTGACGGCGGACAAAAACCCCATGCACCGCCAAGGATATGCGTCCGGCGGCCTGCATCGGCGGCAGTGGCGCTGCCCGTCGCCGGGCCGGCCGGGGCCACAGCCGGCCGGTCGGTCCGGCGGCGACCGGACGCGGGCGCGTCAGGCCGGAGTGAGGGCCGCGGGCGGCTGCGGGTCCGCGTCGGGTTCTATGGTCGATCGCGGGTCTGCGGGGCGGGGAACGAAGACGGGGACTTCCGACTGATAGAAGAGGTCGATATCCGCTTCCTCGCCGCCGACGATCAGCGTGTCCCACGCGCCGCTGTGCTGGAGCGTCCGGAGGGTCGAGGGTGCGAGCGCTGCGAGGTGGTCACGCAGCTCCTCGTCGGTGGGCATTCCGGGAAGCCGCGGCGCGAGACGCTCACGCACCGCGCGCATGCGATCGAGCAGTGTGTCCAGGTCTCCCTGCTCCGGCTCCCGGCCGGCCGCGGGGCCCTGGTCGATACTGCGGGCGATGAGGTCCCTGATGGCGTGAGTGGCGCCGCGCTCATCGGTGGTGACCATGGCGTTCCACGCCCGGCTCTTGTGCCGGTACTGCAACATCGACATCGCGGCTTCGTGCCGGATGAAGTCGGCGTCCCGCAAGGGCCTTCCCCGCCACGCGCGGGCCAGCGAGCGGGCGAGCGAAGTAGCGGAGGCGAGCCCGCTGTTGAGGCCGCGGCCGGGCCAGAAGTGGATGGCGTTCGCCGCGTCGCCCAGCAGGAAGCCGTAGGTGCCGGGACTTGTCGCGGTGGTGCGCCTGAGCTGCGCCGTGAAGCGGGGACGCTGCACCATGTCCAGCCGGAACGAGGTGATCGCGCTGAGATCCTCCTCGGCAACCCCGAACAGCCGTAGGCCTTCTTGGATCTGCTTCCACAGCGGCGAGCTGCGAAGGAGGGCCGGCAGGAAGAGGGTCCCATGGGTGGGGCAGACGAACTCGTTCTCCTCGTCACGGCTCATCACGCAGGGCCGGGAGGCGATGCACTCCTCGAAGACCTGGCGGACGGGGTCGATGCCGATGACGTTCTTGATCTCGTCGCGGGTGAGTCGCATGTTCAAAAAGCCCTCGCCGCGCAGCGAGTTGAGTAGGAACCTGTTCTGCGACACGGTGAGCAGGACGCTCATCGGGTCCGGGAGCGACGACTTCACCCGCAGTCCGAGCACCACGTCCTGGAGGTGCTCGCCGTCGAGCGAGTAGATGGAGGCGTCGGCCGCGCCGAAGCGGTCGGCGTGGTGCTCGCGGGTGTGGGACCGACCGCCGTCGCAGATGGCGAGGACGTGGTCCTGCGCGAGCTGGTCCTCGTTCTCGGAAGGGTCGAAGCGCCGGGGCACGAGGCGGATCGACTTCTTGCGATTGGCCAGTTCCAGCAACCGGTCCTCGATGTAGGCGATCCGGATGTTGCGGGGCGGCATGCCGTCTACGGAGTCCGGCCCGACGGGCCACATCTCGGAGTACTCACCCGCGTCGAACAGGGCCGAGCGCATCTCTTCGGTGAGAGCGAGGTACTGGCGGCTCTGGATGGTCACGACTTGCTGGCGTCGGGAGTTGCCCTGGGTCTCGTCCTTCCAGGTGATGGTGGGCCCGTTCTTGATCCACCGTCCGTCGTGGACGGCGATGGACACACGTCCCGCCAGCGCGTCGTCGAGCATCAGGGCGAAGGCCAGTCCGACCGGGCCGCCGCCGGCGACGGTGACGAGCAGTTCGCCGGGCTTCGGCGGGCCGCCCGCGCCGGGCCGGTCGAGATGGGAGAGGTCCATGACCGTCTCCAGCGCTTCTTGAGTCTCGAACAGGAAGGTTTCGTCGCCGATCTGGATGACGTCACCGGCCTGGAGTACGTGCCGCGTGACAGGCTGTCCGTTGACGTACGTCCCGTTCCTGCTGTTGTGGTCGTGGAGGACGAACGCACCGTCCTCAGGGGTTACCTCGGCGTGCAGGCGGGAGGCGCTGGCACTGACGATGACCACATCGTTGTCGCCCTTGCGTCCGAACCGCAGGGGTGCGGCGCCCAGTACAACGCTCTGTCCTGTGAAGGGACCTGTGCGTCCCACGATGACCGACGACACTCGTACTCCTTGCGAACATGCCCGGCTGCCGTACGCGACCACACCACGCGGTCAGCCGGAACCAGGGCGAACTGGCTTGTCATAAAAGCGGAATCCAACGCTGTCGGAGAATGTCAGCCCCGGGTTCCAGGGGCAGCGGCGAGGGTGTCGGTGTGTCCGCACCGCCTCAACGTCAGTGCTTGAGGGATGTTTCGTCCGCAGGGTCCGCGCACGAGAGCGAGAAGGGGACGGTATTGGACACCGCGTGGAGCGGCGACTTGATCTCCACGGCCATGGCGCTGCGCAGCTGGACACTCCCCGCGTACGTCGTCAGGCTCACGGTCTCCTGGTGGCTGTGGGGGCCGCCTTCCGGGAACGACAGCGTCCGCCAGTCCGGGTCGACCACGGCTCCGCTCGATGACACCCACCGGTAGGAGAACTGCATAGGCAGCTGAACCACGTTGAAGGTTGCGGTGAACGTGGGGGCCTGGCCCGCCGACGGTGGGCAGGCGCCCGTGAACGCCGTGTTTGCGCCCGTGACGTTCACCGTAACCGGTTGACGGGCGGAGGCGCTCGAACCGCTGTCCGCCGCAGTGTGGGAGGCGCTGCCCGGGGTCCTCCCCGTCCCCGCCGCCGGTGTCGCCGCCGTGACGCCGGCCCCCTCTCCTGATTGGCCTTCGCCGCTCGTGAGGGCGTACCCCACGCCAGCTAGGAGCAGGACGGCCGCCGCGGCCGTCGACGCCCGTACGTACGTCCTGCGCCTGTCACGTGACCTGGGCCCGGATGCGGCTGATCCGGCGGCGGCCGGCGAGGGCGTGGCCGAGGGGAGGGGGTGCGGCGTGGTGGCCGTCGGTGGGATGGGCGGCAGGGGATCGGCCAGGGGCGCTGACGGGGCCGCCTGGTGCTCTGGCGTGACCGAAATTCTGGAGGGGGGTACCACGTTGTGGCGCTGGAAAGTCGCCCTACGCACGGCCGTGGAGGTGTCGTCCGTTGCCACTGGTGCAGTGCCAGTGCCAGCGCCAGTGACGGCGATCGCGCCCGCGCTCGTGAGCGTGTCCGTATCCATGGACGGAACAGCGGACTGCCGTTCGCTGGGACCATCGGGTCGCGCGGCCGTGACCGTATCCGTGGCGGTGTTCTCCGTCGCCAAGGAAGGTATCGGTGGAGGGCTCTCGCCGAGCGGTGCGCGCGGCGTGGTGACGGTGTCGGGCAGGGCGCCATCGGCTATCAGCCGGAGGTCACGCGCCACCTGCCCGGCGGAGGCCCGCTCGGCCGGGTCCTTGCGCAGAAGACCTTCCAGAACGGCGGCCAAGGGGCCTGCTTTGTCGGGGAACGCCGGGTCGTCGTCGACGACGGCACGCAGCGTGCTCAGGGCCGTGTCCTTACGGAAGGGCGCACGCCCCTGAACGGCGGCGTAGAGCAGGACGCCGACTGACCACAGATCCGACTCGGGGCCCGGGGCGCGGCCCAGGGCCCGTTCCGGTGCGAGGTATTCGGGAGAACCGACGAGCTCGCCGGTCATGGTCAGCGACGTGTCACCTTCGACCATGGCGATGCCGAAGTCGCTGAGTACCACCCTGCCGTCCTCGGAGAGCAGGACATTCGCGGGTTTCACGTCACGGTGCAAGACACCGGCGGTGTGCGCCGCACGCAGTGCGTCTACGACATTGGCGCCGATGCGTGCCGCTTCTCGTGCTGGCAGTGCCCCCCGCGTCCGCAGCAGATCGGCGAGCGATCCACCCTGGACGAGTTCCATGACGATCCAGGGACGTCCGTCGTCGGTGACCACGTCGTGCACGGTGATGACGTTGGATGCGTTTATGCGGGCTGCGGCCCATGCCTCCCGCTGGAGACGCGTGTACATGAGCTCAACCTTGGCGCCGGACAGTCCTGTCGGCGCGCGGACTTCCTTGACCGCGACCTCGCGCTGCAGGGTCTCGTCGTGAGCGCGCCACACCGTGCCCATGCCACCCTCGCCGAGGGCGCCGAGCAGACGGTAGCGATCAGCGATCAGCCGCTCAGATCCCACTGCCGGGAATTCTGAGTCCTGATGGTGCATCGCAGCGGTTCTCCCTCGTTCCGGACATGCACGATGTCGCTCGCGGATCGCCCGTGCGGGCTCGGTTAGCCTAGCGCCCCCCGTGACCCGGCCTGCGCCGCCTCTGACTAGCCCGGCGCAGGCGACGGGCGCTCGTGGGGCGACCGGCGTTCCGGCATTTACACGGTCCGGTGGCGCACGGGTGCCGAGTGTTCGGCACAGGCCACGCCCGTTCTCACGCGGGGACGTGTCGGCTCGTCCGGGGCGCTGGCCTTTCTGTGGCCTGCCTGCTGCCCCGCGGGCGCCTCGATGTCGAGGTCCGTGAGGCGTTCGCGCTGCCCGGGGCAGAGCTTTGCCCGCCCGTCCCGCTGACGGTCCAGCCAGCGAAACGGGCGGGGCCCGTGGATAGGTCGTCGCAGGACGACTCGGCACGCCCAGGTCCATGTAGACGGTCGCTGCCGCGACGTTCTCCGGCCTGTTTGGTCTGTCGCCAACAGGGCTGAGATTGGATGGGTGACTAGTTTGAGCAGAAAGTGGGTTGTGAGCAAGGCCCGCCGGGCTGGCGATCGACAAGTCGACCGGTGCAGCAGCCAGATGTTCTGCGATTGGTATTCGAGCAGTGCGTCGCCCGGGGCCATGGCGAGGAGGACGTCCACCGCGCGGACCAAGTCGTCCTGCTGGCTAGTCACGTCGGTAAACTTGTCGAGGCGGAACGACGCCGACACGGTCGGTGGTGACCACGGGATGTCGCGGTTGTGGGTGCTCCTCGAACGCCTGGGGGACCGCTTCGTCGTGGCGCCCTGCTCCATCCAGTCCTCCGTCGGTCTTGATCCAGGTGTAGACCTGGGGTCGGTGTTCCAGATGGCGATCCACTGGGGTACGTCGGTCTCCAGGGCCTGGAGGGATTTGTGGACGCCTCGCCGCATCTGCTTATTGGTCAGTTCGGCGAACCACCGCTCGACGAGGTTGAGTCAGGAGGAGCTGGTCGGTGTGAAGTGCAGCTGGAAGCGGGGGTGCGCCAGCAGCCATGTCTTGATGGCCGTGGTCTTGCAGGTGGCGTAGTTGTTCAGGGCCAGGTGCACGTCCAGGCCTTCGGGGAGGCCCTTGTCGAGCTTGTTCAGGAACTTCTTGAACTCGTTGGCCCGATGCCGGCGGTGCAGGGAGCCAATGACCTTGCCCGTGGCGTCCTCGAGGGCGGCGAAGCGGGTGGTGGTGCCGTGGCGGACGTAGTCGGCGGTGTGGCGTTCGGGCACACCGGGCATCATGGGCAGGACCGGTTGGGAGCGGTCCAGGGCCTGGATCTGGGATTTCTCGTCCACACAGAAGACGAGGGGCCGCTCCGGCGGGTCCAGGTAGAGGCCGACGACGTCGTGGACCTTGTCGACGAAGTACGGGTCGGTCGACAGCTTGAACGTCTCTGAGCGGTGTGGCCGCAAACCGAAAGCCCTCCAAATCCGGAACGCCGTCGATTGTGACAGGCCCGTCTCCTTGGCCAGCGACCACGTCGACCAATGCGTGGCGTCCTTCGGGGTACGTTCCAGGGTTCTCGCGACAAGGTCCGCGACCTGCTCGTCGCTCACCGTGCGTGGGCCGCCCGAACGGGGAGTGCGGCCCAGGCCGGAGATCGTGTGCTCGACGAACCGGGCCCGCCAGCGGCCCACGGCATGAGGTGTCGATCTCAACTCGGCCGTAACATCCCTGTTGGAAGCCCCCGTTGCACAGACCAGGATGATCCTGCACCACAAGGCCCAATGAGTCCAAGGGATCGCCGTAGTGTCGGCGCTGCTCGGCTACACCTTCGAGCGGCACTGGCTGCGTCGCGTTGGCCCTGATTTCCGCAGCCCGTTCCCCTACGTGCCCAGCAGTCCGGCTACGGCAAACGACTGCGCGCCGTATCACCCCTACCCAACAGCATGATCCGGCTCCCGGCCCAGCACACTGGAGCGGTGGCAATCCAGCGTTAGGCGCCGAGCCCGGAGCCGTGCTCGATGCCCCGGTGAGCGATCAGTGGCTTCACGTCAAGGTCCCAGACCAGATGGTGGTACTTGTCATGCTCATAGTTGCAATCGGAGAGCGTCACGTTCGGGCGGCGTCGGGGCCGCCCGCGCTTGCCTCACACCGGAGGCACGGCCTGAAGGGCAGGGTCACCTGAGTGACGTCGTTGCCGTCGCCGCCGGTCAAGGTAACGGCGAGCGGGATGCCCGTGGCGTCGGTGATCAGATGGTGCTTACTGCCTGTCCTGCCCCGGTCGACAGGGTTTCGTCTCGTCTCGAAGCGTCTGGGCAGCCGCGATCGGTCCGACACCGAGCAAATCGGGGAGTGTGGGAGCCTGCTGTCGCACCAGGGCGAGGAGCTCGTTCTCGAATTCCTTGGCGCCGGTCTGCAGGGCCTGGATGCGCTGGGAGTTGACCGCACGGCCCGCGCCGTCATCCGGTGCTCGAGGTCCTGGGCCGGACGGTCGCAGAGCTGAGCACAGTAGGCGATTTGATCGGGACACTTGATCCTGCGCAGCTCGGTGCAGAGCTCGTCCGGTCCGGAGACGGTCGGGGCCTTGAGGTAGTTGATCGCGGCGGTGGAGGCGATGGCCGCGCCGTGCCGAGTGGCAAGAAGCACCTGTAGTGCCTCGCGTTCGCCCCGGAGGCCGGGCTGGATCGGATGCTCGGTGGACAGAGCTTCTTTGGCTGCGCTGATGGCGTCGAGCACGTCGGTCTTGCGGCCTCCGCGGTTGGGGGCTCGTTTCGGGCGACGGACCTCGACGACCTGCTCACCTGCGTGGTCCGGGAAGGCCAGCGCCGTAGCTGCCGATGCCCTCCGGGGCCCGGCAGCGACGACCCGGATGTGCTGACGAGCGAATTCCAGCAGGCGCCGGTAGCCGCGGCGAGGTGGCGCGGTGAGTGTCGACGCCGATGACGTCCGGCAGCTTGTTCCGCGAGCATGATCACGCCGCTGATCCCCCCAGGGGACGGCCGTTAACGGGCTTGGCCTGGATGGAGTTACCCCGCGTGGCGGCTGTGATGAGTCACGCCGCAAGGCGGACAAGCTGCTGATCAAGCCAACGGGTGGGCCAGGCCGATGCCCGCATCCGACAGACATCTCCGGGGAACCGGCAGCCCCTGAAGGGGCGCCAGTTATCTTGCGGGTCATACCGGATCACGAGCTTCGAGCTTGGCAACAACCCATCCCGGGCCACAGAAGAAGTCTCACAGCTACCTTCTTTGCAGCCCCGCAATGAGGTTCCCGATCTCCGGGAATCCCTCGTTGAGCAGGGTCGAAAAAGTGGTGTCCCACAGATCGTTGTGTGCTGCCGCCCCCGCTCCGCCCTCCGACCGGTCCAGCCGACCTTCCCTGCCCCCTCTCCAAAGAGTCCTCTTCCTCGTGCCCGCACGTCCCGTCCGGCCTGTCGTCGTGGCCGGCACCCTCACTTGGATGCCGGCCACGAGCGCCCAGCCCTCCGGTCCGGCTCCCTCTTCGATGGCCGCGCCCGCCGAGGCACCGTCCTCGGACGCGGGCAGTTTGGGGGTCATCACGAAAGGCACCGCCGGCGGTGTACTTGCCAGCGCCGCGTTCCTGCTGCTCGACTCCACCGGCCAAGAAGCCGGACGCGGGAACACTGACGACCAAGGGGGAGCTGATCCGCCCCGACGTCGCGCCGGGCGTCTACCTCTGATCTTCGCCAGTGCTCCGTCCTTTAGACAGTGTCCTATGTGGTGAGCCGAATGAGTCGTTTGTAGCAGCAGAGGGCGGCGGCGAGGCCGAGGAAGGCCAAGTAGTTGCGGGGATGACGTTCGTAGCGGTGGTTGAGTCTGCGGTAGCCGGTCAGCCAGGACATGGTCCGCTCGATGACCCATCGTCGTCGGCCTAATCGTTCGCTGGACTCGATTCCTTTGCGGGCGATGCGGACGCCGATGCGTTTGCCGCGGAGCCATCGTCGCAGGTCGCGCTGGTCGTACGCCTTGTCGGCGTGGAGCTTGCGGGGTTTGTAGTGCCAGCCGTTTTCGGGGTCGTGTCTCGTTTGGAGACCGGCGACCATCGCCTTCAGGCCCTGGCTGTCAGGGGTGTTGCCTGCGGAGACGCCGACGACGAGGGGCAGCCCGTTCGCGTCCGACAAGACGTGCATCTTGGAGCCCGGCTTGCCTCGGTCCACGGGGCTCGGACCTGTGAGTTCGCCCCCTTTTTAGCCCGTACGTGGGCGGAGTCGAGGACAGTGCGTGTGAGGTCGAGCAGTCCGCACTCGTCGATCCGATCCAGCACGGCCTCGTGGAGCCGGCCCCACACCCCGGCTCTCGACCAGATCAGGAACCGGCGATGCGCGGTGGACTTCGAAATGCCGAAACAGGGTGGCAGGGCCCGCCAGGCACAGCCACTGACCAGGACGTAGATGATCGCCGCGAACAGCGTCTCATCAGGCGTGTCCTGCGTCCCGCCGCCCTGCGGCCGCACCCTCGACGGCGGGATCAATGGCTCCGCGATCTCCCACAAACCATCCGGAACAATCCAACTCCACGTACCTCGCCCCATGTTCAGCTCAACGAGACGCTCCCACATAGGACACTGTCTTAGGGCAGGGGGTGAAGGCCATTCTTGGGGCGGAGGCGCGAAGCGCCGGAGTTCGCTGCGCCTCCGCTGTGACGGTCAGACGGGCCGCTTCTGGTTCTCGATGTACTGCTTGACCACAGTCAGCGGTGCGCCGCCGCAGGACCCGGCGAAGTAGGAGCCGGACCAGAAGTGTCCGCCCCACAGGTACTGGCGCACGTGTGCGTCGTACTCCTTGCGCAGCATCCGGGCCGACACTCCTTTGAGGGAGTTGACCAGCTTCGAGAGCTGGACCTTGGGCGGGTAGTGCACCAGGAGGTGCACGTGGTCGTCCTCGCCGTTGAACTGCTTCAGCTCGGCCTCGAAGTCCGCGCAGACCTCCCGCATGATCTCCTCGCACCGCGTCAGCATGGCGTCGGTCATGGCCTCGCGCCGGTACCTGGTGACGAAAACCAAGTGGACGTGCAGGTTGTAGACAACGTGACGTCCGGTGCGTACATCGGGATTATGGTTCCATCGTGGTGACATGAACCAAAGGGTTGTGTGATCGACATGCAGCTTCGGTACAGCTTCCGCGTGTACCCGAGTGCCGGTCAGCGCATCGCGTTGGCACGGGCGTTCGGGTGTGCTCGGGTTGCCTTCAACGACGCCCTCCAGGCCCGTGAGACCGCCCGTGCCGCCGGGCTGCCGTTCATCGGGCCAGGTGAGCTGTCCAAGCAGCTCACCGCCTCGAAGAAGACCCCCGAGCGGGCCTGGCTCGCCGAGGTGTCCTCGGTCGTGTTGCAGCAGTCTCTGACGGACCTGGACACCGCCTACAAGAACTACTTCGACGGCCTCAAGGGCAAGCGGCCGAAGATGGGGCCGCCCCGGTTCAAGTCCCGCAAGGACACCCGGCAGTCGGTCCGGTTCACCGCCAACGCCGGATGGAAGATCACGACCGGCGGGAAGCTCCGGCTGCCGAAGGTCGGTGACGTTCCGCTCAGGTGGTCGCGCTCCCTGCCGTCCACCCCGTCCACGGTGACCGTGCTCAAGGACAGCGCGGGACGGTACTTCGCTTCGTTCGTGGTCGCAACCGAGCCCGGGACGCTGCCCGCCACGGACAGCGTGGTCGGCGTCGACCTGGGACTGACGCACTTCGCGATCCTCTCGGACGGCACGAAGATCGACAGCCCCCGCTTCCTACGCCGGGCCGAGAAGAAGCTGAAGAAGGCGCAGCAGGATCTCAGCCGCAAGGCCAAGGGGTCGAAGAACCGGGCGAAGGCCCGGGTCAAGGTTGCGTGTGCCCACGCACGGACGGCCGATGCGCGGCGTGAGTTCCACCACCAGCTCTCCACCAAGCTGATCCGCGAAAACCAAGCGGTTGCAGTGGAAGACCTGGCGGTCAAAGGGTTCGCCCGCACCCGCGTCGCCACATCCGTGCACGACGCCGGATGGTCGGCGTTCACCACGATGCTGGAGTACAAGGCGGTGAAGTACGGCCGCACTTTCATCCGCATCGCACGCTTCGAGCCGACGTCTCAGGTGTGCTCGCAGTGCGGCGTCAAGGACGGCCCCAAGCCCCTGCACGTCCGTACGTGGACATGCAGGGCCTGCGGCGCCCACCTGGACCGGGACATCAACGCGGCGGTCAACGTCGCCAAGGCGGCCGGACTGGCCGTATCAGCCTGCGGAGCGCGGGTAAGACCGGGACTCGTCCCGGCACAGCGCGAAGAAACAGGAACCCACCCGAAGCCCCAGCCGGCGACCACCAGCAGGCAGACGGGAATCTCCGTCCTTTAGGGCGGAGAGGATGTCACTGGCTCAGAGAAACGGCCTCCGACGGGCCGCTTCATGAGGTCGTTGATGGCAGGACATCATCCTCATGTCAGGCGCCACAACACGGCTGACCATCACCAACCCCGTGACCCAGGTGCGGTTCGTGGGTCGTCGAGCGCACCCGCGCCCGGATCCGCTGATACCCCGCAGGCTTTCATGACGGCCTCGCCTCCTACAGATAGAACGGGTCGACATCCACTCCGAGCAGGGCCTGTCCAGCACCTCGCCAACGATTTCGAGAGAACGCGATGTGCTGGCTGGCGACGTTCACATCCCGCCAGCATTGGCCAATCGCGTCGTTCACAAGTGCGGAGGACACTCCCGCGATCTCGAAAGCGAGATTGACAGCCTGAACGGCGCTACGCATCGCGAACTGGGCAGCCAGCGTGTATTCGGTACGCAACGGCAAAGACACCGTGTCGGACGAACGAACGCTCGCCCATGTCCGATCCGTCGCATCAAGAACAAAATGACGGCCGGCTCGCAAGGACGCTTCCGCTTCAGCAAGTCTGACCTGCACGTCTTGATCCTGCACAAGCGGTGCCATCTCACGTGTTTTGTGCTGAATGAGAATAGTCAGCTCGTCCAGCGCGCGACGAGCCAGACCCAGGGGAATTCCCACCAACAGCGAGCGGACACCCGTGAAGAAAGGCATCCGATAAAGTGCGCCTTCAGCCCTCGGCGGTTCGAAAAACGGCATCAGCGTCCGTTCCGCAGGAACGAAAACGTCCTCGACAATCACGTCGTGACTACCCGAGCCACGCAGGCCAGCCGCATCCGCCCAGGTCTGCTGAACAGCGACATCGGCCGACGGTAGCACTGCCCACCGCATCAACGGTCTGCCGTCCACCATGCGGGGAGAACCATCAGGACCAGCCACCATAAAAGCCAGGAGAATCATCGCCGCGTGCGATGAACCACTCACATAGGACCAACGGCCTGAGATGCGAAAACCCCCACCATCCTCGACACCGCGCCCTGACGGAGCGAACGACGAGGCGACCGGTTGACCGGGGCGACCGTCCAGCAAGCTGCTTGCAACATCCTGGTCAAGCCAGGCGAAAAACATCGAACTGTTGCCAGTCATGGTGGCCCATGCTGCGGACCCGTCCGCATAAGCGAGCTTCTCCGCAGTGACCACCAGCGTCATCGGGTCCGCCTCGAACCCACCGAGCCCCTTCGGCAATCCCAGACGGAACATGCCTGCCGACTCAAGCGCCAGGACGACATCGTCAGGCAGCGTTCCAGAAGAAGACGCTTCCGACGCGCGCGCACGCAACTGCTCAGTCAGCTTCCCAGCGCCATCAAGCAAATCCGCGTCACCGGTCACACCCGAAGCCATCACACTATTTCCCATCATGAGTCCTTCATTCCGCTCTCGTTTCCCTTCCTCACGTCACTGAAGTGGAATAAGTTCAATAAGACCGTGTCCTAGTGGGATTGGCTCGTTGGTCTGCGCAGGGGGCGGGGTACGTGGGGTTGGGTTGTTCCGGAGGACCTGTGGGAGATCGCGGAGCCGCTGCTCCCGCCGTCGAGGGTACGACCGCAGGGCGGCGGGAGGCAGGACACGCCTGATGAGACGCTGTTCGCGGCGATCATCTACGTCCTGGTCAGCGGCTGTTCCTGGCGGGCATTGCCGCTCTGCTTCGGGATATCGAAGTCGACGGCCTACCGCAGGTTCTTGATCTGGTCGGGGGCCGATGTCTGGGGCCGGCTCCACGAGGAGATCCTGCATCGCCTGGACAACGCCGGCCTGCTCGACCTGTCCCGGGCGGTGCTCGACTCCGCGCACGTGAGGGCTAAAAAAGGGGCGAACTCACAGGTCCGAGCCCCGTGGACCGTGGTATGTACCGCAGTTACCAGTCCGAGTGATCAAGTACGACGAGCCGTTCGGACCCCGAGGTTAAAGTTCAAGCTAAGCGTTGTCCCGTAACCCGGGGCGGAGGTCGGTAGGTCACCACAAGCAGATCTGATTGTCCGGTTGCGCCCCGAGTCGCGGCCTAAACTGGATCCTAACCAAGTAGGCCGAACCGGGCATCGGCAAGCGCTGCCCAGGGTTACGGGACAGCCCTTAGAAGCCGCTCTCGAGGAACTCCAGCAGACAGTGGACAAGCGCCTCGGGGTCCTCTTCCGCGATCCAGTGGGCGGTCCCTGGAATGATCCGCGTGACAACGTTCTCGGCCACCTCGCGAATCATCTCGCCCATGAGTGCGCCCGTCGTACTGATGGCGCCACCAATGGCGAGCACCGGCATGCTCAGGCGGCCGTTTTTCTTCTGCGCCGTCCGGTTGTGCGCCGCGTCCTGGTCGAACGTGCGGTAGAGCTCGAACCCGGCACGCATAGCACCCGGTGCCGAGTACGCCGCAACGTAGATGTCAAAGTCCTCAGCGCTGATCGCCGACGGATCGGAGTTCCGAACGTTGAAGAATGTGTGCAGGTACTGCCGCTCACGTCCTGCGACCAGCATCTCCGCAACATCCCGCGCGCCATGGAACGCGAAATGCCACACCCGAGGGTCGCTGCGCAGTCGGTCGAAGACTTCGGTGCCCGGCAGCGGGGCGTCCATCAGCACCAGGTGCGAGACCTCCTCCCGGTAGGCCTGCGCGAAGGCGTAGGCCACCATCAACCCGATGTCGTGGCCCGCTACGACAACCCGGCCCTTGATTCCGAGATGCTCACGCAGCAAGGTGTGAGTGTCCCGCGCAAGTGTGCGCTTGTCGTACCCTCCAACGGGTTTCCACGAGTGCCCGGCCCCTCGGTAGTCGGGGGCAACCACCCGGAAGCCGGCCTCGACGAGCGGCGTGATGACGCGGCGCCACTCCCACCAGGTCTGCGGAAAACCGTGCAGTAGAAGGATGGTGCGATCACCCTGCCCCGCCGTGACGTAGTGAAGGCGGAGGCCGGGCTCGATGTCGGCCATCCCATGGATAAGTTCTCTGGTGTCACGGTGCTGAGTCACAGCCTGACCATAGCCACCCACAGCTCCCCTGCGCCCGTGTCGGTCGACTGTTGCCGTCAAGCGAAGACGGTCCCGGCGCGGGTCGTGCCCGCCACCCGCTGACGCGCATCCTGACTCGCGTGTGCCTGTCGCCCCTCACGGTCGGTGACATCCACGCCGCAGCCGTGATCGTCGGCCGCTTGGGCGCGCGAGCCGAGCGGCCGCAGGCGGGCTCCGGGCGCTACAGTGAGATGCATAGAACTCCTGTTGGGGCCGACCTGGACGGCCCGGCTACGCCGGACAGTTGCCGCCGTTCAGCTCAACGCTGCCGAAGAAGCCCCAAGGCGCTCGGACTGCGATGGAACAGCAGCAGACGCAGAAGCGAGGCTCGGACCTGCTGTCCTGGCTTCCTCAAGACCATGGAAGTCCCTGTCGCATCGAGGCACTGAACGGTCAGCTGTTGGCCTTCTCGTAGGCCATTCTGATCTCGATCGGAACCCGCCCGCGAGTGTGAGGCGTATACCCGTTGTCAGTTGCCCATGCCCGAATTTCGGCGCTGTCTACCCCCGTCGTCCTGGCTGGTGCGTGGCCGGGCTTCGGCCAGCCACCGGCACGCCGGGCCTTCTCGATGTACGGCGCCAGGAGCTGCCGCAGTTTGTCAGCATTCTCCTTCGACAGGTCGATCTCGCAGGCCTTACCGTCCAGCGCGAATTTTACGGTCTCATCAGCTTCGCTTCCGTCGAGGTCGTCGATAAGGAGCGCCTGGACTTTCTGTATCATCACATTCCCCTTTCTATGCCTGTTTGAGAAATAGAACCGCTTAGTCAGACTGTGTCCTGTGTGGTGAGGTGCACGAGTCGTTTGTAGCAGCAGAGGGCGGCGGCGAGGCCGAGGAAGGCCAGGTAGTTGCGGGGGTGTCGTTCGTAGCGGTGGTTGAGTCTGCGGTAGCCGGTCAGCCACGACATGGTCCGCTCGATCACTCACCTTCGGCGGCCTCATCGTTCGCTGGACTCGATGCTCTTGCGGGCGATGCGGACGCCGATGCGTTTGCCGCCGAGCCATCGTCGCAGGTCAGGTTGATCGTACGCCTTGTCGGCGTGGAGTTTGCGCGGCTTGTAGTGCCAACCGTTTTCTCGGACGTGTCTCGTTTGGAGACCGGCGACCACCGCCTTCAGACCTTGGCTGTCGTGGACGTTGGCTGCGGAGGGGCCGACGACGAGGGGCAGCCCGTTCGCGTCCGACAGGACGTGCATCGTGGAGCCCGGCTTACCTCGGCCCACGGGGCTCGGACCTGCAAGTTCGCCCCCGTTACCGTTTTCGTGGTCCCGCAATGGGGCTCCCGGCCTCCGGGTCCGGCATGACTGTTGCCCCTTGTCGATCATGGTCGAAAAAGTGGTGTCACCGGACCGGAAGCATCGGCAGACCGCTGATCGGGGGCACGACCTCTTCATCCGTACTCATTGGGTGGGCAGGCCTTCGTAACGTGGATGCCGGCACGTGGATGCCGCAGGTGAGGCTGGGAAGAATCTGCTTCGGAGGGGCCTATCAGCGACGAGAGCGAGATCGACATCTACCTCGGTCTGGATGTCGGCAAGGGGGAGCATCACGGCACCGCGCTGACTCCGGCGGGCAAGAAAGTGTTCGACAAGCCGCTGCCCAACAGTGAACCGCGGCTGCGTGAGCTGTTCACTAAACTGCAGGCCAGGCACGGCATCATACTCGTTGTGGTGGACCAGCCGGCCTCGATCGGGGCGCTGCCGCTGGCTGTGGCGCGGGATGTTGGCTGCCGTGTCGCCTATCTTCCGGGGCTGACGATGCGACGGATCGCCGACCTCTACCACGGTGAGTCGAAGACCGACGCCCGCGACGCGGCGATCATCGCGGACGCCGCCCGAACCATGCCACACACGCTGCGGGACCTGGCGCCGGACGACGAGACCGTTGCCGAGCTGAACATGCTGGTGGGCTTCGACGACGATTTGGCCGGCGAGGTCACCAAGAATCGTCTGCGTCGGTTGCTGACCCAGATCCACCCGTCACTTGAGCGGGTCCTGGGTCCCCGGCTGGACCACTCGGCCGTCCTGTTCCTTCTTGAACGCTACGGATCCCCACCCGAGTTGAGGAAGGCCGGCAGACGGCGGCTGGTTTCCCGGCTGCTACCCAAAGCACCGCGCATGACTGAACGACTAGGCGCAGACGTCTTCGAGGCACTCGACGAACAAAGCGTCGTCGTCCCCGGCACCGATGCTGCAGCGCTGATCGTCCCCAGCCTGGCCACTTCACTCACGGCCGTGCTCGACCAACGCCGTCGCCTCGCAACAAGGGTCGAGGAACTGTTGGAGACACACCCTCTTTCACGGGTCCTGACCTCGATGCCCGGCATCGGGGTCAGGACCGCGGCCCGGATTCTCATCGACGTGGGTGACGGCAGCAGTTTCGCCACCGCAGGCCACCTGGCCGCCTGCGCCGGGCTCGCGCCCGCCACCCGCCGCTCCGGCTCTTCGATCCGCAGCGGGCACCCGGCCTGGCGAGGCAACAAACAGCTCAAGCGAGCCTTCTACCTCGCCGCGTTCGCCTCACTGTCCCAGCCCGGTTCACGCGCCTACTACGACAAGAAACGACACGAGGGCAAGCACCACGTCGCAGCGATCGTCTGCCTCGCCCGACGCCGAATTGACGTGCTCTTCGCGATGCTCCGCGACGGCACCTTCTACGCGGCTCCATCCACTGCCACTGCTTGACGAAAACGATAGGGGCACTTTTTAGCCCGCACGTGCGCCGAGTCGAGGACCGTGCGCGTGAGATCCAGTAGTCCGTACTCGTCGATCCGATCCAGCACGGCGTCTGGAGTCGACCCCAGACGCCGGCCCGTGACCAGATCAGGAGGCAGCGCTGCGCGGTGGACTTCGATATACCGAAACAGGGCGGCAGGGCCCGCCAGGCACAGCCGCTGACCAGGACGTAGATGATCGCGGCGAACACCGTCCCATCAGACGTGTCTTGTGTCCCGCCGTCCTGCGGACGCACCTTGGACGGCGGGATCAATGGCTCCGCGATCTCCCAGAAACCGTCCAGAACGATCCAACTCCAGGTACCTCTACCCATGTTCAGATCAACGGGCCAGAGACCACATCGGACGCGGTTTTAGGTTGGAGAAGATCGGTGTCGTTGGACGGCCAAAACCATGAGATACATGTGAAAGACTGACACGGTCAACTTGCTACATTTTATATGAATAATCGCATTATGTAGTACTTGGGCTAGTAGGTGAGGCGGCGATTGACTGGGTCGTCTCCAGGCAGTTTCTTGACGCACGGCAGCTTGAATGTTATGTGTCACGCCACGGCCACGTAGTTTCGGGCGGCCCCTCATGGATTCGTACTCGCCTCGGCCTCGATCGATCAGTGCAGGCGGAGTGCGATCATGGTCGCTAGGTGTTAAGCGGGACCGACTGTGCGATTCGGCTTGGACTCTCCCATCCCCGGGTTGTGCCGCTTCCCTGCCGGGGCTCGGCCTGCCGGGTCCCGTCGATACCCACGCCAAGGGCGTGGTTGGCTGATTCATAGCTGATAGACGACGCGTCTATCAGCTGCTTATAACCTCGTCGAGTGATCAGAACTGGTTTGGTGGTTCTTGCGGGCCTCGTGTCCGCAGTTACGGTAGAAGCCGCGGTGGCGGTCTCCCCCTGGTGGTGGATCATCGCCTCCCTGTGTGCCGTACTGGCGGTGGTCGGTGCATACGATCTAATGCAGAAACGGCACTCTGTGCTGCGGAACTATCCCGTGGTAGGCCACATCCGTTTTTTGATGGAGTACATCAGACCTGAGCTGCAGCAGTATTTTGTTGAGCGCAACTTCGACGGCCGTCCCTATGACAGAAGTGTCCGTAGCATCGTTTACCAGCGGGCCAAGGGGACCGACGCTGAAGAGCCTTTCGGGACCGAGCGCGATGTGTATGCCAGCGGTTACGAATTCCTTACCCCGTCGCTCCACCCCCGCCAGACTGCCGCTGCCCCCCCGCGCGTGCATATTGGAGGTCCCGACTGCCAAAAGCCCTATGACATGGCGCTGCTCAACGTTTCAGCTATGAGTTTTGGTGCGCTGTCCCCTCAAGCGATTCTTGCACTGAATACAGGGGCGAGGCTAGGCGGGTTTGCGCACGACACAGGAGAAGGCGGACTCTCCGATCACCATCTCCTGCCAGGCGGCGATCTGATCTGGGAAGTTGGGACAGGTTACTTTGGTTGCCGTACCCCAGAAGGCGCGTTCTCACCAGACCTGTTCGCGGAGAAGGCGGCAACTGAACAGGTCAGGTGTGTTTCACTGAAGCTTTCGCAGGGAGCGAAACCTGGCATTGGCGGAGTCCTTCCCGGTGAGAAGGTTAATGCGGAGATAGCGCGGATCCGGGGTGTCGTCCAAGGCAAGACTGTTATATCTCCCCCCTACCATCAGGTATTCCAAACCCCCCGCGAACTCGTACAGTTCATCAGGCGAATGAGAGAGCTGGCGCAGGGCAAGCCTGTCGGCTTCAAGCTGTGTGTCGGCTCACGCAGGCAGTTTCTTTCCGTCTGCAAGGCGATGCTCGAAGAAGGCAGTACTCCCGACTTCATCATCGTCGATGGTGCAGAGGGTGGCACCGGAGCTGCCCCCCTGGAGTTTGCCGATCACCTCGGGATGCCCCTGACTGAGGGGCTGATAACGGTCCATAATGCGTTGGTCGGGGTCGGTCTGCGTGACCGTGTCAGGATCGGTGCGAGCGGAAAGATTGCGACCGGGGCTGACATTGTTAAACGGATCATTCAAGGTGCTGACTACACCAATGCGGCGCGCGCAATGATGTTCGCTGTTGGCTGTATTCAGTCGCAGCGATGCCACACGAATACCTGCCCGGCTGGAGTCGCTACGCAAGACTCGCGCCGCGCGAGAGCGCTTGATGTCCCGGATAAGTCACTGAGGGTCGAGCGTTTCCAGCGCAGTACCGTTTCCAGCGCACAGCAGATCATGGCGTCCATGGGGGTCATCAATCCGGCGGAGCTGCGCCCCCACATGTTGATGCGTCGCCTCGGACCATCCGTTATCCGCTCTTATCAGGAGCTCTACGATTGGCTGGAGCCCGGGCAGTTGCTGGCCGAGGCCCCGGCGGGTTGGGCTGCTGATTGGAAGTCCGCTGAACCTGACAGCTTCCACGTCTGACGTTCTCATTAACTTTAGGAGAGATGATGGCCCGCACAGTGGCTAAGGTATTCATTGATGCGCTTGAACAACTTGGCGTACGGCAGGTTTTCGGCGTAGTTGGTGATGCGCTCAACCCGTTGACAGACGCCATTCGCCGCAGTACGTCGATCACCTGGGTGAGTTGTCGACACGAAGAGGCAGCAGCTTTTGCCGCCAGTGCACAGTCTCAGCTCACTGGAGAGCTGTCTGTGTGTATGGGGACTGTCGGGCCTGGCGCTGTCCATCTGCTGAACGGGCTGTACGACGCAGCCAAGAGCCGGACACCGGTGCTAGCCATCGTTGGCCAGGTGCCGTTGGTGGACGTCGGCTCTGACTACTTTCAGGAGGTGAACAACGACCTTCTGTTCAATGACGTCGCGGAGTTCTGCGCCACCGTCACGTCGCCAGAGCAGATGCCCGGAGTTTTGGAGTTGGCCGTCCGCAGCGCTGTGGGCCGTAGCGGAGTGTCTGTCCTCAGCATCCCCGGTGACCTCGGGGACCAGACGGTGCCTGGAGACCGGCCTACGCGATTTTCCCTGACCCGTCCGAACGCGCGGCCTGACGATCCTGACGTTGACCAGGCGGTAGAGCTTCTGAACGCGTCGCACCGCACCACCCTGCTTGTCGGCCGTGGTGCGCGCACTTCGCGAGATGACGTGCTTCTGCTGGCTGAGAAGCTCAGGGCACCGATGGTGCTGACCCTGAAGGCCAAGGAGGGGTTCGATGGTGACAATCCCTACGAGGTCGGGCAGACGGGGTTGCTTGGAAACCCGGCTGCGGCGCTCGCGATGGAGCAGGCCGACACGTTGCTGATGCTGGGAACCGACTTTCCTTATCGGGATTGGTATCCCAAGGGTAAGACCGTCATCCAGGTGGACACGGTCGCGGAGCATATAGGTCGACGGGTGGCCGTCGATCTTGGACTGGTTGGAGATGTGGGGCCGACGGTGCGGGCGTTGCTGAAGCATCTGTCGCATAAGGAGGACAGCCGCCACTTGAGTCACGCCAGGAATCGGTACGACAGCTGGCGGAGCGGTCAGAAGAGGCTCGCTGCTGCGGACTATGAGCACCACGCGGTAGGGGAAGTTCGATCAGCGCTGGACAACCGGCACCATCTCATTAGGCCGGAGGCACTTGCCGCCGCAGTGGACGAGGTAGCAGCGGACGATGCTGTCTTCACGTCGGACACAGGTATGTCCACGGTCTGGCTGGCTCGGTTTGTGCGTATGCACAGCAGTCGACGCCTGGTCGGTTCCTTCAACCTTGGATCGATGGCGAACGCTATGCCTCAAGCGATCGGTGCACAGTTCACCTACCCGGACCGGCAAGTCGTTGCCTTCTGTGGAGATGGGGGGCTGAGTATGCTTCTTGGAGACCTGATCACCATCAGCACACATAGGCTCCCCGTGAAGTTGGTCGTGTTCGACAACAAGAGGCTCGGCATGGTGAAACTCGAGCAGGAGCAGGCGGGGATACCCGAGTTCGGGACCGAGCTGCACAACCCTGACTTCGCTGCAGTCGCCGAGGCCCTCGGTATACCTGGTATTCGTGTGACAGCGCCAGCGGACGTGCGCGACGCCGTGAAGCGCGCCTTCGCCACCGAAGGGCCCGTACTTCTCGACGTTCTGACCAATCCGGATGAGATCTCCGTGCCGGCCCGGGCGACCGTTCAGCAAGGGTGGGGGTATGCGATCGCGAAGGTCAAGGAGCTCCTGCAGAGCCCAGGTGAGGAGATATGAAGATATTTCCTCAGGTAGGTAGAGAGCTCGAATGAAGGACATCGCGTTCATCAACTTGCTGGTGATCTCTGCGATTTCCCTGATAGCGCCGCTGGCCCTCGGTCTGATGCCGAAAATCAGGGTTCCCGCAGTCGTGGTCGAGATCGTGGTCGGCATAGTTTTGGGCCCTACCGGTTTTGGGTGGGTCAAAATTGACCTGCCAGTGCAGGTGTTGTCGCTCCTCGGGTTCGCTTTCTTGCTGTTCCTTGCGGGATTGGAGATCGACCTCCACCGGTTGCGTGGGCGGACACTGCAGCTCGCGGTTCTCGGTTACGCCATCAGTTTCGTAATTGGCCTGGCAGCGGGCTACGGTTTCAATCTGGTCGGATGGGTACACAGCCCCCTGCTCGTGGGCGTAGCTCTCGCAGCGACATCGTCGGGACTCGTGGTGTCGCTTCTCTCCGACAGCGGCCATACAGGTGACGACATCGGGCAGACGATCATCGCCGCAGTCGCCGTGGCTGACTTCGGGGCCGTTCTGCTGCTGTCCCTGGCCTTCCCTACCGCAGGAGGCTCTGCATCGGGACGTGCGGTCCTGCTGGCGGCGTTTGGCCTCTTGGTTGCCGTTACCGGTGTCGTAGTTTGGCTGGCCTCCCGGTCACGCGAACTCGGCAATGTGCTCACCCGACTACAGGACACCGCGGCCGAGGTGCGGGTACGCGGGGCCATGCTGCTGCTGGTGGGGTTTGCCGCTCTGGCGGAGAAGTTCGGACTAGAAGACATCCTCGGTGCGTTCCTCGCGGGAGCGCTCATCGGGGTAGTGGACCGCGACGGAAGCAACCACCCACAGTTCCGAACGAAGCTCGACGCGATTGGGAACGGTTTCCTGATTCCCGTCTTCTTCATCAGCAGTGGGCTACGCCTGGACCTGCGGGATCTCGTCACGAGCCCGGCAGCACTCCTCCGTGTTGTCCTCTTCCTTGCAGCCCTCCTGGTCGTCCGCGGGCTCCCGGCGCTTTTGTACTGGCCCACCTTCGGCCGGAGGGGAACGACGGCCATTGCCCTCCTTCAGGCAACCTCTCTGCCGGTGATCGTGAGCGCCACGCAGATCGGGGTGCAAGTCGGGCTGATCACGCCGCTGAACGCCGGGGCTCTCACTTGCGCCGGCGTCCTCTCTGTGCTGCTGTTCCCCGCCGCAGGAGTGAGGCTCCTCAGAGCGCGACAGGATCCGGGAGCCGAGGGCGAAGATGCGACGAGCCGGGAAGTCGCGTCAAATGGGTCTATACCCGGCGTCGGAGTGCCCGCCGCAGGAGGCGTGGGCGAGACAGAGGGGGAATTCCCTCCGGGTATGTAAGACGCGCTGCTCCGAGGATTCCAACCCCCGTCCTGACCTGTCGGGCCAAGCCCGCCTCGTCTCTTTACGAGCAAAAGGAGCGAACTATGGTGACGTACGACTTCACGGGTCAGAAGGTTGTAGTGATCGGCGGCGCGAGTGGCATGGGCAAGGAGGCAGCGGCCTCGGTCCTCGCGGGCGGGGGCAGCGCCGTGATTGTAGGACGAAAGGGTGTCAAGCTTGACAATGCGGTAGCAGACCTGTCCAAGGCAGGCACCGCCTGGTCGGTCTGTGCAGACCTCACCAACCGGGACGAAGTCATGGAGGCGCAGAAGGAGCTCGCCGAAGACCACCCGGACGCGACACTCCTGGTGAACGCCGCGGGCTTCTACATCCCTAAGGCATTCCTCGATGTCGAGGGGGACGACTACGACGCCTACCTCGACATCAACAGAGGGCTCTACTTCCTCACTCAGACCATCGTGCGGGGGATGATTGCCGCCGGTAATGGGGGAGCCATCGTCAACGTCGGGAGCATGTGGGCCCAGCAGGCCTTGGCGGTGACCCCCTCTTCTGCCTATTCGATGGCGAAGGCCGGCATCCACGCCCTGACGCACAACCTGGCCATCGAGCTGGCCGGCGAGGGAATCCGGGTCAATGCAGTTGCTCCGGCTGTTACCGGCACGCCGCTGTTCGAGAAGGTCTTTCCTGCCGATCAGCTCAAGAACGCCCTGGACGGCCTCGGCGGCCTCCACCCGCTCGGGCGGATCGGCACGGCGGGCGAGGTCGCAGCCGCGATCACCTTCCTGCTGTCGCCGGAGTCCGGGTGGACCACGGGCGCGATCCTCAACGTCGATGGTGGGGTCATGGCGGGTCGCAACTAACTGCCGGGGTTGGCCAGCACACAAACTCCGGTTCACTTGGGGAATCTGCGAAGTGGCGTCCTGGATGCGCAGACGCGTGGCAGCTACGCAACAGCCGAGGGCGGCGCCGGAACCTTAGGGGAGATGCCGATCTCTATAGAGGCTGCCCGCCCCCTGAGCCGGACGTTGTTTCCGGTCGGCAACAGTTCGAGCCCCCGCTGAAGTGAAAAGGCGGCATGCCGAGTGGCGAGGTACTGCTCGGCTTGCCGCCATGGGAAGTGAACTTCCGAGTTCCGCTGCTTGGACAGTAGTCGAATTCATTACGAGGTCGCACGTGCTGATTGATCCTCGTGAGTTGATGTTTTTCGGCGGTGTCCCTGCAAAAACCATTGCATTGATGGTGAGTGACCTGTGCAGGCCTGGGCGCCGGGAGGATCTCCAAACCTCTCGGTGAGGAAAATTCCATCCTTGCCGAGAGGTTTTGAACAGGGCGTATCAGAAGATCGGCGGGCAGGTTGAAATACGCTCCGCCGCTGTGCTGTATGGATTTCAAAGGAGAGTTGGCTATGGCGAGTGTCCACGTCACAAATGTAACGGACGGCGACTTCGAGTCGGAGGTGCTTAGCTCAGAGTCTCCTGTTCTGGTCGACTTTTGGGCCGCATGGTGCGGGCCGTGTAAGGCGTTGGCCCCTGTCGTCGACGCGATCGCGGACGATTACGTGGGCAGGCTCAAGGTCGCCAAGATCGATGTTGACGCGAATGCCGTTACTGCAGAGAAGTACCGTGTCCAGGGGATCCCGCTGCTTCTGCTCTTCAAGGGAGGGGTCGTGGTCGAGGAAATTCTCGGCGCGCAGCCTCGTCCGGCCGTTGAGGAGGTCGTGCTCAAGCACCTCTGAGGCGTTGTTCGGCGCATCGTGCGCGAGTCTCCTTTTGCGTCACAGCTCGTGCGTCTTGGGGGCTGTGATGCCTGGCGCTATTGCCTGTGCTGAGTCATCGAGCTGCACTGGGTAGCCTGCCTGGAGCACGGCAACGGAGGACGGGGGTGTGATCACTGTGGCGTCACCGGTCCAGGGCCTGGAGTGCCTCAGCCCGTAGCCCTGCCGGGTCCACTCGATCAACTCTGGTCCGACCACTACAGCGATTGTGGCGCCGACGCGAACGAAAGTGCCATCGGGGAGCTCGCCCCACGGCATGGTGTGGAGGCGCCTACGGTGCGTGCCTCGTACGATTCGTTCACTGTGCAATTGCCGATTCATGGTGCGCGCAGAAGGCAGATCCACGCCCAATGCAGCTGACCACGAGTAGCGGTACATCTGGTAGTCACGATACCGGCACTCACCGCACGGGCGGTGGCCGGCGGCGAAGGCGACTGCTTCATCGTGAAAGTAGAGGAACGTGTAGTGGTGAGGAAGCCACTGGTCCTCATGATAACGCCCTTGGAACTCAAGAGCGCAAGTAATCCAGAGGTTGCTGACGTGGAATCGAACAATGTTTTTTCCCGAGTGGAGAATTCCTCGATTTCCTGTCCAAGCGCCGCGTAGCGGGATTGCCTCAATATCGCCCATAGGGGTAACCCGATTGCGACGGGGGCGGCGGGGGGCCTGCTCTGGATCTCCGGGGTCATTAAGAATCTGGCTGTAGTCGGTCTCCCGCTGCATCGTGGCTCTCTTTCTGTGCGTTCGGTAAGCTCGGCGACGGGTGGGGTGATTCTCTTGTCCGCAGTTGGTTGGTTTAGAGAAGTCCGTTGATGGACACGTCAGACGCTACTTGATGGGCCACTCCACCGAGCAAGAGTGAAGGGGGTGCCAAGTCGGCCACGTGAACGGGATCACCTTGGCGGCGCGCGTTCGTGGGCTCATCGGCAGTGTGCGGAGCATTGCGGCCTCTCGTGCTCATCAGGTTGTCCCCTGTAGTGCATAGTGGCGAAGCGTGGCGCGCTTGGCCGTACCTCGACACCTGCGGGGTGAGTTGGCCGGCACCCCTGTTGATGCCCCGTGAATCCCGCGGCGTCACCTATTCACTGTACGGCGTGGACGTGAGCCCGATTTATGCTGCAGGTGACAGGTGAGTGTTCACCCCTGCATACTGGCTTGTGGCGTCAGCCTCATCCTGGCACACCTCAAAGCCCTATTCGGGGTTGATGATTGAAAGGTTGAACATTGATGAAAAGCCCGGAGTCGATCAACGCAGGAATCTCGCATCAGATTGGTCGTTACGCGGATGCGGTTCGCGTGCCGGCAGGATACGACACGATCGTTTTGTCGGGGACACCTGGTTTGACCGCGGATGGGACGCTGCCCGAAAGCTTCGCTGACGAAGCCACTCAGGCGTGGCGCAACGTCGAGGCGATTCTCTCTCAGGCGGGAGCCGGACTGTCTGACATCATCAGTATCCGGCAGTGGTTTATCAGCCCGGACGATATCGCTGCCTATGTGCCGATTCGTACACAGTTCATCAAACATGAGCCAGCATCCATGCTTGCCGTTATCCCTGCGCTGGTCTGGCCGCAGATTCGTGTTGAGATTGAAGTCGTGGCTGCGGTCCTTGCAGAAGAATCTAAGGGCTGATGCCACCCTCGCCGCAGAGGAAGCTTGTGAGCGGTGCGTCAGCTGGAGCATGTCGACGTCGGCGAGGTTGGGGCATGGTAGTTCGGTCATCCGCTTTGATTGTTGGTGCCCGGCGGCGAGATGCATGGGCGTGATGCCCTTCGAAGAGCCCGCTCCAAAAGCGCGGACGCACACTGCGGCACGTGCGTTGAGGCTCATCCAAGACGGTGCCGTCGACCGGGAAGGGGTCACTGGGTTGGCGGCGCGCCTCGGATACTCCGCTGACGCGATTCGACGCCTACTCAAGGACGAGTTCGGTGCTGGTCCGCTCTCGCTGGCTCATGCCCAACGGGTCCGTACGGCCCGACTGCTTGTCGAGGCATCGTCCCTATTCATGACTGAAGCTGCTCTCACAGCAGGATATTCATCCCTCCGCGCATTCGAGCACAGCATGCGGCAGGAGTTCGGTTTTTCCCCGAGGGAAATGCGTCTTCGGAGTCGCGAATGCCGTCAGGCCTTCATGCGCCCGCCTGCTGATGCCATCTGCCTGCAACTGCCGTTTACGGCCCCACTCAACCCAGACAATCTGTTTGGGCACCTGGCTGCCACGAGCGTGCGCGGCGTAGAGGAGTGGCGTGATGGCGCCTACCGCCGCACCCTCCGGTTGCCGCACGGACATGCGGTGGTGTCTCTCGCCCCTTGGCCGCAACACGTCGCCTGCCGTCTGTTCTTGACGGATCTCCGTGACCTGGATGCGGCCATCGGCAGCTGCCGGCGTCTGCTGGATCTGGACGTGAATCCGATTGCGGTGGACGCGCGATTGCGTGAGGACCCGGTGCTGGCCCCCCTGGTCCACAAGGCGCCGGGGAGGCGCGTACCGGGCGCCGTGGATTCGGCAGAGTTCGCTGTGCGCGCCGTGCTCGGACAGCAGGTCTCCACTGCAGCAGCACGGACACACGCGGCAAGGCTGGTGGAAGCGCATGGTGTGTCCGTGCCCGACCCTGAGGGAGAGCTGACCCATCTCTTTCCCACGTCTTCAGCGCTAGCGACGCTCGATCCGAAGTCCTTGGCTCTGCCGAAGAGCCGCAGGACAACGCTCACGACCCTTGTAGATGCTCTGGCGCGATGCGACCTGGACCTCGACCCAAAGGGCGACCATAAGGCTGCTCGTGCTGGTTTGGCCGCACTGCCGGGGATCGGCCCTTGGACGCTGGAGGTTATCGCGATGCGTGCCCTTGGTGACCCAGACGCGTTCCCGTCTACCGATCTCGGTGTCAAGAAGGCAGCCAAGCTCTTGGCGCTGCCCGCGGCCCCGGCGGCTCTCGTCGAACGAAGCCGGGCGTGGCGCCCGTGGCGTGCCTACGCAACTCAGTACCTTTGGGCCACCGACAGTCATCCCATCAATTTCCTACCGAAGGTGGCCGGAAGCCTCTGACGAAATGTCAGGAAGCGTGAAACGGTCCCCTCCCTGCTGTACGTGCACGTCATCAGATGAGGCGACGATTCTGTGCGTACGAGAGCTTTGCTCGCCACTCATCTCGATCCGGCTATAACTGGTCTCATAGATCGTCCGTAATGGCAGCGTTGCTCGAGGTTCTCTATCCCACTGCGTGGTCTCTTGATCCGAGTCAGTCCGGGTTACGGCATGACTCGAGACACTGAAAGGAAAATGAGCGTGAGTACCTTTGAGTCGCAAGGTCCATCACACCCTTCCGTACAGCATGCGGACGTCGCCGCCCTGGCGCGCCAGCTGCGTGTTGACTCGATTCGGTGCAGCACGAGTGCGGGATCGGGGCATCCGACGTCGAGCATGTCCGCTGCAGACATCCTCGCGACGCTGGTTTCGTCCCACCTGCGATACGACTGGGATAAACCGGATGAGCTCGGAAATGATCACCTCATCTTCTCCAAGGGACACGCCTCGCCGCTTCTGTACTCTGTGTACAAGGCCGTTGGTGTCGTCTCTGACGAAGAGCTCATGACTGGGTACCGAAGGTTTGGGAGCCGGTTGCAAGGCCACCCCACGCCCGAGCTGCCCTGGGTGGACGTGGCGACTGGTTCGCTGGGCCAAGGGCTCCCGGATGGTGTCGGTGTAGCCCTTGCCGGGCGGTATCTTGACAAGCTGCCCTATCGCGTATGGGTTCTGTGCGGGGACAGTGAGATGGCGGAGGGGTCAGTGTGGGAGGCCCTTGACAAGGCTTCTCACTACCAACTGGCAAACTTGATCGTCATCGTTGATGTAAACCGGCTTGGCCAGCGGGGACCGACGGAGCTCGGCTGGGACACTGAGACCTACGCGGCCAGGGCGAGGGCGTTCGGCGCAAATGTGGTTGTCCTTGACGGCCATAGTATCGAGGAAATCGATAATGCGTTTGCCTCGCTCCCGCCGACTGACGGCGATCGCCCAACTGTAATCCTCGCCCGTACCATTAAGGGACGCGGTTTCGCTGAAATCGAAGACCGTGAGGGGTGGCACGGGAAGGCTCTTCCTGAAGATATGGCTGAGAGAGCCATCGCGGAGCTCGGGGGGGAAAGTTCCCTGACTGTCCGTGGGCCGCTCCCTCAGCCTCGTGAGTCTGACATGCCAGCGTCGGCGACCACGGCAGTCGGCGCAACTCAACCCCTGCGCTACGAGTTGGGGACGCGTGTCGCCACGCGGAAAGCATACGGTGACGCCCTTGAAGCCCTGGGAGCGCTGGACTCAAGGGTGGTTGCCCTGGACGGCGAGGTCAGCAACTCGACTCACGCTGATCAGTTCGCTAAAGCCTATCCTGATCGTTACTTCGAGATGTTCATCGCCGAGCAGCAAATGGTGGCCGCGGCGGTCGGCCTCAGCGTTTGTGGATACAGCCCCTTCGCCTCCACTTTTGCTGCTTTCCTCACGCGGGCACACGATTTCATTCGGATGGCTGCTATCTCCCAGGTCGACCTCCGGCTTGTTGGTTCCCATGCGGGCGTTGAGATCGGCGCTGACGGGCCCTCACAGATGGCCCTTGAGGATCTGGCGATGATGCGTGCTGTACAGGGGGCGACAGTTCTTTACCCGAGCGATGCGACAAGCGCTGCCGCGCTTGTGCGATCCATGGCGGACACGTCCGGCATCAGCTATCTGCGGACCACTCGGGGGGCGTACCCGGTCCTCTACTCGGGTGACGAGACATTCCCCATTGGCGGAGCGAAGGTCCTTCGTTCACACGAAGAGGACACAGTTGCCCTGATCGGGGCGGGTGTCACACTTCATGAGTGTCTGGAGGCAGCCGATCGACTGGCGCAGGCCGGCATCCACGCTCGAGTGGTCGATCTCTATTCAGTCAAGCCGGTTGACAAGGCACTGCTGAAGAGCGCGGTACATGCGACGGGTGGCAGGCTAGTGGTGGCAGAGGATCATCATGCAGAGGGCGGTATCGGCTCGGCAGTCAAGGATGCCTTGGTCGACGAAGAGGGGTCGGGGCCTTACAAGGTCATTCACCTGTGCGTACGTGATCTCCCCCAATCGGGTACTCCCGGGGAACTCCTTGCGTCGGCAGGCATCGACGCGGATCACATTGAAGTCGCAGCGCGGGCGTTGGTAGCTCAGAACACCTAGTCATGAAGACAGACGTCACCAACTCGTAAGGCCGGTCGTCGCCGGAAGCAGTCTTGGATGTCAAGGCTGAGAGGTCGTGGTTGCCCATCCCGTTGCCCGACAGGACCGGATCTTGGGGGCCTGCGGCCTATAGCCGTTCGCGGTGCTCGAGCCCCGCGGTGAGGCCGAGTCGAGCGGGTATGGCGGAATTTAGTGCGGTTGACATGTGCTGGCCCCACCGTGAGTACGACAGTGGGGTCAGCATGGCAGCAGCCACATCGAACTCACTCGATTGTTGCTTACAATATTAGGATCACGCTTTCACGAGCGGGCTCGCCCATGCCTTGATCAAATGGGCGCAGAGTGCCCCTGACCTGAAACGATGGGACTTTTCTAGGGTCCAGTCAGCTGCAGGAAAGAACCACTCTCCAAGTGGGTAAGCGTATCGGGTTGTACCCGCGTGTCCACGTCGAGGGCGGGGGCAGCGGGACGGTTTCGCAGGCCGGAGCGGTGCTGCTGGTCGAGCCGATCCGCAGGTGTGGTCTCGACACCGCGTGGCGGCGGTACTGGCGCCGTGGCGCAAGCCGTCTGCGGTGCACGATCCGGGCAAGGTCCTGCTGGATGTCGCGCTCGCGGCGGCTCTGGGCGGGGAGTGCCTCGCCGATGTCGCGTGCTGCAGGCCGAGCCGGACGTGTTCGGCCCGGTGGCACCCGACTCGACGGTCTCCGGGCTCATCGACGTCCTTGCCACAGCCGGACCGAAGGCGCTGACCGCGATCCGGTCGGATCGGGCCGAAGTACGCTCGTGGGTCCGGGAACTGGCAGGGGCGAGAAGTCCGGCCGCCGGGGGCTCGGTGACTGTGGACATCGACGGCGTGCTCGTCCTTGGCTCACTCCGAGAAGCAGGATGCCACTGGGACCTGGAAGAAGACGTTCGGCCATCGTCCGCTCGTCGCGTTCGTCGACCACGGCCAGGCCGGTTCCGGTAAGCCGGCCGCCGCGTTGCTGCGGTCCGGCAACGCAAACACCGCGAGCGATCACGTCGAAACCGCCCGACTCGCCCTGGCCCAACTCCCCAAGCGCCTGCGGCGAGGCTGGAAGACTCTGATCCGCACCGATTCCGCTGGCGGCACCCATGCCTTCCTCGACTGGCTCTCCGAGACGGGCCGGTGTCTGTCCTATTCCGTCGGAGTGACCATCACCGACTTCATCCACCAGGCCGTCCTGAAGATCCTGAGGAAGGCATGGACACCGGCATACGACGCCGACAGCACCGAGCGGCCCGGCGCCTGGGTCGCAGAGATCACCGACATGCCCGACCTCTCTTCATGGGCGAAGGGCATGCGCCTGATCGTCCGCAAGGAACGCCCGCACCCGCGCTGCCCAACTGCGGTTCACCGACCTCGACGGACTGCGGCTGACCCGCTTCGCCACCAATACCAAAGGGGGTCAGCTCGCCGAACCCGACTCGCCTGCGCCCGCCGCGCTGCAGGCGTATGTCCTCCGTCGGTGGCACTACCGGCCAAAACAGTTCCCACAACTCATTCGGTACCAACCGCTCAGCAAGGGTCTCCGTGCTCAGTCCAACGAACGATCAGGCCAAAGCAAGACGTCGAGGTGCGGCGTTGAGCGGGGTGCTATTGCCTTGGGGACGTGTTTCTCACGTAGCCCGACCGACCCTCTAAGGATGTTCCGTAGACAGGTCGCTGGGATATTACTTTAACGTTGTTGATGGCGGAGCCGAGCGTGCCGACCCTGCCTGCTCGCGTCGAGTGGGTACAGTCTCTGGTTGTCAGAACGAAGCGACCGCGAGCTGTCTTCAGGCGGCCTCTTCATGACAGATCACAGCCGACCCCTAATGTGCAAGAAGCTCACGAGGGTGTGCGGTGCAATCAAGACCCTCGTCAATGCGTCACTGCCGTAACCCGAAAGAAAGGCCAGAGTCATGTCTCATCACTTTGACACCACCATCGCTAGGGAAGACCCGCGTCTGAACATCACGGACTTCTACCTCTTCCGCGGAGGACCCGGGAAGACCGTCATGGCATTGGCAGTGAACCCGAATGCGGGCGTTAAGGCCCCTGACACGTTCCACGAGGAAGGACTGTACGCGTTTCGGTTCGATGTCAATGGTGATGCCCGCGAAGAAGTCACCTTCAAAATTCGGTTCGGGAAAGTCGATCACTCTAGTAGTGACCAGCACGTTCAGGATGTCGAAGTCCTACGAGCCGTCGGGGCAGACGCCAGCGAAGGAGCCGGCGGTGAGGTGATCGCGCGCGGCACCACCGGCGATGTCATCTCTGCAGCCTCCGATGTGAAGGTATTCGCGGGAATCGCGCCGGAGCTGTTCGCAGCCAATCGGTCTGGGCTCCACGCCTTCCATGACGCCTACGTGCAGGGCCGTTTTGCCCCGGAGTCCTTCAGGAACGGTGAGAACTACTTCGGCAACCGGAACGTTACTGCGATCGTGCTTGAAGTCCCATCGGACTTGATCGGCAATGCTGGAGATCCGGTTCGCGCCTGGGCAACGGTCTCCCTTCACGGCCACGCGCCGGAGGTCCAGGTTGCCCGGTGGGGCCTGCCCCTGATGACGCACATTTTCATCACTGGCCCCGAGGAGAAAGACGCCTACAACGAGACTGTTCCGTCGATGGAGACCCCGCGGTTCTCGCAGATCGTCACCGAGAACGTGCGGAAGGTGTGCGACCTGGCGGCCTCGACGGAAAACTCTGTCGCTTACGCTGAACGGGTCGTGGCACGCCTCTTCCCGAGCACCCTCCCCTACGTGCTCGGTTCCGAGGCCTCCTTCGGTTTCGCGGGGTTCAATGGCCGGACTCTGACTGACAACGTGATGAATGTTATGTTGTCGCTGCAGACGAATACGCCGATCGATAACGGTGTGGCTGTCGATCGTGATGGGATCATCAATGAGTTCCCGTACTACGGATCGCCTAACGCTCACCCTGCGACGGACTGACGGTAAGGAGTGAAGCGTCTCTACGGGGGGAGCCGGGACGCTTTAGCTAAGTCGCCCATGAGTCCAGGGCTGATTCGCCTCGACGGCGCCCTGCGAGTTGGTTTGAAGCGGGACTGTCTCGCTACTCTCGCTTGGCGCCGCCGGCCGATCAGGAATGATTGAGGCTGATCTTACGTCGCAGATATTCAACGCTGCACCGGCCGAGGCGCATCTTCATAAATCGTCAGTCACGCGTGGTATTAACGCTCTTTGGGTTTAGATTCTGCGGTGTATAACGGCAGTTCACGAAGTGGCATGTGTACCTGTTGTCGTGAATGAGCTTTCCGCATGCCACTTCTCCGCGCAGGTGCTTATAACCTTCGGCGGCGAGAAACGCTCCCGAGAGCGCGGCGGCAGGGTAGAGCCAGGCATATGACCAGCTGTCACTCATTACTGCCGGTCCGAGTGTGCGCAAAGGGTTGAGGCTTGTCCGCGAGATGGGTGCCTCGACGGCCATTACGAGGATACCTAGCCCGGCGGCGGCCAGGCCAGTGAACGGGATCAGTCGCGGACTATCAACGAACCTCACGATGATCGTCGTCAGTAGAAGGGTCGCTGTGAATTCGATACAGAAAACCCAGACGGCTTGTCCGTGACGGGGTATCGTCGCTCCGAGATCCAGCTCGTCGACGCGGCCATGTAAGGCAGCCGCTGCTGCCCAGGATCCCAGCAGCGAGCCGCTTACTTGAGCGGCAACGTAGGCTGCAGCGGCTGGCCCAGTCAGCTTACTGAGCCGATAGAACGCCGCAGTGAGCATCGGATTGAAGTGCCCACCGCTCACCTTCCCGAGTGGTGAGTAGATCAAGGCAGTGTTGATGCTGATGAAGGCTGTTCCAGTAATCAAGCTGCGTAGGTAACTATTCGGTACGGCACGGAGTAGAGGTGAGCCGTGAGAGAAGCCGAGCGCAAAACAGCACAGCCCGAGCCCGAACAAGACGGCTGTGCCGAGAAATTCTGCCAGGTAATCCCGCTTGGCCAATAGTTTCGCCTCCGCTCCGGCCGCCACGCTTCAGGCTCAGCTTCGATGCATCGCTTTGCCTTGGACTCAAGGCCGCAGACTTTGTTTGGCCGCCGGGCTCGGGGTGCAGAGCAGTCCTGGCATACCGGGCTTACGTCGTCGTGGTTTACTTCGTCGGCAGGCTCGGGGGAGTATGAGTCCGTGGTCGATTCAAGTATCTCTGCTGCGCTCGATCGAGCGAGCACCATACCACTGGATGCGTCGCCGACAGTTCTCTTTCACCCGTTTGGCTCCCTGCATCCTCTGTCAGTTGCAGACATTCTGGAGGAGGGGGCCAAAATTTGAATGCACTCGCTTGGCTCTTCAGCTTTTTGTGCAAAGATGCGACGACGTGGGTTTGGGTAGACAGGGTGGTTTGGACTGGGTAGTCCGGATGCGACGCTCGACGCAGAGGCAATGAATGTGCTGCGGTTCCATCGTCTCGTGCTCCTTCGCGAGTTCTGCCGCGTAGGCCAGTACCAGCTTGTGGCAGCTGTACAGGCCATCGTCGTTCTCTTCGATCAGGGAGCCATGGGAGAGGCGTCCCAAGAGGGATCGCGCACGTGAGAGTGGGATTCCGGAGAGTCGGGCTGCGCAGTCATCTGTAAAACGAAGGCCAGCGTGCAGGCCAAGCAGCCGGAACAGACGAGCAGAGGCAGAGTCCAGTATGGAGTAGGACTGGAAGAGGGCCTCTCTGGTGTCGAGCCCAGGCTCATCTTCGTTTTTCAAGGCGTCGAGACGGCTAGGGTGTGTTCCGATTGATTGAGCAATTCCCGACAGGGCGTGAGCTGGATGGTAAACCGCCCGGGCTGCGACAATGGAAAGGGCGAGCGGGAGACCGCCGCACAAGCGGACGATGGCATTGGTGGCTGCCGGATCGTCCGTGGTCCGGGCATAGCCGAGTTGGTGTGTAAGCAACTCTCGGCCTTCATCCCGGGTGAAGGGGCCGAGGGTCAAAGGCACTGCTTGATGCGTTGCAAGCAACCCGGGCAGTCGATTGCGGCTTGTCACGATTACCGCGCATCCGCCCGCGCCCGGCAATAGCTCTCGGACCTGGTGGGACCCGTGCACGTTGTCCAGAACTATGAGCATCTTCCGCTCAGAGGTGAGCCCGCGGAAGAGGGCCGATCTGGCTCTTCGACTTGGGGGGATGTTTCTTGGGGCGGTGCCCAGTGCTGTGAGGAATTCTTCAAGTACGTCGGATGCTGCTCGTCCGGGGCCGTCGGAGGCTTGTGATTCTACCGTCGGACCGAAGCTGCCCAAGTCTGAGAAGAGCACGCCATGAGGAAAGCGGGACGCTAGACGGTGGGCCAATTGGACGGCGAATGCTGTCTTCCCTACGCCAGCGAGGCCGCCGATGACGCACATAGTCAATGGGCCAGGCGTTGTCCGTTCGGCACTCAGTAGACTCTCCACCCGATCGAGCTGGGCCTGGCGGCCTACGAAGTGAGGCAATGCGGCTGGGAGCTGCGTTGGTGTGACGAATGTAGAGATCGGTGACTGCGTCGCGGTATCGTTCTGGTTCGGGCGCTCCTGGCCGAGTCTTTCTGTCAAGATCAGTTCGTGCACACGTCGAAGACTGGGAGAGGGGCTGACGCCCAGCTCCTCACGCAGTGTGTGACTGACGACGTGGAACGCGGTGAGGGCCTCTGCCTGGCGTCCCGCGAGGTACAGGGCAGTCATGAACAGCTCGCAGAATCGTTCCCTCAGGGGGTACTCCTCCACGAGGGCTGAGAGCTCTGCGGCTGCCTCGACATGCTGGCCTCGTTCGACGTCGCCAGCCAGCTTTTCTTCGAGCGAGGCGAGTCGCAGTTCGCTCAGTTTCGTGCGCTGCGCCCGCGCGTACGGTCCAGGGACACCCGCCAGGGCTGCGCCTTTCCACAGAGCGAGGGCAGCTGCATACCGCTCGCCGGCCTCCGTGTGGTTTCCCGCTGTGCGGGCCGCCCGACCCGCCGTCGTCAGCGTCTTGAACCGGTCCAAGTCTAGGCTGCCAGGCTCGACCTCAAGGGAGTAGCCGGCGCTTGTCAACTTGATCGCGGCTCCATCCTCGCCGCCGAGGCCCTGCCTGAGGCGGTAGATGTAGGTGCGAAGGGACCCGATCGCGGAGGGTGGCACCTCCTGGCCCCAGACGTCGTCTACAAGGGTGGGCAGGCTTACCGGTGCCCCACCGCGCAGGAGTAGTGAGGCCAGAACTGCGCATTGAAGAGGTTGGGTTGGGCTTACTTCCGTCCCGTTGCGCCACGCTCGGAGCGGGCCCAGTAGTGAAAATTCAAGGTCTACGGCCAACGCCCTGCACCGTCCTTTAGAACGGACCTTAACGGCCACAACGGCGATGGTCGCCTATGATGTGCCGCCACCCTTAAGTGATCAAAACACCCAGCTCGGAGCCTGTTGACGGAGTTTCCCCAGCCGTGAGGTGCCCCTGCCGCACCACTATCGAGTTTCCGAAAGAGGACTGTCAAGTTCAGTTTCTAGGTCGCGTTAGTGTCGTGCAGCTGCATGAGCGGGTCGAGGGCGCGCCGGCCACTGTCCGTGAAGGGGGCTCAACTCGCTCCGGAGTACGTGATCGTTAGGCCTCGGCGAACGGTAGTTCGTACTGCGCAGGTAGCTATGGGGCAAGTTTGTCTAGACGATCGCCGGAGACGGCCGGCCTCAGGCGTGCTTCGGGGGCGGTGATTGAGGAGGGCTGGGCAGCGTTCGGGGCGGCGGAGGGTGATCGGCATGCTGCCGCGGATCGGGGGTGGACGGTCCGTATTGCGTACGTGACCGGAGGGGTCCAGTTGGGTGCGGCAGAGGGGCAGTGGACTACTCACTGCGTGTATAGTACTGCAAGGTCGTACTGGTACTACCCTTCGCGTCAGGGACCAGCGGCTCTCCTACGACGGCCAAAGGATGCCTTCGGCGACGGTTCCAGCCGCGCCGGAACGTCTCACCACAGGCTGAGGTCCAACGTTTCCGATGCCGCGCGATCGGTGTACAGGCGTCACCTGCCCCGAAACGCCTGTGAGGCTTGAGCCCCTTCGTCATCTCGTCCCCGACTTGACGGCCGGCGTAGAGGAGAGGGTTCCGCCGTAGTTGAAGCCGTCACAAAACAACACGTTGGTTATCAGTCCCCATCTCGGTGGTCTTCAGGATGCGTCTCGTCGATCCAGGCGAGGAGGCCAGCTGCGGTGGAGTGCTGGTGCTCGGCTGGGGTGATGGTGACGCGGCGGGCGTCGAGGATCGGCTGGACGTCGTTGATCGCGTTCCAGAGGGTGCTGCGGCTGATGCCGAACAGTTCGGCGAGGACGTTGAGGGTGCAGACGCGGCGTCGGTAGAGGATGGTCGAGAGGATCCGGTCACCGTCGGTGATCTTCTGCTGGAAGACGCCGCAGGAGTGCCCAGGCGGCGGTTGCCACCGCGCTGGCGGTGACGTCGCTGTTCGATGATCGAGGCGTAAGGCACGATCAGCTCTTCGAGCAGGGCGTGCAGTGCCTCGCGGCGCATGCCGGTCAGCGTCGGGTCGGTCAGGCTGTGGTGGATGGTTGTCGCCGGGGGCCTCTATGTACTTCGTTATGTGCATAGCGGGCTGCGGTCTTGGTTCGATGTTCTCGGTGCGGCGTGGAGAGCGTCTGGTGTGTCGGAGTCGATGATCGGGCTGCATACGGCCTTGGTTGGGACTTTGTCCCCTTTGTCGTCGCGGCGTGTTCGAGCCGGGCGTGACCTTGCTCCGCTTGCTGCTGTCTCCGTGGCAGCGGAAGTGTTGTTGGCACTGCTGCTGGACCGCGAGGACACGGCAGTGACTCGACAGACGGCAGAGGCGCTGGCACGGGTGGGGACGCTGGCAGCGGTGCGACTCATCGCTCTGGCGCTCGCCGCGGCCGACGACAGCCACACCACCTGGATACAGACCGGGGTGGATGACGCCCTCGCCGGAGCGGACAGCCTGCCTGATGTTGCGGCGGTCTGCGTGCAGCTCGCGGGGGACGGTGAGGTGGCTGTCCGTCACGCGGCTGCGGAGATCTTGGTGTGGGCGGGCGGCGCAGCACGCTGACGACGGCCGTGACGGCTGCTGCAATGTTGTGCTGGCGGCCCGGACTGCTGATGGGCTGGTCATGCGACGACTGCTTCGGGGGCTCGTGATTCGTAGAAGGTTTCGTCGCGGAGCATGGCGGACAGGACGCTGATGCGTTGGCGGGCGAGGCGCAGGGGCGCCTGGGTGTGGTTTTGCCGCGGGCGCGGTGCCGGTCGTCGTAGGTGAGGGAGGCTGGGTCGGCGTTCATGCAGGCAAAGGCGGAGAGGAACGTGGCGCGTTTGAAGCTGCCGGTTTCCTCCTCGGGGTGCGTGTTCGCCGTGGATGGAAGTGCCCGACAACTTCGTGGCAGGGGCGAGGCCGGCGTAGGAGGCGAGGTGGGCGGCGCTGGGGAAGTCGCTGCCGTCGCCGACTGTCACGAGCAGCACGGCGGCGGTCCTGACGCCGACGCCCGGCATCGAGGTCGGGACCTGGGAAAGAGAGTGAGCCTCCAGCAGGGTGTTGATCTGGGTTTCCATGGCCCGGCGCTGTTCATGGACGGCTGAGAGGGAGCGGGCCAGGGAGGGGATGACGGTGTCGAGTGTGCCGGTCCCGGGCGCGACGACGGTCTGCTGGTCCAGGGCGTCGAAGACGTCGTGGATCAGCCGGGTGGCCATGCGTGGGGCCTTGGGGCGGATGCGCTCGATGAGGCGTCGGCGGCCGGCTTTCCGCAGAGCTGCGGGGGAGCCGTGGCGTTCCAGCAGCCAGGTGACGGCCTGGTGGTCGGGGCGTGGCCCGAGTACGCGTTCGAGGCTGGGGTGGAACTGCGTGAGCAGGCCGCGTATGCGGTTGGAGGTGCGGGTGGCTTCGGCTGCGAGGTCCTGGTCGAAGGGGGTGAGGACGGTCAGTTCTGCTGTGATCTCGTCGGTCAGTTCCAGGGAGCGCAGGGTGTGCGGCATGGTGCGGCCGGCGTCGGCGATCACCGCGGCGTCCTTGGCGTCGCTCTTGTCCTCGCCCGGGTAGAGGTCGGCTATGCGGCGCATGGCTAGGCCGGGCAGGTAGGCGACTTTGCAGCCCGCATCGCGAGCGACGGTCAGAGGGAGTGCTCCGATGGAGGCGGGCTGGCCGACGATCACCAGCACGGTCCCGAACCTCGCATCCAGTTTGTCGAAGACTGCCCGGAGCTTGGGCTCGCTGTTCGGGAGCGGCTTGTCGAAGACCTTCTTACCGGCCGGGGTGAGCCCATGGCCGTGATGAGCACTGTTGCCGACGCCCAGGCCGAGGAACGCGCCCACGTCTTCGGTATCGAACATCGGTCCCTTCCAGTCGAGTTAAACGTGCTGGCCTCGGCGAGCGTGTCGTACGCGCGCATCCACGTTATGCAGACCTGCCGCCCAAGGGCTGTCCGGCATTGCGCCGGACCGGATGGTGGCCGGACCTCTCATCAGCGTCTCCGACGGCACCTCCCGGGCCTGGTGACACCACCCCCAGGTCATGACTTCGACAGGAGGCAACAGTCATGCCGGGCCCGGAGGCCGGCGGTCCCGTTGCAGGACCGCGAAAAACATAACTGTGAGAGTTCTTCTGCGGCCCGGGATGGGTTGCTGCCAGGCTCGGCGCTGGTGATCCGGCATGACTCGAAACATAACTGGCGACCCGTCAGGGGCTGTCGTTCCCCCGAGACGTCTGCCGGACATCGGCGTCGGACTGGCCCACCCGTTGGCTTGATCAGCAGCTTGTCCGCCTTGCGGCGTGACTCATCACAGTTCCGCCACGCGGTGACTCCATCCAGGCCGCCGCCGACTGCAGCCGTCCGCCTATCAAGGAGAACAACCGAGTGGCCATCCTCGCAGAACAGGTCGACGGCGTCATCGGCGTCGATACCCACCGGGACACCCTCGCAGCGGCGGCGGTCAGTCCCATCGGCGCCGTCCTGGCCAGCACCGACTCACCGGCCAACGCCCGCGGTTACCGGCGCCTGCTGGACTTCGCCGGCGAGCACGTCCAGGGACGCTGCTGCTGGGCTCTGGAGGGCATCGGCAGCTACGGCGCCGGACTCGCCGCCTTCCTTGACCAGGCTGGCGAGCATGTCGTCGAGGTCTGCCGGCCCAAGCGGGCCGCCAACCGGGGCGGACGAAAACCGACATGGTCGATGCCATCCGCGCCGCGAAGGATGCCCTGTCCACTGAGCACCTGATCCAGCCCCGACTCCGCGGGGAGCGCGAGGCGCCGCGTGTCCTTCTCGCCACCCGCCAAGGGGCGGTCCTCGCTTCCACGGCCGCGATCAACCAGCTCAAGGCCCTGATCGTCTCCGCGCCCGACGACCTTCGCGCCGAGCTGCGGAAACTCAAATGCCCGGCCCAGGTCACCTATTGCGCCCAGCTCCGGGGCCGCCCCGTCCAGGACCTTGAGCACCGGATGACAACACGGGCCCTTCGCTCCACCGCACCACGCATCCAGGCCCTGCAGGCCGAGGCCAAAGACCTTGAGAAGGACATCCTCAACCTGGTCAAGGGAGTCGCTCCCGCGCTCCTCGGCCTGCTCGGGGTCGGGCCGATCACCGCGGCTCAGATCCTGGTCAGCTGGTCCCACCAGGGCCGTTTCCGTTCGGAAGCTGCCTTCGCGTCCTTCGCCGGCGTCTCACCGATCCCTGCCTCCTCCGGGCTCACCAACCGGCACCGGCTCAACCGCAGCGGAGACCGGCAGCTTAACCGGGCTATGCACACGATCACCCTGATCCGCATGCGGCTTGACCCCACAACGACGGTGTACGTCGCCCGGAGAATCCCTGAGGGGAAGACCTCCCGCGACGCTCAGCGATGTCTCAAGCGCACCATCTGCCGCCAGATCTTCAAGATTCTCGAACGGATTCACCGAACCAAGATCGGAAGCGTCGAGGAGCTTGCACAAGCTGCTTGACACCACATAGCAGCCTCGGGGGCTCGGCCGGGTTCGGTGTTGGTGGCCCAGTCGCGGAGGTCTTCGGCGCGGGTGAAGTAGCGCACGGCGGTCGGCGTGATGTCAATCTTGTGTTCGTCTAGCGGCTTCCGGGGCGCCTTGATGGCCTGGCCGATGGTGACAGGGTTGATCCCGAGCAGGTCGCAGAGCACCTTCTGCGGGCAGACCTGCCGCAGGTGAGAAGTACCTCGTCGGCGTCCGACAGCAGTGCTCGGCTGCGGCCGGTCGTGGCGACGCGTCGCTCTCCGCGCAGTACGTAGCGGCGCTGTTTCGGCCTGGGCTTCCTGGACCGGTGCCAATTTTGCCCGTAATTGATCCGGTTCGGTGGTGGTCACGCCGGTCAGGCGGGGGCCAGCGAGTATCCGCAGGGTGCGCTGGCGGGCGGCGGTCCGTTCATCGGCTCGGGGGTGAGGGCCGTGCCGCCGTCGGGGGCGATGCTGTAGTTCCACTTGCCGTGGTCGGCGTGTGTGGTGATCGGCAGGGATTGCAGCTGTTCGCGGCTCACAGCGATTTCTGTCGGGTAGGAGCCGCGATCGAGAGCGGCCTCGACGCGCAGTCCGGTGCGAGTGGTGTTCGTGGCGATGGTGTTGAGGACGACTTCGTGGCTGGTCAGGGGTTGTCCGCGCCAGTTCATGGTGATGTGCGAGAAGAGCCGGTGCTCGATCTTGTTCCACTTCGAGGTGCCCGGCCAATGCCGTTGCTTGACTACTGAACCATTGCGGGCTGCAGCGTGATGACCTTGGCTGTGATCTGTCGCGTCGGCCGCCGGTCCCGGGTGTTGATCCGGTAGGAGAGCTTCGAGGAGTACTTCGAGTCCGGACGCTTCAGGTGCCGGTCCGCCTCGCGCAGGCGCCTGGCGCCGTTGTCGAGCTTCCGGTGCACCTTCGCCGCCAGCACGGCCAGGAACTCTTTGATTTTTGTAGGCGTGTCCGAGGACTGGCGGACGACGCTGCGCCGTGCGTGCTTGAGGACCTTGACGAACGAGACCCGGTCCGGATCGATGCCGTTGTCGTCAGCCAGACCTACGATGACCTGCGTGAGGCAGTGGTGCACGGCCAGGTGCGCCCAGACCTCCTGACGCACCAGATCCGGGTCGCCCGAGCGCAGGACCTCGACCGGGCCACGCTGGAACGTCTTGATCTGCCGGAACGCCGATTCCGCCTCCCACCTCGCATGGTAAAGCCCTGCCAACTCCGCCGCCGGATAAGCAACCGGGTCCAACAGATCAGTCAACAGCCTGACCACCTCGCCGCCATCGACGCGGTACTCGATCACCCGGACCAGCACACCGCCGGGATGCGCGCCTTTCTGCCCGGCCAGGTTCATCCTCGCCAGATAGGTGCCGTCGGGCAGATGCTGGACCGGACGAGCCGCGACACTCGAACGGGCCCGGATCAGCAGATGCGCCCCGGCCCCGGTATACGCCTTCCACAGCGCCACCCCGGGAAATCCCCGATCCATGATCACCAGCATCCCGGCGGCCGAGCCGGCCATTTTGATCGCCAACTCCGGCTCGCCGCCGTTGAACCCGCCCACCGCCGCATCGATCTGCGCGTGCGTGCCGCACTCGGTCAGCGTCACCACCCGCACCTGCGGGAACCCCGCGGGCTGCCCGTTCTTGACTGGCCCGCCGAACGCGGCCCGGTTGGCCGTCGTATCCGGCGCATCCAGCACGAACCCGTCCACCGCAGCCAGACGCATCCCGCGATAGAAGGCGCTCTCCAAACCGACAGGAGCCAACGGGCCGGCCAGCTCGCGGAACATAGTTTCCAGGACCAGCGGCCCCAGGCGTCTGCGCGCCCGCGTAAACGAAGACTTGTTGGGAATGCTTCCGCTCAACTCTGCAATACCGCCGACCAGTTGCTCCGCCACGTCGTCGTAGGAGTCCTGCTGGAACAGGGCCAGGGCGAGCGTGAAGTAGACCATGAGCCCGGCCGGCAGGGCACCGGACTTCTTGTCGCGAACCCCGCATTTCTCCAGCACCTCAGCGACGAGCTCCGGGGTCACCCATCGGGTCACCACCCCCAGCCGCACATGATCAGATAACCCCACCCACGGATGCATGCCGGGTCCAACGACCGCGCTCCTCCAACGTCACCACGAACCGCTTGCCACACTCAAGCAACGGCATTGGGTGCCCGGCGGGAAGTGGCAGAGCGTGATCGCCAGCCCGGACGCGGCTGCGAACGCGGCAAGTTCTGCCTTCCAGAGCCGGTAGCGGTAGCTGTTGGACCCGCCGGCGTCCGCGGTGGTCAGCAGCCGAGACGCCTGCGGGTAGCCGTCTCGGCCGCAGGCCTGCCACCAGCGGCGGATCGAGGCGACCGCGAACGCGGCCATGTCGTGGTCGACCCCGACATTCACCCAGCCGGTGTTCGCGGTCGTGTCGTAGTCATGTCGTAGATCCCGTACGGGATCACCCTATCGACGCTCGGGCCGGCGAAGAAACTGTGGTCCTCGACCTCGACGGATTGCCCTGCAGGTCGCCACTCACGCCCGGCCGGCGGCGGCTGCCCCAGCCGCTCCTTCTTCTTCGCGTCCACGCTGACCACCGGTTCGCCGGCAGCCTGGCGGTCCTTGACTTGTTCGTTGGTATAGCGGAACTGCGCGTCCCGGTCAGGGTGCTGATCACCTTCCAGGGCCTCGGCGGTGCCCCGCACGCTGAATCCGTGCTCCTTCAACAGCCGGCCCACCGTCGGCGCATTCACCCGGTGTCCCCGGCGGGACAGCTCGGCGGCCAGGTGCCGCAGCGACTTCGTCGTCCAGTGCAGCGGCGACATCGGATCACCGCGCAACGCGGCGGCTTGGTGCGGGAAGCGGGCTTGGCTTACGTATGCAGGTGTTCAAGCTCTCGATTGCTTCGTCGGCCAGATGGCCTTGCGGATCTCGACGTTGAAGGAGAGGAGGGGCACGAACTCGGCCGAGGCCGCTTCCCGCAGCTTTATGACTGCTGCGCCCTCGCGCCGGCGTCCTGGAACTCTCCGGAGCGTTCGATCGCCGTGCTTTCGTTCGGCGCGGTGTAGACGGTCTTGCGTGCCTTCGCGTTCTTGTCCCAGTCCTGCCGGGCGGCGTAGCGGAAGCTGTTGCACAGAACGTGAACGATGCAGGTTTCGACGATGGTTCGGGGCCAGGCAGCCTCAACGGCGTCCGGGAAATCCTTCAAGCCGATGCCCCTATGGATGTCAAGTCGCGAGGCTGTCGAGATGGACGGAGCGTTAGGCCTCGGGGTCTCGCGGGCGACGCACCTCTTCAGGCAACGGATGACCTCGCGCTTTGTCTTGCCCTCCGCGGTGCGGCGCAGGAGGTGGGCGCGGGAGCACTCCTGCCAGCGAGGGCCAGGTCCTGGTCGAAGCCCACCAGCACGGTGAGCTCGGCGCTGATCGCGTCGGCCAGTTCCAAAGAACGCAGTGTGTGCGGCAGGTTCCGGGCGGCATCCGCGATCACTGCGGCGTCCTTCGCGTCGATCTTCGCCTCGCCCGGGTAGAGATCGGCGAGCCGCCGCATGGACATGCCGGGCAGGTAGGCGACCTTGCAGACTCCCTCCCGGGCGACCGTGAGTGGGAGTGCTCCGATGGGGGCAGGCTGGTCCATGATCACCAGCACGGTGCCGAACTTCGCGGACAGCCTGTCGAAGACGGCCCGAAGCTTCGCCTCGCTATTGGGGAGCTGCTTGTCGAAGACTTCCTCGCCGACCGGAATCAGCCCACGCCTGTGGCGGGCGCTCTTGCCGGCGTCCAGGCCGAGGAAGTCGCCTACGTCGTCGATGTCGTCCAACCCATCCTCCCGAACTGGGTTCGTGCGGTGCTGGCCAGGGCGTTACCGTAGGCGTCGTATGCGCGCGTCCACGTTATGCGGGCCTGGCGCCTGCGGAATGCCGAGTATTGCGCCGGGCCGGGCGGTGGTCGGACCTCTCATCAGCGTCTCCAATGGCGCCTCTCGGGCTCGGTGGCACCCCCCGAGCCATCCGTTGTAATGCCGTTGCCCTTGCGGAGGGTCGGGTGGTTGTAGCGGTGTGCTGATGTCACGTCTGGAGCGGCTGGGGTTGGGGGTCCTGACTCGGCGTGTCCGCCCGAGTTGGTGGACTGGGTGGTGGGTGGGGCGGGGCGCTCGGAGAAGCGCCGTCGCCTGTTCTCCGCCCGGTCACGGTGTACTTCGTGCTAGCGGTGTGCTTGTTTCCGCAGCGGACTACTGGAGGTCTTGCGGCTGGTGAAGACCGGCGACAAGGGGCCGCGGACCTGGTCCAGGGTGAACAAGTCGTCATTGGCCAGGGCCCGGGGGCGGCTCGGCTGGCCGGTGATGCGGGAGCTGTTCCAGTCCGTGGCCCGACCACTCGGCACGGTCGGTGAGCTGTTTCAGGGACTGCGGGTGCCAGCCATGGACAGGATGCTGCTGGCCGTGCCCGACTCTGGGGGCAACAACGACGCCTTCGGCAAGTCCGGCTCTCATCGCGGTTCTATGGGATACCCGTATGCCGAGTGCTCCTCCCACGCCGCGATTGGCGGGTTCCAGGACTCCGAGCGCATCGTCTCCGACGCATACGGGGACGGGACCGCTGCTGCCGGCCGACCGGGGTCTGTGGGGTTTGGTCCGCTGGCACCGGCTTCGGGAGCAGGGCGCGCATCTGCTCTGGCGGATCGAGCGGCGCAAGGCCCGCCGGGTCCAGGATGTCCTGCCCGCCGGCGGCTACCTCGCCCGAATCGAGGCGAACAAGCACAGCGAGGCAGCCGGGCGGTCAAGGCCCCGCCGGTGCTGGTCCGGGTGATCGAGTACCGCGTCGACGGACAGCCCGATGCCGTCCGGCTCATCACCATCCTGCTCGATCACGAGAAGTACCCCGCCGAAGAACTTGCCTTCGTCTATGCCCGGCGCTGGGAGATCAAGCTCCTCTTCGACGACGTCAAGGCCCACCGAGGCGGTCGACCAGTCTTCAGATCGCAGACGCCGGACGGCGTGCGGCAGGAAATCTGCGCGGCGCACTTGATCGTGCACCACGCCACCTGGGATCTGTTGAAGGCCGCCCGCCTGCAGCGCAGTACCGCCGAGCGGACCTTGTTCACGGGGGCCCTGCACTTCGTCCGCCGCTCAGCGATCTCGCCGAGCGGTCTTTTCCGCCTCGCTGATCAGCCGGCACCGGTGCCTCGGATTCGTCGAGATCGGCCGCAGCCTGGTGCCGCGCCGAAGATCCGGTGGCTGCCCGCGAAAGACCCGGTCGCGCATCGCCGACTACACCAGTGAAACCCCAGACGCACCCGCCGGCCGTCGCCGTCCACCGGTTGTGGTGGCCTTGAGCAACCAGTGGCGTGGCCGCTCAAGCAACGGCATTGTCATCTCCCCGACAGGGGGAGTAGTGGTGCCGGGCTCGGAGGTCAGCGGTCCCCTTGCAGGACGCGGAAAACGTGACGGGGGTAACGGCCTCGTCCGGAGTAATCCAACTTCAAGTTCCCAGCCTACGGACCCCAACGGGCTATTTTTGCAAGGGTCAAGAGGTTCACGTTCTGGATTCCGGGCTCGTTTGCCTTTACGCCGGCAAGGACTATGAAGCGCCCGCATATGCGGTGATGGCCTTGGGGTAAACACATCGACATGTCCACGCTGCCTGCGGAGGCATCGAGTCCAGCGCACGATTAGGGCATCGAAACGCACTGCCTCTTGCACCGGCTGCCGTCGACTCCACCGTCGCTACGAGCGGCGGCGGGCAACGATCTGACCTCCCTGCGCCTGGGAACCATCCTCTGCTCCCGCAGATGCTTCCGCGACCTGACCGATGGACATGGTCTTCCTCGCAGCAATGGTGATCAACCTGGCTATGGGCGCCGGCTGGTCAGTGCGACGGACCCCAGCGTGGCGGCGGCTTGCTCCGCGCCGCTAGAGCGCGCTGCGTCCGCCATCGACGGGGAGGATCGCTCCTTGAACGTAGCTGGCGCGGTCGCCTGCAAGATAAACGATGGCATCTGCGACCTCGTCTGGGGTCGCGGGGCGGCCCACTGGCGTCTTTGATGCGAGTCCGTCGAGGCCCTTCATTCGCTCGGTCCCCCTCGTGGCTGTGTGGCCCGGTGCAACGGCGTTTACCCGTACGCCACGTGGTCCGAATTCTGAGGCCCATGCTTTTGTTAGAAGGCCAACCGCCGCCTTACTTGCTCCATACGCGGCGCTATCCGGTATTCCGAGGCCTGCGCTCATGGTTGAAACATTAACAACCGCCCCGCGGCCGCGGGCTGCCATCCTAGGTGCGAGTTCGGCGACAAGAAAGAAGGTCGTCCGAACGTTGATGTCAAATATACTGTCGAACATTTCAGTCGTCGTTTCAGCCGTGGAGGCCACGACGCCCACCCCTGCGCAGTTTATCAAAATATCGACGCCGCCATTACTGACTGCTTCGGCTCTATGTGCCAGAGACCGAGCGAATTCTTCCGTTCCGAGTTTGGCGGTAAGAAGGTCGGCCCTTCCTCTATTGGTGCGGATGAATTCGACCACTCGTTGACCTCGGGCTACACTCCGGCCGGAGACGAGAACGTGGGCGCCCTCGTGGGCAAGTTTGACTGCCACCATTCGGCCGATGCCGCTGGTCGCTCCCGTAACGAGAGCGACCCTGCCATTGAATTCCATAGCTGTCCCGCTCCTTATTTGCATATTCATTAGTCGGGAGATCTTCGAGTCTTCACCGAGTAAATAGTGCGTTGCGCGGTGAAGTTTGCCACTGCTCGTGCTGGACTTTGGCGCTTGGGGTTCAAGCTCGGTTGGTACGTCCTACGTGCGAAGTAGGTAAGTTCCGTGGCTGTTGGAGTTGTGAAATTTGATGCTTCCGGAAGGCACCATCCACCGCGTCGCGCGCGAACATCCAACCTGAGGGGCAGTACGTGATGTCCACGGCGCTTGCCGGGCTCTAGCCGTGCCTTCAGCGCCTCGTCCGTTGGCCAGAAGCCGAAAATGCGGAAGCGTGCTACATCGCAGCCTCGTTGTCAGCGTCGAGATCCAGCCACGCCTTACGTGAGGGAGTGGGAACGTCATCTGGGCGGGCTCCGAACTCAGAGCCCGAGCGGGACCGGCCGGGCGCAGCGGTGGTGCTGTGGTCCTTGCAGGTCCTGAGGCATGCGTCGATTGCCGAGTGGCCGGTGCCTCGCTTGGATCGTCATCGTCTGACGTGTAGAGACGAGGGCGTGTTTGAGACAATGAGTATGTGTCTCGCCGGGTCTTGCTTTCAGTGACGCGCTCCTCAGGGTGGTTGTGGATCCGGAGTGGAGAGGGGCGGAACAGTAGCGTGCTGCGGTGTACGGCGTCTTAGTCGCCGCCCGCGGCTTAACTGGGGTGGCCTTGCCTCAAGGGGCCTGGTCGGGCTCACCTCAGAGGGGAGTGAACGACGGCTCGCATGGTCGGCCTGCCTTGCACGGTCACTGTTTTGGTGTGGCGCGGACGGGGCCCCCACCAACTGAGCGTCCAAGTTGTCGAACCTGGGGATGCTAACGGCCATGTCTTAAGTCGGAATCTAGTGGGGCACCCGATGCAGCCGCCTTCTGATCCAGGGGGTGACGCGGTCTTCGACCAGCCAGAGTGCGGGCCCGCGCCTCAACACCGTGCGCCTCAAGAGGATCCAAGCCCAGACGTCACGTGCGACACGACAGTCGCACAGGGGACACTAACTTATCGCCAGTAGACGTCCAGTAGACAGGGGCCGCGTTGACTGATGCGGAGGGGCTGCAAAGCTAGGGGTGTGAAGCAGCTGTACTGCTGTGCAATCCGCGACAACCGACCTAGGAGCCAGCCACTGCCACGCTGCTCGTTTTTGGCGTTGGAGTAGTGGAGGCGGCGCCTCAGCGGGCGGCTTCACTGTGAGTGTGACGACTGGCGGCTGGCATGCGGGCCGTGACGCTCCAGCTGATTTCGACGAGGTCTCAGTTAGTGCTTTAAGTTGGCACTTGCTCGGGCGTAGGTCACGTCCCAGCATGGTGTCGCAGTAACTAGGTCCTGGATCTGGTCAGGCAGAGGCATGACTGCGCCGTCGAGCGCGGCCGTGCGTTCCGACTGGGTGAGGAGATCCCGACGCGTCTGCCGTGAATCGATCGGATCGACCCGACAAGCGTGGGGGCGGGCCGAGCACAGGGAGGCTATGTTTGGCTCGGTCCTCATCTGCGTGGTGTCGAGACTGAAGTGTCCGGTGCTCCGAATGGATTTCAGTGCCCTGAGTCCACTTTGCGTTGCGTGGCCTCTTGTCTCTAAAGATTCGCGGCCGGTGAATTTGGTGGATAGCGCTTTGCGGAATTGAGCGGCTTGCTGTGATGAGTGCGACCCGGACCATCCTCGGTCATATTCAGGATTGCGACGTCGTGGAAGGCCGTCGACAGTGGTTTCGGCTCGGGGCTGCCGATTATTCAACACTGGACTTCGCGAGGCGAAGGGTAGACTCTCGTACAAGCTGGCTCAACATCAGGTCAGGCGTGGCGCGTACCTGTGAATCGGTACAATGACGTCACCCGAGCAGCACATGCCCTGCTAGCGTCCGTGGTGTGAATACACAATGGATAGCAGGCTGGCGTTGTGCATTGAACAGCCCGTTCGAAACGCTGGTTCTAATCCCTTCCCGTTCCTTCTCATCCCAGACGCTTCGGCAGATCGCCCACCTCGACGGCGGTGGGCAGAGCCTGCGGCTCCGAATCGATAATCGATTCGGTAAGAAGCCCCTGGAGATAGGCGCTGCGCGAGTGGCCCTCCGGATCTCGGGTGACAGGGTCGATCTTGGTACAGACGCCGGGGTACGTTTCGATGGCTCCTCTGCGGTCACCGTGCCGGCCGGACAGGAGACGGTCAGCGACTCGGTTCAGCTTTCTGTGAAAGCCGGAGACGATCTGGCTGTAAGCATGTACCTGCCCAGTGACACCGGACTGGCAACCTACTCGAATGCGGCGCTGGAGACGGCTTTTGTCGCGGACGGTGATCAAGTGTCCGCGCCGTCGCTACGGAACGTCGAGCCGGTCACGGAACGTTATTTCCTGAGCGGGGTAGACGTAGCCGCCGAATCTGGTGCCCGTGTTGGCGTTGCGCTGGGCGACTCCCTGACTGCCGGTGCTCTCACTACAATCAACACCAATCATCGATACCCGAACCGGTTGAACCGCAGGTTGGAGCACAGTTGGGTCGTCAATCAGGGCCTGGGCGGGAACAGGCTGCTCACTGACGAGATCGGTCAGCGGGGGTTGAAGCGCTTGGAGCACGATGTTCTCGCAACGCCCGGAGCGGGAACAGTGCTAGTCAACTTGGGCGTCAACGATCTTGGAATAGCTGGCGGCCTGGGATTGGCCGATGCTAATCCAGGTCCGCCGCCGACCCAGAAGAATCTGATTGACGGATTCACCGAGTTGGCCGACACGTGCCATGCTCAGGGTCTCCTGGTCATCCTGGCGACGATCCCGCCATTCGCGGGTGCGCTGTACCCAGGTTTTGACACTCCGCAAGGCCGCGACGTGCGCCGTGAAGTCAACGAATGGATTCGTACCACCTCGGTTGTAGATTCGGTTGCCGACTTCGCGCAGGTCCTTGCGGACCCGGAAGATGTCGACAGGCTGCACCCGCACTTCAATAGCGGAGATTTTGTCCACCCCAACGACGCGGGGGCCAAGGCAATGGCTGACAGTATCGACGTTGCTCTTCTCCTTCGTCCAGGGCGGTAGTCTGCACTGAACTGCCCCAGTTCAGCTGGGCGGTTGAGCTTATCCCTCAGCTGTCCGGCAGACTGCGGTTGTGCCGTGGGAGACGCCGGCATTGAGCCTTTTCCATCATCGCTCTGAGCTGGCCAGATGTAGGGTGAGGACGGCTTGCACGAAGGCGGTGATCCGGGTGGTGGAGCACCGCAGCTTGCGGAGGAGCCGCCACGACTTGAGGGTGGCCATGGCGTGTTCGACGAGTGCGCGAATCTTGGCGTGAGAGCGGTTCGTTGCCTGTTGACCTGCTGAAAGGTTGTCCCGTCGCCCCCAGTACGGGATGCGGACGGTGCCGGCGGCTTCTTGGTAGCCTTTGTCCGCCCAGCAGGGGGGTGTCGGCCTGGTCGAGGGCTCGACGATGCCGTGCTCGCGGGCGGCGCGAACATCGTGAATCGCGCCGGGCAGCGCTGGCGAGGCCCACAGGGGCTCGCCGAACGGGTCGGTGATGACCTGGAGGTTCATCCCGTGCTTGCGATGTTTCCCGGAGTAGTACGGGCGGTCGGCAGCGATCCGGTCGATCGACAGGAGTGTTCCGTCCAGCGGTACGAATGCCTTCATCGACGCGGCACGGACTGCCTCGGCCAGGTTGGCGCGAGTTCAGCGAGCAGGTCCACGGCCTCGACCACATAGCGATAGACGATACTCGTCCCGACTCGGAAACCGGACGCGAACTGGGCATACGTCGTCCCGTTCCGCGGATGCGCAAGCGTGAGCAGAGCTTGCCGGTCAGCAGTCAGCCGACGCCAGCGGCTCCCGATCCGGCGGAGTTCACGGAGACGGGCAGCGAGGAAACACAAGGAGCCTTTGCCAACTTGCGCCCGGTAGCGGCTCAGTTGGTTCGACACATGAGTGAAGCCTCTGGTAGACGGGTTCACGACCAAGATCACCCGATACCCACCAGAGGCTTCACGTGCTTGTCTACCGGTGCGGGCTGGACGTGTCCAGTCGGTCCTTGACGTACCTCGCCACTCGTCTGCGCGGACACCGTCGCCGGATCGGAAGCCGCTGGCGCCGGCTATCGGTCGGCCGTCAAGCTCTGCTGGTGGTGGCGCATCTGCGCAACGGGACTACGTACGCCCAGCTCGCAGCGGGTTTCGAGATGGGGACGAGCACGGTCTACCGCTACATCAGCGAGGCCGTCGACCTCCTGGCCGCCCTCGCACCGACCCTCGACGAGGCTGTCCAAGCCGCATCGACGAAGGCTTACGTCCTGCTCGACGGGACTCTCCTGCCCATCGACCGGATCGCTGCCGACCGGCCCTGCTACTCCGGCAAGCACAAGAGACACGGCATGAACGTGCAGGTCATCGCCGACCCGTTCGGCCGGCTGCTGTGGGCCTCGCCGGCACTGCCTGGGGCCGTCCACGACGTTCGCGCAGCCCGGGAACACGGCATCATCGATGCTCTTGCCCAGGCCCACCCCCCTGCTGGGCGGACAAGGACTACCACGGCGCCGGCGGCACGACCCGGGTCCCCTTCCGCGGCCGATGGGAGGCTCACTCCGCCGGTCAGCAGGCCGTGAACCGATCTCAGGCCAAGATCCGAGCCCTCGTCGAGCAAGCCATGGCCACCCTCAAGTCCTGGCGACTACTCCGCAAACTTCGCTGCTCGACCACTCGCATCACCGGCCTCGTCCAGGCCGTACTCACCCTGCATCACGCCAGCTCAACCGCAGGTTGAAAAAGCCTCACTGTCTTAGCCGGACACGACCAAGGCCAGCAGGGCTACAAAGCACACTCCCCTCAGTCGCGCCCTGCGGCGTCCCCCCGGCGCGCTGGTGGACCCTTGCTCTGGAAGTCACTAAAGTGGCGTGAGCCCATCGACGCCCGGGGGGACGCCACCGGGGTGAGTACGGCGTGCTAGTTGAGGGTGAAGGGACGTGCACGGAGCAGCGGGAGGAGCATATGCTCGCCAATAAGAGTGCGTGTTGAGGTGTCATCGGCGCTCGGAGGAAAATGAACGACGTCAGTGATGCGCATTCCCCCACAACTCAGTTGGGTCGCATGGAGAGTCTCACGACTGTAGCCGCCAGGTCAGCATCCTCGTTGCGGGAGTGGGCCCACGAAGCCGACCGTAGCGGCCACTTGAGCGACGAGTCTGTAGATATACTGGGGGCGGCTGGCTTTTTCCTGCTGCAACAGCCCGGCCGTTTCGGCGGGCCAGAGGCGGATGCGCGTACCTCTTTTGAGGTTTATCGCAACCTTGCACACGGGTGCGGTTCCAGCGCCTGGGTGGCGATGATCCTCTCCGGTAGCGCTTATACGGCTGCGCTATTCGAGGACAGGGCCCGGGAAGACATCTGGGGTACGGACCGCTGCGCACTGGTGTGCAGCAACTTCACACTAGGCGGCACAGTACACCCCACGCTGGGAGGCGGCACGGTATCCGGCAGGTGGCAACCGGTGTCTGGCGTGCGCCACTCGCAGTGGATCATCGCGGCAGTACAGGGCGCAGAAAAAGATCCGCGTAGACGCCCGGTGAGCCTTGCCTTGATCCCTATGACAGACATGGCTGTAGAGAGAACGTGGGAAACGGTCGGAATGCGAGCCACCGGCAGTGACACTGTGGTCGCCAACGACGTCTTCGTACCTCAGCATCGCTTCGTCACCATCGACCGCCTTCTGCTCGGGAAGGGGGCTCCTGCGACCGGGGGCTCAGTCTACGGAGCGACATGGCTGTCCTTGCTAGCGGTGACGACCCTAGCGCCGCTCATCGGCATGGCGGAGTCAGTAGCTGTTGAGGTACGAACCCTCGTCGTTGAAAATCACGCTCCGACAACCTCGGGCAGGCTCTTGTCGCAGGCGCACTCCCTCCTCGCAGCGGCCCTCTCACTCATGGATACTGCGCGGCTGCACGCGGACCGCGCCCTGCGTGATGTCGAAGCGGGAGCGCTCGCCGGCCGACAACTTAGTCTGCAGGACCGGGCGCGCGTACGTATGGACATCGGCCGGGCCACTCAAGCAGCTCGAGAGGCTGTCGGCATCCTGCTTACCGCAGCCGGCAACCGATCGTTCTCCAGCCAGAGCCGAATTCAACGTGCATGGCGCGATGTCGAGTTCGTAAGTCGGCATGTCTTGCTGTCACCCGAGCGGAACCACGATGTTTACACGCGAGTGCTGTTCGGCGACGAACCGGCCAACTCCATGGTTTAAGTTCACGTGTGTCGCGTGGGGAACTTCAACGAGGAGAAGGGCAGCCACCCCGCGTCAGGCCCTGAGGCTGCCCCGGCCGACTGGCTAAGTCAATTTAGTTTGCTGCGTTGACTCCGGGATGCACATCAAGGGGTATTGGAGACTTGACGGAACACCCCCGTTGGGGTGTCGCTGTACATCGTGGGGGATTCCCCTCCGTGTTGCTCCGTGCAGTGAGCCTTTTTCATCGTGCGGCTGGGCTGGCTTGGTTCAGGGTCACGATGGCGTGGAGGACGGCGGTGATACGGGTGGTCGAGCACCGGGGTTTGCGCGGGGGCCGCCAGTTCTTGAGGGTGGCCATGGCTCGTTCGACGAAGGATCGAATCTTGGCCTGCGGTCGATTCGCGCCCTGTTGACCTGTGGGAAGCGTGTTCCAACGGCCGCGGAGGGGGACGTGGGTCATTCCGCCGGCGCCCCGGTGGCCTTTGTCGGCCCGGTAGATGGGCCCGGCCTGGTCGAGGGTCTCGACGATGCCGTGCTCGCGGGCGGCGCGAACATCGTGAATCGCGCCGGGCAGCGCTGGCGAGGCCCACAGGGGCTCGCCGAACGGGTCGGTGATGACCTGGACGTTCATCCCGTGCTTGCGATGTTTCCCGGAGTAGTACGGGCGGTCGGCGGCAATCCGGTCGATCGACAGGAGTGTTCCGTCCAGCGGTACGAATGCCTTCATCGACGGGGTAGCGCCGAGGTAAGCCCAAAAGCCGCCAGTACTTGATCTTGGCGCCCTGTGCAGTAGTGGCCGTCACCCATTCAGCCGAAGGTCGTTGGTGCTGATACTGACTGATCTCTGGGCCTGGGGCGGGACTTATGACCTCGATCGAGCGGACCGCTTACCCGCGGTTCAAGCGGCTGATCACCGCACATGAGCTGCATCTCTTCTTCGCGCCGACGCGGGAGGAAGCTGCGTGGGCGGCTGAGCGGATGGACTCCGACGGGCATCAGCTCGCGCTGCTGCTGGCGCTGAAGTCGTATCAGCGGATGGGCTGGTTCCCGAAGCCGGACGAGTACCCGGAGATGGTGGTCGACTTCGTCCGCCGTACGGTCGAGCTGCCGGAGGGCACGCTCCCGCTGTACGAGACGGGCCGCACCGCTGAGCGGCAGCGTACGGAGGTGCGCCAGCGGGTGGGGAGGAAGTACCAGCAGTCCCAGGCCCGGCAGATCGCTGAGGCGGCGATCCGCAAGGAGGCCGCTGCGAAGAACCGCCCCGCCGACCTGATCAATATCGCACTGGAGAAGGTGGTGGCGGCCGGGCTGGAACTGCCGGCGTTCTCCCCCTTCGACACGATGACCTCCACGATCCGCACCGAGGTGAACGTCTCGATCTGCTGCGGCATCCACGACCGGATGAGCCTCGCCGAGCAGGCGGGGATGCTACGGCTGCTGGAAGAACGCGACAGCGACGGCACCACGTAGTTCAACCGACTGAAGCAGACCGCCCAGGGCCCGAGCTGGTCGCACTTCAAGCGCCTGTTCACGCACCTGGAGTGGCTGGACGAGCTCGGCGACACCGCGGTGTGGGTGGACGGCGTGGCGGCGCCGAAGGTCACCGACTTCGCCGGGGAAGCGGACGCGGCGGACGCCTCCGAACTGCGGGACTACGCGGCCGTCAAGCGGATCGCGCTGCTGGCCTGCCTCGCCCACAAGGCACGGATGCGGGTACGGGACGATCTGGCGACGATGTTCTGCAAGCGGGTCACCATGAAGATCAAGAAGGCCAAGGAGGAGCTGGAGGAGATCCGGCTCGCCGAGCGGGAGATCGTCGAGGCCCTGATCGGGAACTACCGCATCGTGTTAAAGAACCTCGGCGGCGGCGGCCCCGTCCAGGAGGCTCTGGCGAAGGCCGCGGCGATGACCGCCAAGGCCGTGAAGGCCCTGGAAGGGCTGGACGAGGCAGCGCCGGTGGAGGAGGTTGCCCGGCGCCTGGGCGGGGAGGTCTCCCCGGCCGTGCTTGCCCTGGCCAAGGCCCAGCTGGTGCAGGCGGCGGCCTGGGGGCGGTCACCAAGGCGGTCGAGGGCTTCGGCGGGTTCGCGGGGCAGTACGAGCAGATCGAGAAGGTCTCCGCGCATCACGGCAACTTCTGGGAAGTGCTGCTGTACGGACAGCTCGGCCGGGACCGGTCGGTGATGTTTGACCTGGCGGAGAAGCTTGAGTTCACCACCACGTCCGAGGACGGGCGGGTGCTGACCGCGCTCGCGCACGCGATGCGGCACGAGAGCGCCCGCGGCGAGTACATCACCGCGCTCGGCGAGAACGGCAAGACCATCGACATCTCCTTCGCCACGCAGAACTGGCGCAAGGCCGTACTCGACAAGACGCGGCCGGGCCGGTTCGTCCGCAAGCACTTCGAAGCGATGGTCTTCACCCACCTCGCCGAGGAGCTGCGCACCGGCGACGTCGCGGTGGTCGGCTCGGAGGAGTACGCCGACTGGTCCGAGCAGCTGCTCGCGTGGGAGGACATCCAGGAGAAACTGGCCGACTACCTGGTGGAGGTCGGGCTGTGCGAGGAGGGCGAGGCCGGTGCCTTCGACGCGGCGTCCTTCCGCCGGCAGCTGGAAGACAAACTGCGGAATGCTGCCGCGGCGGCGGATGCCGGGTACCCGGACAACGAGGGCCTGGTCATCGACCCCGAGACCGGCATCCCGTCACTCAAGCCGCACCGCTCCGAGGGGCAGAGGCCCTCGGCGAAGCGCCTGGAGCAGGAGGTCAAGGCCCGGATGCCGGAGCGCACGCTGATGGGGATCGTGGCCCGCACCGCGTACTGGGTGGAGTGGTGGCGCCGCTTCGGTCCGCCCTCAGGCAACGACCCGAAGCTGATCGGCCGGTACGTGCTCACCACCTTCGTCAAGGGCACCAACATGGGCCCGTACGAGGCGGCCGAGCACATCCCCGGGGTGTCCGGGCACGAGCTGTCGTACGTGGCCAACCGGCACTTCTCCATCGCGCTGCTGAACGAGGCCGTCGCCGACCTGGTCAACGCGCACGCCCGCCTCGACATCTCCCAGGCGTGGGGCGACGGCACCGCCGTGGCGGCGGACGGCACCCACATGGACACGTACCTCAACAACCTGCTCGCCGAGACGAGCGTGCGGTACGGCAAGGCGGGCGGGATCGCCTACCACCACATCTCGGACACCTATATCGCGCTGTTCACGCACTTCATCCCGTGCGGGGTGTGGGAGGCCGTCTACATCATCGAGGGCCTCCTCAAGAACACCTCCGAGGTCAAGCCAACCACCGTGCACGCCGACACCCAGGGCCAGAGCGTGCCCGTTTTCGCCCTGGCGCATCTGTTGGGCTTCGATCTGATGCCCAGGATCAGGAACTGGAAGGGCCTGACCTTCTACCGTCCGTCCAAGCAAAGCGAGTACGTCCACATCGTCCCTGTTCGGCGAGCCGGGCAAGAACGTCATCGACTGGGATCTGATCGAGTCCCAGTTCCGGCACCTGATGAAGGTGGCCGTGTCCGTGCGGGAGGGCGCCATCTCGTCCTCGACGCTGCTCAAGCGGCTGCGGTCGGGCTCGCACAAGAACTCCACCTACACCGCCTTCCGTGAGGTCGGCCGCGTGATCCGCACGGTGCAGCTGCTGCGCTACCTCTCGGACGCGCCGCTTCGCCGGCGGGTGACCGCGGCGACCAACAAGGTCGAGTCGTTCAACCGGTTCTCCCAGTGGGTCGGCTTCGGCAATCAGGGCGTCCTCGCCGACAACGACCCCATCGAGCAGGAGAAGGCGATGAAGTTCAACGCCCTGCTCACGAACGCGGTGATCTTCCACAACGCCCTGGATATCGCGGAGATCATCCGCCAGCTCCTTGAGGAGGGCTGGGAGATCGACCCGGAGGACCTGGCCCACATCTCGCCGTACCTGACCGAGCACATCAAACGATTCGGCGAGTACTCCACCCACGAACTCGGTATCCAGCCCGAGGCGTACGACCCGAAACTCGACGTCGACTTCACCCAGCTTCGCGACCAGGACCCGGCCGCCTCCGGCTTCAGCACAGCCGCCTGACCGTCACCTCTGTGACGACCCTGTCATGCCCGTTGAGCAGTACGGCCCTCGGCCTCGCTCGCATTCGGCAGGAGCTGAGCGTCACGTCGGCGGCCGGTCGCGAAGGATGCCTCGGCGTCCACGTCCATGCCCTCGTACACGGCCTTGGTCAGCACCGGGAAGCGGCCCGTGGCCAGCATTCTCGTCAGGTGCGGGCCGCGGGCGCGCTCAAGCACAGGAACCTCAACCTGCTCGGCCGCTACAGCTTCACCGCCGACGTCCCCGCCACCGGCGCCCTGCGCCCGCTGCGCGACCCAGACGGGTCGGAGCTGGACGATGACGACGACGGAGGCGGGCCGACTAGGAGTGGCTGACCAGGACGGTGATGGGCTTGTGGGCCCTCGCCTTGGTTAGCTCCTTACCTACCTTCTCCGCGAGCGTGGCCTGGTACTTCACCTGCGCGTCCGTGTCCGGTTCCGTTCTCGGGCTGTGACCGGGTAATGAAGGGACTTGAAGCGCTGAGTGCCCGGCGGAGGTCCCGCCCGTTCACCAGGGCGAAGGCCTCCAGGCGACACCGAGCCGTAGCCATAAGCGAACCGGGCGTCACCGTTCGCGCCAGAGCCACGTGGCACGCTCGTACAACGGCTCGAATCCGGTGCGCAGCATGTTGTGCAGGGATGTGTTGTGGTCGCCGGGGGCTTCCGCTCCAGTCTCGGCGACGAGCCATCGGCAGCCTGCCCCCTGGGCCGCCCGGGCGCGGGCGCTGAGCAGCGCCGACTGGGCGCCGCGTCCGCGTCCTTCTGGGAGCGTCGCTCCACCGAACATGTCGGCACACTCACCGTTGACGAAGATGCTCCCGACCGAGATGATCCGCTCGCCGTCCCAGACCGCGTACTGGTGCCAGTTCGGTCTGCCCACGCACGACGCCGCCATGTCGATCATGCCTGGCGTGGTGATCCCGAAGGTGGTCATCATGACCGCGGCCCACTCGTCGGCCTGATGGGATTCGACCGGCCCGACGCGCAGCCCGGGGTCGAGTGCCGCGACGCCGTCGAGCGCGGACAGTGCGGTCTCGGTGTCGCATCCCAGTTTGACGAAGCGGCTGCCTTCGTTGAGGTTCAGTTTGCTGGCGGTCGAGGCCCAGTCCGCCGGCAGTAGCGGCGGCGCGATCATGAACCCGCCCTGGGGCACACCCTGCTCGCGGTAAAAGTCGCAGACCTGTGCCGGAACGTCTGCGGTGATCGGTTCGCCCGTGCCGAATCCGCCGGCGCGGTTGAAGAAGCGGCTCGGGTCCTCGCGGATCGCGAGAGCCAGCACCGAGCCGACTCGCAGTGAGCCGATGCCGAGCAAGTCCCGGACCGGCGTCGGTGCGCCGGCCGCGAAGTCGGCGTACGCCTCGATTTCGGTCTGCTCGGCCAGGCCGATAGGCACGGTGGTCGTCATGCCTTCTTCCCCATCTCTTGGTTGTTCACGAAGCCCGACACGATGGCGGCGAACTCGTCCGGCTGTTCGATGTGCCCGAAGTGGCCACTCTCGCGTAGCTCGGACAGCTGTGCGTCCGGGATTCCGGCATGCAGTTCATGCGCGAAGCGGGGTGGGCAGATGAAGTCGTATGTGCCGACGATCACCAGTGTCGGAACCTTGATGACACCGAGCTGGTCCCGTACGTCCCACGGGGCCGGGAGGCGGTTCGGGTCGTAGGTGACCCCCAAGCTGAGATCGCCGCCCGTCTGTTCGGTTGTCTTGCGGTAGTCGGCGAAGTAGGCGGGCAGGATACCGTTCAAGTAACGCCCGAACGACTCGTCGTCGGCGACCTCCATCGTCCGTGACACATTGACCGCGTCCCACATACGGCCTGCCTCGGTGGCCTCCGGTCTGTCCGGCCAGCGCTGGACGAAGGACGTCATCTCCTTGTTCGCCACCTCCCTCATATCCGGTCCGTTCATGGGGGCGGTGTCGTACAGGATCAGTCCGTCGAGACGGTCGGAGTGGTCGAGGCCGAACTGGAGGGCCACGAAGCCGCCGTGCGAGTGGCCGAGAAGGTACGCGGCCGGGGCGCCGATGTCGTCGAGTACGGCTTCGGCAAAGCGCGCGTAGCGGGACATGGAATAGTCCCCGCCCGGCAGCAGCTCGCTGTCGCCGGCGCCAACCGGGTCCAGGTACACGAGCGTCAGCACGCGTTCCAGCCCAGGCATCCGCAGGTACTCCGGGTGTACGCCCGGGCCTCCGGAGTGCACGAGGCATACCGGCCCCTCACCCGCGACCCGGTAGACCTGGCGTACGCCATCGACCACGACGCTCCGTGCCTCGCCCAATGGACTCCCGTGGGTCGCTCGCCGCCCGGGACTGTGTTTCATTGTCTTCATACCCGCACGATGCGTTGAGGGCAGGGAAAGTTCGACAACTCGCCGAGTTGGTTTCAGCGGCGGCGCGGGTGAAACAGGCGCAGCTTGCTGACCCTGCCCTGGCCCAGGAAGTGCATCCAGACGACGCCGGGCGGGCAGTGGAAAGGGTCTTCGGGCGGGTTACGCAGAGCGGCCTCCCAGATCACCACCTCGCAGCCGGCCACCACGTTCACCAGTTCATGGCGTACACCGTCGGACAGATCGCGATCGAACGCAGTGGGCAGGTAGTCGATGCCCGTGCGTTTCCCGGTCGGCCATGTCACGCTCGCCTGCGGGGACCACCACTCGGAAAGGGCCGAGGCGAGCTGGCCACGATGGGCGGCCACCAGGGTCTCCTCGGCCAGCCGTCGATGCAGCCCGTTCCAGACCGCGGCGTCGTCGTGCACCCGGTCTGCCGAGGCCAGCAGTGCGCCGACCATCTTCGTACGCGCCTGGTTGAGCCGGCTGCGCACCGTGCCGACCGGCGTGGCACACAGCGTCGCTATGTCCTCGTAGGACGTGACGTCGGTGAAGTAGCGCAGCATCGTCACCAGCTGCAGCCTCGGGGACAGCTCTTCCAACGCGCTCCACACCCAGTCCCGCAGCGCATGCCGGTCGAGCACCTCGGCCGGGTCGGGCGGACCGCCCGACCGGTCCATCGCCACGACCCCTGCGACTTCGGCCACGGGAACCGCGGACATCCTGCGCAACTGGGCGCGGCACACATTGCGCACCACCATCCCTAGCCACGGGCCGACCGCCTCCGGGTCTCGCAGGTCGCCGAAGCGGCGCAGCGCTATGAGAGCCGCCTCCTGCACGGCGTCCTCGGCATCCTGGCTGTGGCCCAGCAAAGCGAGCGCGATCGCGTACATGTGCGCTCGGTGCCTGGCAAGCAGCAGACCGAGCGAGCCGGCGTCGCCGGCCTGAGCGGCGCGCACCAGATCGACATCCCTCGGAGCCCCGCTCACCAGAAGATCAGCCATACCGTGACAATACCTTCCACGCGTCACTGAGATGGCTGCACCCCACTCACCGCTTCACCGATCCCCTCGTCGGACAGGTGGCCCGTTGCTTCTAGGTGTTGATCCATCCCACGTAGATGCCATGACCCGATCATCACCCAGCCGCCGAGCAGGAGACGCAGCGGCACCCTGCTCCTGTTGGCAAATGATCGTTTGACGACAGGCGGCCGACGCGTCCAATGAACCCGTGCAATCCGGGGGTTCACGACGGCGCGAATCCATTCAGATCCGATGGTGATTGCTGACAGGGTTTGACGACAGATAGGGTCCAATCCTCCGTATAGAAGGTGGCCCCGGTGGCGAACCTGGTCTACAAGCGGGTCTCGACCGACCAGCAGTCGACCGCTCGGCAGAACCTCGTCCTGGACGATGCCGGGATCGAGGACCCGGTCGTCTTTGAGGAGGACCCGGGCACCTCCAGCCGCCTCCATCCCCTCCAGCGCCCGAAGTTCCGCGCGCTCCTCGACTACGCGCGGCCGGGCGACACCGTGCACATCTCCGAGATGTTCCGCCTCGTACGCGGCACCGGCCACATCCTCGACGTGCTCGACGTCCTCCACCGCAACCACCTCGCGCTGCGCATCCATGACGGCGCGTTCTCCGCGATGGACCTCACCGCCCGCCACCCGCGCACCGGCGAGCTGCTGTCCACCGTGAAGTTCATGGTGCAGACCCTCGCCGCCGCCGGCGAACTCCAGCGTGACCTTCAGCGCGAGCTGACCTACGACGGACTGCGGGCGGCCGAGGCCAAGGGCCGCAAGGGCGGGCGCCGCCCCGCCGTGGCGGCCGCGAAGACCGACGACGTGCGCACCGCGTACCTGGAAGGCCGGTCCATCGCGGCCCTCGCCCGCGAGCACGACGTCAGCCGCGGCGCCATCCGCACTGCCGTCGTGGACCTCCTGCCCGAGTACACACCCGCCGACCCAGGCGCCCCGGCCCCGGAACTGCCGGTCGTCCTCGACATGCCGGGCAAGGTCGCCGACTTCCTCCGCGCCGCCGAGTTGGAGCCCGTCGAGCGCGTCACGCTCGACCAGGGCGTGACCGTACGGCGCGGCCAGGGCTACACCCTTCGCGTCACTGCCGTGCCCGCGGTCCACCGCCAACTCCTCGACCGCTGCCAGTCCCTCGACGGCACCACGTCGGTCCCGGCCCAGCGCAAGGCCCGCCGCGAGTACGAGAACCGCGTCAACGCGCTCCCGGTTGCCAGCCTGCGTTGAACGGACCGAGCACCACACCCACCAAGATCAAGTACTGGCGGCTTTTGGGCTTACCTCGGCGCTACCCCTCGACGCGGCACGGACTGCCTCGGCCAGGTTGGCGCGAGTTCAGCGAGCAGGTCCACGGCCTCGACCACATGGCGATAGACGATACTCGTCCCGACTCGGAAACCGGACGCGAACTGGGCATACGTCGTCCCGTTCCGCGGATGCGCAAGCGTGAGCAGAGCTTGCCGGTCAGCAGTCAGCCGACGCCAGCGGCTCCCGATCCGGCGGAGTTCACGGAGACGGGCAGCGAGGAAACACAAGGAACATCTTGGTCGTGCGTCTACCAGGGGCTTCACCCATCTGCCAGCCCAACAACTACGTCCGCACAGCAAGTTGGCAAAGGCTCACTGGAGGCAGCCACGGCTACCCCCTTTCATCGACACGCTAAGGGCTGTCCCGTAACTCCGGGCACCGCTTGCCTATGTCCGGTTCGACCTACTTGGTTAAGATCCGGTCTAGGCTGCAATTCGCGGCGCTACCAGACAATCAGTTCTGCTTGTGGTGACCTACCGACTTCTGCCATGAGTTACCGGACAACGCTTAGCTGACAAGGCCTTCGTTTTAGGTGCGGACCGCCTTGATCTGCAAGCCCCGGACTCACCTCACTACCTTTGGAATCCCGCGAGGGGCACTGAGAGGGGAACGGCGCGCGGACTGTGGTGCCGCTCTGTGAACGGTTGGGACTGTAGGGTCAAGTGAAGGCAACCCGACGGAACCCTCGGAGGCGTGCTGTGCCGCTGCTATTCTTCGACATCTTCCAGGGATGGAAGAAGGAGGACATCCAAAATCTTCTGGATGTAACCCATCGCGTTGTCGTAGAGGCATTTCAGGTTCCGAAGCGAGATCGGTATCAGGTGGTCAATCTCCACGGCGCGAACGAGATGATCGCCCTGGATACCGGGCTCGGTATCAGCCGCACAGAGTACCTTGTGATTATTCACGTTGTTAGTCGGCCGCGGCCGCTGGACCAGAAGCAGCGGTTCTATGGGCTACTAGGGGCAGCGCTTAATTATGATTGCGGGATCGACTCGGCTGACTTGATCGTCTCGATCACGGAGAACGCAAATGAAGACTGGTCCTTCGGCTACGGCCGAGCTCAGTTTCTGACCGGCGAACTGAGCTGAGAGTCTTCACTGTCTCAGATTGCGGCCTGTCTGTTGGAAATGCTCCATGGAGCTCGTTTCCTGTATCGGCATGCTGGCTAAGTGATCACCCTGAAACTCTGTCCGCAGGGATTGTGGTGCTTCTCTGGAGTTGCAGAGGTCACAGAACCGCCAACGGATTTTCATAGCTGTGCCAGATTGCCGCCTCCGTGACCTGCCACGGAAGACGTAGGCCTGCTTGCCCTAACGGGTGGCGACGGCCCGGGAATTTCTGAGCTGGTTGGTGGTGGTCTGCTCAACCTCACTGCGGCGTCGGAAATATCCTGGCTGAACCCGGCAGGTCTGCCGCCTGCTGCCTCTGCGCCAGCGGTGACGCGCTGCTCCTCGGCTCCAGGCTGGTGCGCTTGATCTGACGTCGTCGCAGCTGGCGGCGTTTACGTCGAGAGCTGTAAGGCCTTGTCACTGCTCATGTGGCCGGGCCTGCACTGGGGCCGCCGGCCCGCGGGCAGGGCACCGGGACCCGGTCTAGGACCCTGGACCACCTGGGGTGCGTCAACCCATTGGCCCGGCGTGACCAGAAGGATCAAGAGGCGACAGCCGCCCTCGCTGGCAAATGGGTCCTGTAGCTAGGTCCGCCCCGGGACCATCCGCCGACCAGCGGCAATGCCGCTCGTCGGCGGTCTTCCAAGACCTGTAGCGTTCCGGTAGGTCGCGCCGCGGGACCTAGTCTGGACTCGGGACGGGACGCGGGCCCAAGATGCGACCACTTGTAAGTCGTCAGATTTTTCCGACCCGCACCCGAGCCAGCCAGTCACCGACCGGAAGGTGGCGCCGGGCACTGCCTAAGGGTTGTCCCGTAACTCTGGGCACCGCTTGCCGATGTCCGGTTCAACCTACTTGGTTAGGATCCGGTTTAGGCCGCGATTCAGGGCGCAACCTGACACTCAGTTCTGCTTGTGGTGACCTACCGACCTCTGCCCTGAGTTACGGCAAAACGCATAGGCCTTGGCGGCAGTGGCTCAACTGAAGTCCAGTCTCCCGGCGGTAGCTTCTCCTACGCACTCGTTTCCCGGCGGGGGAGTTTCCAGCCGGGACGGGGGAAGTGACAGGTGTAGCCATGCGGATAGCGTTGCAGGTAGTCCTGGTGTACCGGCTCGGCCTGCCAAAACTCGCCGACAGCCGTCACTTCGGTGACGACCTTTCCTGGCCACAGCCCGGTTGCGTCGACATCCGCAATTGTTTCCTCGGCGATGCGTTTCTGTTCGTCGCTCGTATAGAAGATGGCGGATCGGTAGCTTAGACCGACGTCATTGCCCTGGCGATTGCGAGTGCTGGGGTCGTGGATCTGGAAGAAGAACTCCAGCAGGTCGCGGTAGGAGGTTTTCGACGGGTCGAAGATGATCTCGATGGCCTCTGCGTGGTTGCCGTGCCTGCGATAGGTCGGCCCTGGAGTATCGCCGCCGGAATAACCGACCCGAGTCGAGAGCACTCCGGTACGGTGCCTGATGAGGTCTTGCATGCCCCAGAAGCAGCCCCCGGCGAGGACCGCACGTTCAGTAGGTTGTGTCATCTCTTGTCGTCTCCCTATTCTAGTTGGTCTAGGGGTCGCCCCGTAATCCAGCATAGAGCTGAGCGGGCGTGCTTTCACCGGGCAAGTCCGTGCCGTGCCGTTCGTGGCGACGCGGAGCCAGCTTAGTTAGGGCAGGTTGGACGCCGACGGGAAGATTCAGCAGCTATGGGACAGCCCCTGGCTCTTTCGTGGCCCATAGCAACGGACCTGTGCAGCTGCGGCGAAACGATGTGATCTGAGTGTCGCAGACACGCCGCTGGAGTGAGGTCATGAGGCGAAGGTCCTCCGGGGCCTTTGTACTCGCGGAGATCGCTAGGGATCGATGGATGGTGTTGTTGCTCGGTCCCCGTGGGTAGTGGCGGCTGCGCACAACCTTGTGGGAGGCCTTACCCCACGCGGCGATCAGCCAACCGCGCAGGGCGTGCTCTGCCACCGCCGATGGTCACTTGTTGAGAGGACGGCACAGGGGTGCCCGTTGTGGCAGCGGTGTACTAATTCAGGCGGTGGCCCCATGTGGTGGCGGACGAGTCATGTGTAGTCGCAGAGGGTGGCGGCGAGTCCGAGGAAGACCCGGTAGTTGCGCGGATGGCGTTCGAAGCGGCGGTCGAGTCGGCGGTAGCCCGTCAGCTACGGTCGGCTACGACATGGTGCGCTCTACGAACTACCTTCGGCGGCCTCATCATTGGCTGGACTCGATTCCTCTGTGGGCGCCACGCTCGCGACGGAGCCATCGTCGCAGGTCACATTGACGGTCATGCCTTGTCGGTGCGGAGTTTGCGGGGCTGTAGTGCCAGCTGTCTTCGGGGCCGTGTTTGTAGGAAGGCGACCATCGCTCTCAGGCCTTGGTTGTTGTCGTAGGTGCCTGCTGCGTAGACGCCGACGACGAGGTGAAGCCTGTTCGCGTCCAACAGGATGTGCATCGCGGAGGGCCGGCTTGCTTAGGTGCACGGGGTTCGGGCCTGTGAGGCCGCTCCTCTTTTAGCTTGTACGTTGGCCGAGTCGGGGACTGTGAGCGTGAGGTCGAGCAGGCCGCACTCGTCGATGCGATCCAGTACCGCCTCGTAGAGCCACGCCCAGATGCCGGCCCTCGACCAGACCAGGAACCGGCGGTGGGCGGTGGACCTCGATGTGCCGAAACACGTTGGCAGGGCCCGTCAGGCCCAGCGGCTGGCCAGGGCGTGGACGATTGCCGCGAACAGCGTCTCGTCAGGCGTGTCCTGCGTCCCGCCGTCCTTAAGTGTTGTCCCGTAACTCAGGGCAGAGGTCGGTGGGTCACCACAAGCAGATCTGATTGTCCGGTTGCGCCCCGAATTGCGACCCAAACCGGATCTTAACCAAGTAGGTTGAACCGGACATCGGCAAGCGGTGCCCAGAGTTACGGGACAGACCTTAGGATGGCACCTTTGACAGCGGGATCAACGGCTGCGCGATCTCCCACAGGCCGTCCGGCACTGTCGAACGCCGTGTACCTCACCTCATATTCAGCTCAACGAGACGCCTCCATGTTAGACGGCGTTGTGGTGGTGGTTATCGTCGCCGTGGTCTCAGCGAGCGTTGGCGTGAGGGGCCGGTGGCGCTTCGCTCAACTCATGGCGCTCGTTTCAAACGTATCGAAGAGGGCCGTCTGCGTGCAGGTCAGCGGCGTTACGTTGTAAGACCATCCGCCAAGGCTCAAGGCAACCGCCCGGTCGTTCGCGAGTTCCGTTGATCGACAAATAGGCTCTGTTCAACTTTGCTGATTGGTGTCGCGTGAGTAGGTGGGGGCGGGGGTCTATGTCGGTGTTCGGGTTGTGTACTGAGAGTGGTGGGGGCGGTCGTATCCTCAGCGTGCTCGGCCATCGTAGAGACCTCGCTGGACCCTCCTGCCGCTGTGTCCGGCAAGGATCCCGTGCTGCGCGGACGGTCGTTCGGCGGCTGCAGGACTGCCGGTGCTGCACGCGGTGATGATGGGGCGAGGAGTGACGGTGGGCGCCTGAGCTGCTGGATACGAGTGGGGTTGTCGTGAGCTAAGCGTTGTCCCGTAACTCAGGGCAGAGGTCGGTGGGTCACCACAAGCAGATCCGATTGTCCGGTTGTGCCCCGAATTACGGCCCAAACTGGATCCTAACCAAGTAGGTCGAACCGGACGTCGGCAAGCGGTGCCCAGGAGGGTTACGGGACAGCCCTTAGGGCATGCCTAACGAAATTTCGCCGGTTTGGCGGGATTTCGGTGTAGTTCTTGGATGAGGGGCTGGTATGCGCATTCTGGTCGTGGATGGAGATGGGGGCGCCTCGCCGGCCGTGTATCTGAGGCGCGAAGGGTTTGACGTCATGCATGTCGGCAGCGAGGCGGCAGCGCGGAAGGCTGTGGCTGAGTCGCCGCCGCATGTGGTCGTGATGGATGTGTTGCTGCCGGATGGGGACGGTATGCGGCTCTGTCGCAGCTTCTGCACAGTACGGTCGTTTGCAGTAATTGTATTGACGTTGAAATCCAGCGTCGAGGAACGAATTGAGGGACTTGAGGTCGGTGTGGACGACTACATTCCCAAGCCTTGCAGTGTCCGTGAGTTGGTGCTGAGGATTCGTTCCGTTTTGAAACGTTTCGGTAGGGGCTGACCTATCATGCGGCCAGTGTTGTGCGGGGAGGGCATCGTCCTTGACCCAAGGGCGCGGACCGCGATAAAAGCAGGCAGTGAACTGCATTTGACCAGGTATGAGTTCGACGTGCTCGCGCTGTTGATGCGGTATCCGGGACACCCTCTCGGCAAGGACTTTCTCCTTCATCGCGTGTGGGGTGGCGTTACGTCGGGCAGCTCTATTGTTTACGTCCACGTCAGACGCTTGCGTCGGAAGGTGGAGCGTGATCCTTCACGACCTAGGATTATTCGCACCGTGTGGGGCACTGGGTACCAGTTTGGGGAGTCCTTGCCAGCCGGAGGAGGGGTCTCGCCGCCGGGGGATGATCCACTCTTCGTTTCGCCGCACTGGGTGGATGGTGGTCCCAGCTCCCTCGTTGCGCCGCTGAGGTGATTCGCCGAGTCCTCCTGGACGCGGCGGGCTGGCCTTGAGGTGTCTGGCTCCTGGGTTAGCAGCAATACCGGTAACTTGTGACTTTGATATCCGCTTGGCCCGTTTGGGTTTGGCATCAGAAGGTTGACGTCGAGACACTCAACGGCTCTAGCCCGACGCCCCGGCCATACCGGGCCAGAGGCCCACAGAGATCGCAAGTCCACACAGGCACTGGTGCTGTCGACGTCATCGTGAACGGTGCGGGGAGGCGGGTGAACCCTCCGCAGGCGGGTCCCGTCCCGCCGCCTCTACGTCGCGGCGCGTCCCCGCACTAGGCTCCAGTGCTGGAGCTGACGTGCCGTCAAGCGGGCACGCCTCACACGGTCTAGGGTGGCAGGATGACGATGCCTGCGAGTAAACCTACGGTTCACGGCAGTTGCGCTGACGAGTTCATTGCCGTCAAGCACGAGTTTGAGAGGAACTTCGTCGAGCGGGGCGAAGTGGGGGCATCGGTGAGCGTGGTAGCGGGCGGCAAAGTAGTCGTCGACCTGTGGGCAGGCACGTCGGACGCTGCCCTCACGTTGCCGTGGCACCGGGACACCCTCACCAACGTGTGGTCAGTCAGTAAGGGAATGACCGCCATCGTTGCCCATCAACTGGCGGATTCCGGTGACCTGGACCTGGACGCCGCTGTGGCGCACTACTGGCCGGAGTTCGCTGCGGCTGGCAAAGCGGATATACCAGTGCGCTGGCTGCTGTCACACCGATCCGGGGTTGTTGGATTGGCGCCAGAACAGGAGGCCTTGACAGCCGATGACTTGTACGACTGGGAGAAGGTCACGTCCCTGCTCGCTGCCCAGGCCCCGTTTTTCGAACCGGGGACGGTGAGTGGCTACCAGGCCATCTCCTACGGGTTCCTGGTGGGTGAGGTGATACGCCGCGTCACGGGCGGCACGGTAGGGGGCTATTTTGCACGGAACGTGGCTGAGCCGCTCGACGTGGACTTCCTGCTTGGGAGCGTCCCGCCCCAAGACGATGGTCGATGCTCGGAGGTACTGGAACCAGCCCCCGCTCCGGAGATTGAAGCTGCCATGGCTCACGTCCTGATGGCGGGGGGGAGAGCCGCGCAGGCCGCACTGCTCAACCCTCGTCCGCTTGGGCGCATGGCAAACAACCCCGCGTGGCGACGGGCTGAGATACCTTCGGTGAACGGGCATGGTACTGCCAGGGCACTTGCAGTTATCTATGGCGTGCTGGCCGACGGCTCGGATCGGCTGCTGTCAGCGGGCGCTCTGGAACGCGCCCGGACCAGCCAGGGGCGATGCATGGACGCTGTCGTAGGCGTGTGGGGCGAGTTCGGCCTTGGTTTCACCCTCGGCAGCGATGAATCCAGTTTTGGGCCCAATCCGAAGGCATTCGGGCATGACGGCTTCGGAGGGTCCACCGGCTGTGCTGACCCCGAACGTGGTGTCGGTTTTGGTTACGTTATGAACCAGATGGGGCCCCTTCTCCGGGACGACCCGCGAAAGATGGCACTGCTTTCCGCGCTCTACGGTGCCCTTGACAGGGCCTGATCGCGTCAGCAGGGCCTTCGAGGTGGCCATCAGCATCGCGTCGCGGCCACACACGATCTTGGACAGGGCGCCGCCGATTCGCCGACTGCGATGGCAGGCCGGGATATGAGCAGGATCGGCATGCACCGTGTTCTCGACGCTGGTGTTTACCTCCCAGTCCTGGGCGCTGCGGTGATGTGAGGCCTGCACCTCATTCGGGCAGCCGGTGGTGGGGTAGAGGCGGCCCGTGCCCCCTGCCTGCCGATCAGGCGTCGGAAAACACTATTTCAGTGAGCTTTTCCAAGTTGATGGCGTCGCTGGGTGGGTGGGGCGTGAAGAAGCTCTGGACGGGTTGATGACCAGGATTGCTTGTCTTGCCAGGTGCTTTCGCTTGTTTGGCTGCCCGTCCGGCGTTGATGTGCCGGCCGAGCCCTGCGTTACCTGAGCACTCGACTACGCATCAGCCGCCGCAGACGCGGGTTCTGGCAGCTCCGGCTGTCCGTCGGCCGACGAGTGTTCCTGGCCCGCCTACGCCCGGCTCGCCGCCGGCCTCGAGATGCCACCTCCGTCTATCGGCACATCGCCGAAGCCGCCGAGCTCCTGGTAAGCTCTCACGGCCGCGCTCGCCGACACGCCGAAGACCGCCTCCATCGAGGCGCCGACGGTACGCTCCGGCCTCCCTGCTGGGGTCGATGCGGGCGTGGCTCGCGGGCCAGCAGGCCGTCAACCGCTCACATGCCAAGACCCGCACACCCGCTGAGCGAGCCACCGCCACCTAAGAAGGAGCTGCTGACGCTTGTGCAAACCTCGCTGCGGCCAGGAATGCCCGCCCGAGCGTCTGTCGCTGGGCGGTTGTGAGCGGGCCAACATTCCGTAGCGTCGGGCACGTTTGGATGGGTGCTGCCGAAGTGGTTCAGGCGACGGACCAGGCATGTAGTTGGCGGGCGATCCGGGCAACACCCAGTGCTCCTGAGGCGGCATCGCGAGTCAGTGCCACTGCGGCCTTGGGGAGGTAATCGAGCTGGTGTCCGTTGAGGATGAGATAGGCCTCGGTAGCGTGCCAGGCGAAGGCTTCGCCTGAGTGCTCCAGGCAGGGCAATCTAGCCAAGGTTTGTAGTAGCGCGGATGCCTTGAGGTGCGGGGAACTGTAGATGTCGTGCTCCATTGCCCGGGCGTTGACCCGGGCGGTGGCGGCATAGAGCGGGCCGTAGTCGTCGACTTGGGGGTCGCCGGCAAGTAGTTCGGCGGCGTGCAACAGGAATGTGACGTCGAGTGGGTGCGGTGGTTCTGGGCGGGTCACGCGGCGTGGCCTCGTCCTTGGTGTTGGAGCTTTTGGTGTGCTTCTTGCTCAGCAGCCCGGTCTTCATGGGAGGGGTCGATAGTGCTGGGCTCCGCGGCGAAGGCTCTGCCGCTGCGGCTCATCGACTCCCTGAAGCCGTCCAGGAAGCGCAGCTCGATGGCGGTCGCGCGGTTGTAGGCAGCGGACAGGATGTATTCCTGCATGCTGACCCCTTCCTGCTGCGCCGCTGCGGCGATCGCAGCCCGCTGTTCAGGGTCAGGGAATCGCAGATTCATAGCCTTGGGCTCCGACATAGTATCCATGGTACCAGTGGTACCGCGGATAGTCGATACCGTGGTTTCTAGTTGAATCTGCAAGGGCCGTATGGCGACGGGAACCACGTCTTGTCTGCTGACTGTTTCGGTAGCGGGTGGGCGGGGTCTCGGTGGGCCTCCAGACCATACGAATCCCTCGATCGCGGCGCCCCTGCGAACCGAGCGCCTCTTCCGCAATGATCTTTGTTCTGACGGCCATGTCGGGCTGATGTGTACTGGGTGTGTTGGCTTACTCGCGCCCCCAGATACGTTTGCTGGCCTGGCGATGCGGTTGCGCGCTGTCGGCCAGTCCTTCTCAGACAGCTGCGGTGTCGTCCGCCAGCACGAGAAATCGGAGGGCGTCCGGTACTGAGGTCAATCTGGTCGCTGACCTCCGCGGACGCCATCGCGCTGGTCCTTGTGCCAAAAATCGGCCGTGATCAAGTCGGCACAAGATTGGCTGAACGCCCTCGTCGTAGGGGCAGTGAGGCTGGATGACACCCTAGGATCTGCCCGAGCCGGGAACACGCGAGTGGGCGGGGAGACCCGCGAGCAGGGCGTGCACCCTGGGCACGATGAGACAGGAGAGCGGATTTGACGGCCGAACCATCCGACGCACCGGAGCCGCAACCGGTGCTGAGTCCGCTCACCACGGCGGCGATCTTCCTGGTCCTCACGGTCGACGAGGGCGGTGAGGGACCGGTGCGCGACCTGCTCGCGGACCTGCCGGGCCTGCGGCGCAGCTATGGCTTCGGATCGCCGGACGGCGCGCTCAGCTGCGTCGTCAGCATGGGTTCGCGGGTGTGGGGCCGTCTCTTCGACGGGCCCCGCCCCGCGGAGTTGCATCCCTTCGTGGAGCTGAGCGGACCGCGCCACCGGGCCCCCGCCACCCCGGGCGACCTGCTCTTCCATCTCCGGGCGACCCGGCTGGATCTCTGCTTCGCCCTGGCCGCCGAGATCATGGACCGGCTGCGGGGCCATGTCACGCTCGTCGACGAGGTGCAGGGGTTCAAGTACCGGGACGTGCGCGACCTGATGGGTTTCGTGGACGGTACCGAGAACCCCGAGGGCAGGGCGGCCGCCAAGGCCACCCTGGTCGGTGACGAGGACCCGGACTTCGCGGGCGGCAGCTATGTGATCGTGCAGAAGTACCTGCACGACCTCCCCGCCTGGAACGCACTGCCCGTGGAGGCGCAGGAGAAGGTCATCGGCCGCCGCAAACTCACCAACGTCGAGCTGGACGAGCCCGCTTCGCACGTCTCCCTGAACACGGTGACCGACGCGGACGGTGAGGAACTGCAGATCCTCCGCGACAACATGCCGTTCGGCAGTCCCGGCCACGACGAGTTCGGCACGTACTTCATCGGCTACGCGCGCACCCCCGAGGTCACGGAGCAGATGCTGCGCAACATGTTCCTCGGCAACGCCGACGCGAGCCACGACCGCATCCTGGACTTCTCCACGGCGGTCACCGGCACGCTGTTCTTCGCACCGTCCGGGGACTTCCTCGACGACCTTCCCGATCCGCCGTCGTCCGCGACGGCCGAGCGGCCCGTACCGCCCGTACCCCACACCCGTAGCGAGGCTCCCGCAGGCGTCAGCGCCGACGGGAGCCTCGGTATCGGAGACTTGAACAGGAGCACCGCCAAGTGAACAATCTGCACCGCGAACTGGCCCCCGTCTCCGCCGCGGCCTGGGCCGACCTGGAGGACGAGGCGCGGCGTACGTTCAAGCGCCATGTGGCGGCGCGCCGCCTCGTGGACGTACCCGAGCCCGGGGGCTCCGAACTGGCCGCCGTCGCCACCGGCCACCTGGACACGGTGGAGCCGCCGGCCGAGGGCGTGCGGGCACATCTGCGCCGCGCCCAGCCGCTGGTGGAGCTGCGGGTCCCGTTCACGGTCTCGCGCGAGCAGGTCGACGACGTGGAGCGCGGCGCGAAGGACGCCGACTGGGACCCGGTCAAGGACGCGGCGCGCAAGCTCGCGTACGCCGAGGACCGGGCGATCTTCGAGGGATACGCGGCGGCCGGCATCGAGGGCATCAGGGCCAGCTCGTCCAACCCGCCGCTCGCGCTGCCCGCCGACGCGCGCGACTACCCGAACGCGATCAGCCAGGCCATCACGGAGCTGCGGCTCGCCGGTGTCGGGGGGCCCTACGCGGTGGCGCTCAGCGCGGACGCGTACACCCTGGTGAGCGAGACGTCGGACCACGGCTACCCGATCCGCGAGCACCTGAGCCGGGTGCTGAACGGCGACATCATCTGGGCGCCCGCCATCGACGGCGCGTTCGTCCTCGCGACCCGTGGCGGCGACTTCGAGCTGCGGATCGGCCAGGACGTGTCCATCGGCTACCTGAGCCATGACGCGACGAGCGTGCAGCTGTACTTCCAGGAGACGTTCACCTTCCTGACGTACACGTCGGAGGCGATCGTCGCGCTCTCGCCGCACCGCGGCTGAGGGCGGCGGCCCTGCCTGGTTTGGGTCCGATGCAGTCTTGAGCGGTGATCGAGGCGTAGCCGGAACTAATGGCCTTATCGGGCAGTATCGTTGGGCGCCTAGGACTTGTCCGGGCGATCATGTGCGGAGCCAGATGACGAGGGTTGCTGCGGTTGCGGTGCCGAGGTAGACGTAGCCTCGTTTGTCGTATCGCGTGGCGACGGCTCGGGATTGTTTGAGCTTGTTGATCGCTCGTTCGACGGTGTTGCGTTTCTTGTAACGCTCCGCGTCGAAGGCGGGTGGCCGTCCGCCGCGTGAGCCTTTGCGCAGGCGGGCGGCCTGGCTGTCGGTCTTCTCCGGGATCGTGTGCCGGATACCCCGACGCCGCAGGTACCGGCGGCAGGGGCCGTTGCTGTATGCCTTGTCCGCGGCAAGGCTGTCGGGCTTGCCGCGCGGCCTGCCCACGGTCGTGCGCGGGACTCGGATCTTCTCCAGCACCGCTTCGAACTGGGTGCAGTCCGCCCGCTGTCCGCCGGTCAGAACCAGGGACAGGGGGCGGCAGCGTCCGTCGGCGCTCAGGTGGAGTTTGCTGGTGAAGCCGCCCCGCGAGCGGCCCAGGCCCTCACCTCCCGCACCACCTCCACCAGCCGGCCGTGCAGGCTCTGCCAGGGCGTTTCGTCCTGGTGTTCTGCCTGTTCGCCCCCTTTGAGGGGGCGGGCGGCGGATCGGTGTGGGCACCGGCCGCATGCTGATGCGCACGCACGATGGTGGAGTCGACCGCAATGTCCCAGTCGATGTCACCAGCCGCGTCGGCCGCGGCCTGAACCTGCCGCAACAGGCGTTCCCATGTCCCGTCCGCCGACCACTGCCGATGACGTTCGTAGACGGTCTTCCACGGCCCGAACCTCTCCGGAAGATCACGCCAGTGCACGCCGGTTCGCACTCGGTGCAAGATCCCGTCGATCACCTGCCGGTGATCCCGCCACCGGCCACACCGGTTGTTGCTGACCGGCAGAAACGGCCGCAGCCGCTCCCACTCCGCATCCGTCAAGTCACCCCGCCCCAGGCCCAGGACAACGAGCCAGAAGTCAGACAGTCACATGATCGGGCGGACAAGCTCTAATCGATCGCGTCGTGGGACGCGATCGATTAGAGGGCACCAGGCGATAGTGGCGGGGCGCGCCATGGGTCGCTCAACCCAACACGCCCGATGAACGCCGACCTTCCTCGCGGCGATTTCGTGGCGGATTCAACGCTCGCGGAGGAGTGGTTCATTCACCTCCCCCAGCAGGGTTGTCATGTTGACGCCCGTGCGGATTGAGGCGCAAGGCATGTCCACGGCGCGTCCTGTGCGGGCTCATGCGACGGTCGGCGTGAGCGGTCAGCTCTCCCTGTGTGGGCGCTCAGGTGTTGTCGCACGGATGGGGACGCGTTCGTGGCTGCGGCGTACGCAGCGCCGGTCCTTTCAGTTCAAGCTCGGTCGAACAGGGCCGCATACCGGCGACGAGCTCGCTGTCACCCATCTGAACGTCCACGCAGTCGGCCCTGGCCTGGAGTGCAGCCCTACGTATCGGGCGCTGGAGGTGGTTGCCCTGCAGGGTTTGAACCTCCCACGCTCACAACACGTGTATGTATGTAGCGAGCACTTCTCTTGTCCTTCTCCAGCAGAGAGATTCCGTCAATGACACGAATCCTGGTCGCAGCGGTACCGATCCCCGGGCATGTAGGTCCCTTGTGGAGGATCGCGAACGATCTGGCAGGGCGTGGCCATGATGTGACGTTCGTTACCGGGGCGCAGTTCCGCGAAACGGCGCGGGCGGGCGGTCCGCGGTTCGTTGCCCTGTCGGGGATCGCCGGCTTCGACACGGAGCGCCAGATCGAGGTCTTCGAGGGCAGGAGGGGACTGCAGCCGGGTCCGCAGCAGCTCGACTACGACTTCATCAAGATGTTTTACGAGCCGGTAGCCGAACAGCACGCGACCCTGCAGCGAGTACTGGCTGAGGCGCCTGAAGAGCCGACTGTGCTCATCACCGACCAGTCCTTCATGGGGCATTGGCCCGTTCAGCTTGGCGCACCAGGGATCAAGCCGGCTGCCTGTATCGGTATCGGCGTGGTCCCGCTGTCGCTGAACAGCGTGGACACCGCTCCGTTCGGTCTGGCGCTGCCCCCGGACAGCTCCGCCGAAGGCCGTGCACGCAACATAGAGCAGAACCGTATGGTCGAGGCGATGTTCGCCAACTCTACGGGAGTGCTCGCCAGTATCCTCAGGGACTTGGGCGCCGACACTGGCAAGATGCCCTTCCCGATGGACGCTGTCGCGGCCCTCCCTGATCGGTTCCTCGAACTTGCCATTCAGGGTGTCGAGTACCCGCGCAGCGACCTGCCGCCTGGCGTTCAGTTCGTCGGTTCACTGCCCGCAGAGCTTCCCGAGGACCTCTCCCTCCCGGGATGGTGGGGCGACGTTTTGGCGGCACACCGAGTGGTCGTGGTCACCCAGGGGACCCTGGCCAACCGGGACCTGACGCAGCTGATCGAACCGACGACCCGGGCTCTGGCTGATCTGGACGCCTTGGTTGTCGTCACCACGGGACGTGCCGATGCCACGCTGAGCGTGGTACCGGACAACGTTCGCATTGTGGACTTCGTTCCCTACGCGGCCCTACTTCCGCACGCCGACCTTTTGGTCACCAATGGCGGATACGGTGGTTGTCTCCAGGCTCTGGCCCACGGAGTCCCTCTCGTTATCGCCGGGCAGAGCGAGGACAAGATTGAAGTTTCCGCGCGCTTGGCCTGGACGGGGGCGGCCATCAACCTAGCCACTGACACGCCCTCCGAGAGCGACGTTCGCTCGGCGGTAGAAACCATCTTCAAGGAACCGGGTTACCGTGCGCGGGCTATGGAGCTGCGAGCTGAGAGTGCACGGCACGATGCCTTTGACGAGATCGCGCAGGTAGTCAAGGACGTTATGGGCTAGGCGGTTGCCGTCTGAAGGCCTCGTGGTGGCAAGCTGACGCGCCAGGCGGCTGGGTGGGAAGTCGAGGTTGACCCCGTCAGTTACCTGGCCTGTTTGACCAGCTTGACAGACTGCTTAGCGCCCTGGGCGCGGAGGCTCAACGAGTCAGACCTTGGGAGCCGCTCTCCAATCTCTCGTGCTTTGGCGGAGTTGGGTGCCTCTGCGGCGGGAGGCCGCGTGGAATCCTCACGTGAGGGCTCAGCGTGGATTCCCCAGCTTCGGGATCGGGGGTCGCCGTCGTCCGCTGGTGCCCAGAGTTACGGGACAGGCCGTAGGCGGTCGCGTCGGCTAGGGTCTCGGCGGAAGCAGATCGGCGACCTTTTACGCATGGCGCGGCTGATGGTTGAGCGGCCGGTGCGCAGTGCCATGGTTCGCCTGGAGGTCCGGCCGGTTGTTCTTCGTATGGGTTGGCGTCCCCACGGTAACGCTGGCAGGGGGCCACACTACGAGCCCTCCGATCAGATCTCGTGGTTGCTGACATGCTGTAGGGATGAGTGAGTTCATGCAGCGGCGGGTGTACCGCGCCGATCATGACGATTCGGACCCGAGGCCGCAGTGGGGGCATGAGTACCGGGAGCTGGTCGGCGGCCCCCTAGATGGACTGCTGGTCGACGTCACCGGCTGGGACACGGAAGAGCTTGTGGAGGGGGCGGCGCTGATGACGGAGGTCGGCAAATACGGCCCCGGCGGACGCGCTCTGTACGGACCGCGCAATGCTAATCCCATCAAATGGGACTGGGAAGGAGACATTCCCTGACCAACCCCTTGCATACGTGTATTGCAGCCTTCGTCCTGCGCCTACCGATTGCTGAGCCGGCTTACGTATGAAGCCGACGGGGCTGACTGAGAGTGGCCTCGTCTGTGTGGCACCTGCGGTCTGCACTGGGATATGCGGCTGTGCTTCCAGGCCCCAGCCCCTGCCCTGGGTGAGGCCATCGCTGACGAAGGGGGCTTCCACCAGGGAGGCTTTGAGGACGGCGAGCATGTCCCACTCCCACAGACCTCGTTGATCGGGTGCGGGACTGGGCGGGTTCGCGGGTTGTCGTACACCGGCGTGGCTGGAGTCAGCAGCGAGACGGCGCCCCCGTACGCAGACAAGCCAGGGGCCGAACCGGACCTGCCATCTGCCCGTTATGTAGATGAGTACCGTTTCACGAGAGAATTAGAGAAGGACATGGATGAGCTAGGAAGTAATTCTGGTCGACGGCGTGCCGAACGAGACAGGGCCTTCCTTGCGCAACGCTTCCAACCGCACACGCCATTTAAAAGGCATAGTGAGCGGCAGGAGGCGCTGGCGGCTCTGGAAGGCCGACGTCCAGGTGCGGCTGAACGCCGGCAAGAGGCGGAACGTGCCTTCTCTGAAACGAGCCGTGCGCGGCAGGAGGCGCTGGCGGCTCTGGAAGGCCGACGTTCAGGTGTGGCTGAACGCCGGCAGGAGGCGGAACGTCCCTTGTCTGAAACGAGTCGTGCGCGGCAGGAGGCGCTGGCGGCTCTGGAAGGCCGACGTTCAGGTGTGGCTGAACGCCGGCAGGAGGCGGAACGTCCCTTGTCTGAAACGAGTCGTGCGCGGCAGGAGGCGCTGGCGGCTCTGGAAGGCCGACGTCCAGGTGCGGCTGAACGCTGGCAGAAGGCGGAACGTGCCTATTGGGATGCGACTGGATTTGGTAAGAAGCCCAAGGACCCCGGGCCTGGAAAGTCTGGATGGGACGCGGACGCATTTGGGTCCGAGTCGAGCGTTGCAAAAGCAGCCGCGCTCAGAACGCCTGGTATCTCCGCGGATCCCGGACGGAAATCAGGGAGTTGGAGGGGTGTGCCGACGAGTCCTCAAGGGCCAAGGGCGAAGCCTAAAACCCGGCGTTAACTTGGGGGACTGTTATTAGCCTCGAAGTTTCGTGACGGGCCGCCGACGGAGTCGGTGGCCCGTTTTCGTGCCTTGAGCTGAGGGTGGGCAGGCTGAGGACCCGAGTGTCGTCTCGGGGTGGCGCCGGGTTCCACTGCTCCGGGTGGTGAAGGGCTGTCGTAGGGACGGGTGAATCCGCTGGTCAGCCGGGATTCGGCAGGAGCGCGAGCCGTTCGAGTGCGGCGGTGATGTGGCCGGTCCAGGGCCAGTGCCGGGCCAGGCGGAGGATCCGCCGGCGGCCGGTGGTGACGAGTTGTGCGGTCGCGGTGAACAGGCGGAGTCGCAGGCGGCGGTGCTCCCAGAGCCTGGCTGTGTCGGTGAGCGCGAGCATGGGCATCCAGGCCAGCAGGTCGAGAGCAATCTGGACGATCTCGAGCCAGACCTTGTTCTGGGCCGTGGTGTGCAGGGGCAGGTTGCGCAGGCCGGTGGCCCGGGCGGCCCGGATCCTGTCCTCTGTCCGGGCCCGCAGTCGGTGACGGAGCCCGGGTTCGGCGATCGGCCGGCCGGTGGTGTTGGTCGCGAAGCACGTGATCCGCATGCCGTCCGCGTCCGTGATCCTCAACTGGGCGCTGGGGTGCGGCCGTTCCTTTCGGGTGATCAGCCGCATGCCCTTGGGCCAGTCGTCCAGCAGCTTGCCGGTGAGCTCGGCGACCCAGGCCCCGCCACGGACCTCACCATTGGTCTCGACGGCCGCCGTCCAGGCCGATGCGGGGACCTTCAGCACGTGCTCGTGGATCACCTTGGTGACCGTCATGCCGACCGAGTAGGACAGCTATCGTCCTCGCCGGGCGAGCCAGGACACGAAGTCGTGAGTGGCGCCCGCGGAGTCCGTGCGGATCAGCGTCTGCCGTCCTCGCCGGTAGCGCTTGGGCAGTTGGGCCAGAGCGAGCTGGGCGGTGGTGATGTGGTCCGCTGCCGTGTTCGAGCCCGCGTTCCCCGGCCTGAGGAGGGCGGCGACCGGCTCACCGGTTCCTCCCGGTCCGTGGTCGACGAAGGCCGTCAGCGGATGGTGGCCATAGGTCTTCTTCCAGGTCGCGGCCGCGTCCTCCTTGTCGGAATGCGCGACCACAAGGACACCGTCAAGGTCGCCGACGACCTGGCCGTCGGTGTCCGGGGTGTTCTCACCGGCCAACGACCAGACATGGTAACGGACTTCGGAGCGTGCGGAGCGGATAGCCTGCAAAGCTTTCTCGCCGGAGGCGGCGAGGGTGTCGATCAGGCGGGAGGCGGTCGGGTCGGAAGCGACCGGACCGAAAACGGCCGGCTCGCAGCGCAGTAATGCGACGTCCGCGAGGCAGTCCCCGCCTAGTGCGACCGCCAGCGCGACGTCCAGGAGGACCTTGCCGGGATCGTGGACGGCCCGCGGTTTGCGCCACGGCGCCAGAGCCTGGGATAGGGCCTGGTCAAGACCGGTCTTGCGGCCCGTTTCGACGAGCAGGACCGGCCCGGCCTGGGGGACGACCTGGCGACCGCCGTCCTGGACGCGGACCCGACGTGGTGTGTGCGGCGTCGTTGACCTCTTCATGGTGGAGGAGTTAGCTGACGTGTGGTCAGGTATGTTCGATGACTTTGTGGCGCGGTTCGCGGGGCGCTTCGGGCGGGTGGAGTCTCGGCGGCGGATGGTGTCTTGCCTGCGGGGACTGCTGAGTGAGGTGGAGCGCGAGAACGGTTGGATGCTGGCTGAGGCTGCCGGGGACACGGGCCACCAGGGGGATGCAGCAGCGGCTGTTGAACCACTACCTGTGGGACGCGGATGCTCTGCGTGTGATGTCCGTGACGCGGTGGTGGAGCATATCGGGGATCCGGTGCGGGGGGTGCTGATTTTTGACGAGACGGGATTCTTGAAGAAGGGTGTCCGGTCGGCGGGGGTGGGCCGGCAGTACTCGGGGAGTGCTGGCCGGATCGGGAATGCCCAGATCGGGGTGTTCCTGGCCTATGGATCCAGCCGGGGGCGGGAGTTGGTTGACCGGGAGCTGTATCTGCCGAAGGACTGGACATCGGATCGTGAGCGGTGCCGGGCGGCGGGTATCGGTGACGATGTCGAGTTCGTCACCAAGCCGGATATGGGCTTACGCATGCTGCAGCGTGCCGTTGGCACGGCGCAGCCTCACCGATCCCACGGACATCGCCTACTACATCTGCTTCTGCCCAGTCGGGACTTTGCTCGAAGAGCTCGCCCGAGTCGCGGGATCGAGGTGGATGGTCGAGGAGTGCTTCCAGAGCGCGAAGAGCGAAACGGGACTCGATCACTACCAAGTCCGCGGCTACGTGGCGTGGTACTGGCACATAACCCTCTCCATGGCCGCTCTTGCCTTTCTCGCTATCGGGCGGGCCGAGGCAAAAAAGGGGATCCGCACACCCGCAGCAACCAACCCCTCATACCCGTCACCGTGAACGAGGCCCGGCGGATCTTCAATCGCATCTCTTCTCCTGTTCGCCACAGCATCCAGCACCTGCTCGCCTGGTCGCTATGGCGGAGAAAAAGCCAAGCCCGGGCCCGCATCCGCCACTACAAACGCAGAGGGCATCACGGAGTGTCGTTGCAGTACTAAGTAGGGACAATGTGCCGAAGCGAGTGCAGGTCCAGCTCCGTCGGCAGCTCGGCGGACCGGCGCACTGTCTCGAAGACCTCGTTCAGCCGTCGCAGGGACATTCAGTCGCGCCGCTCGATGGTCCAGGACGCCGGATGCTTGCCCGGCACGAAAGCGGGGCGGACTTCGCTGACGTACTGGTCGAGGATGCCGATGATCCGGTCCATTTCTGGAACCGTCAGAACCTTGCGGCGCCCGGGAGGTCCACGGATGAAGATTGCTCCGAAACGTCCGCAGTCGGCGACTTTAGGATGCCGGCACACATCACGCAGATCCAGTCCGCACGCTTCCTGGCGCCGCAAGCCGAAAGCGCTGGCCGTCTTCGAGACAATGGCCTCGCGAAGGGCTGCGACCGGGCCATTGCGTCGTAGTGCGCGAATCTCGTCGACACGGCCGTCGGCGGCGTCGAAAGGGGTCTGGACTTCGCTGTAGGTGAGCGGACGACGTTCGGCAGCTCCCTCGTACACGCTGGTGTGAGTGACCGTGTTTCGCTCGTGCAGAAGCTGGAGCGGAGCCCGCCCGAATCGCTCGTTGCACCTGGACGGCCAGCCTTAGCGAGGGTCGGTGATGTAGTCGAAGAGCAGTTATAGGTCGTTCTGCTAGTTCCGTGCGGTCGGCACCGCTAGCAGCCTGCCAGGGCGCCGGGTACGAAGGTCGTCGAAGAAGGCCTCCACCTCGCGAGGTCCCATTGCTAGGGGTATTCATTAGTGAAGCAGGCCAGCCGCCGGATCAGCGTGATCCGGGGGCGGATCGTCGATTACCAGTTCAAGAAGCACGTAAGCTGCCGCAGTGCCCGGCCCCCGGTAGGGCTTCCATAACAGCGGGTTCGCGGTCCAGGTGCACGGCCCCATCCCAATCAGCCACCAACCCTGCGTTATCCTGAGCACCACCTGCGGATCAGTCAATTGGCCCAGCGCAACTTGTGTTGCATTCAATGCAATACGGCAGCCTGGGCTCATTTGAGCTGCTGGGCCGGACGGCTGGCGCGGATCTGTCCACGGTTCACGCATATGCTGGGGCAATGATCCACGGGCCTTCGCGCGAGTAGCCTCCCCACAAGCGACATGCGAGGGGCCGAGACTGCATGGTGATGCACAAGTTGAAAGTGGGCACCAAATGGTTTCTCGTTAAACTAACTGGGTCCCCGCTCGGCCCTGGCCGAGAGGCGCCCCTGACGCCTCGTCTAGCGGCACCCCAGAAGGGTTCGGGCTAAGAATGGGCGCCATTATTGAGCACGACTGGTCCTCGCACCTCATCGGCACCAACATCCCGCAGCCGCCACAGTGGGTAGCATTCGACGGAAGGAACCTAATAGAGGAGAACATACCGTGTCCAATGGTTCTGGAACCCTTCAACGCTACGCAGAACAGGTAACGACAGACCTGCAGGCCAATCGCGACGAACAGACGGCCCTCCAGCACCGCCTGGCACAGCTGGTCCGTGACGAAGGCGTGCTGGTAAAGATGCAGGCCTCGCTGAACGAGGAGCCGCCCCACTCGCCGACCCGCGCCATGCCCACGGACTCTGTGGCACGGAGCGGCGAGGCATCGACAGCATCGCCGCGGAAGAAGCGGGCCGCGACGCTGCCTGTGCAGCAGGGGACAACCAAGGCAGACGTCGAGAGCACTCCGAACGACGCCCCCTCCAAGGTGAAACGCTCCGGCCCCTCCGCAGTTAAGAAGGCCACCGCACCAGGCATGAGCCCCACGCTCGCACAGCTCGTGTACAGCCTGCTGCTGCAGCACACAGAGCCGCGCACGGCCGGCGAGGTCACGGCCGAAGTCAACGAGGTCTACCCCGACCGCAAGCCGTCTTCACCGCCGCTGGTGCGCCAGGCACTCAACCGACTCGTCGCACAGGCAAAGGCAGAACGGTTGGTGCAGGGAAGCTCTGTAATGTATACGGCTGTTCCGACCGGTGAAACCTCGCTGACCGGCGTAAGCGAAACGCGGAGCCCAGCACAGTCGTAGGAAGCGCACCAAAGACGGTGACCGCCTCGAGGTTGTCTCGGCTCCGGCCGCCTCGGGCGGTCGCCTCGTCCTGCAACCTCAGCGAGGTGAGCAGCCCACCCTCCGATAGCCAAATGCCCACTCCAGTGCGTCCGAGTCCTATATCGATCCCATGGCCTACGCGAGGGCAGCTCGTGCGGGTAGTGGGCTTGATCCGCTTTGGCGGACATTCGAGGTCAGGGGGTTCTGCCCCTGGGGGGATGTCCATCAGGCAGAGCATGGGCAAGAAGAAGTCTCGCCCTCGCCGCTCGTTCACGCCGTAGTTCAAGGCGGAGATCGTTCACCTGTGCCGGCGTGGTGACCGCACGGTCGGCCGGATCGCCAACGGCTTCGACCTGACCGAGACCGCGGTGCGTGACTGGGTCAAGCAGGCCGGGGTCGACGCCGGCGAGCGCGACGGCCTGATTCACATGCATGCGGCATCGACCATGCGGTAGAACCGTGAGACCCGTGGGCTGGGAAGGGGTGGAGAATGTGTTTTTACATGAAGCCCACCCCCGCCTCGCGGCCCAGGCGGATTCGTCCAGCAGCCTCCATGTAGATGGGTGAGAAGTTGATGTGCTGGCAGGCTGCGATGCCGTCGCGGAACAATCGCTCAATTCGGTTTCCAGAGTAGAGTGCCGTTGAGCTCGCCAGCGTGTACATCGCAGTCAGTGCTTCGCGACTTGTCTCGCCAGCGTGAGTCATGGCCGCGCGGAGTGCTGCGCGTTGCGCGACGCTTACGGGTTCGTTCCGTTCGGATGCGAGCTGGAGAGAATCTGTCGCCTTATAAAAGAGCAGGCGTGCTGCATGCAGGGCTGCCTCGGATTTTGCGATGGTCAACTGAACGCGAGGCGAGTCTGCGAGAGTTCCCCCGGCGTGGCTCGTCTTGGTCTGCATCAGGCGGACTACCTCGTCGATGGCAGCCTGGGCGACACCGAGTACCACAGGGGCGCAGCCAGCGAAGATCAGGTTGACTACGAAGCCCCGGTAAAGTGGCCTGTCAATCCGAGCTGATGCCTCGAGAGGGATCAAGAGGTCGGCGGGGACCGCGATGTCCTTGGCGTGGGCATCGTGGCTGCCCGAACCGCGCATGCCGGAAACTTTCCAAGTTGGCTCGACTGTCAACTGGTCCGTTGGGATGGTCATCAGGCGCACGTCGGGTTCGCCGGCGTCCGTGGTGACCGGCACGCCGTTCTGGGTGACCGTCGCCAGCCCCACGAGCCAGTCCGCACGGAGTAGGCCGCTCAGAATCTTCCACGCCCCACTGACCCGGTAGCCTCCCTCGACTGGCTCTGCGCTGGCCATGATGCCCGAGTTCGCGAAACTCGGCGCCCGGCCGTCCTTCCAGAGCCGTGCTACGCCAGATTCCTGAAGCAATGCGCCAAGAAAGCCGAAGTTGGCATTCCACACCACCCAGGCTACCGAGGCATCGATGCGACCAAGTTCCTCGTAGATGGTCATGGACTGTGGCTGCGTGACCTCAAAGCCGCCCAGTTCGCGTGGCGTGAGCAGACTGAAGGCCCCTGCATCGCGCAATGTCTCGTAAAGGTCCGCCGGAATCTCGCTGGTCCTATCGATTTCGTCGGCGGCAGCTTCGATTGCCGGCCGCAGCTGGGTCGGCAAGTTGAGCGGGTCACCCAGCGGCGCCTTGAGCTTGGAGGGGTTTGATTCGGGCAAGGGTCCGGGGGCAGGGGGCCGCTCGGCCATGATTACTCCTTGTGAAGTGATGAGGGTGATCAGGGCAGTGGAGCTGAAGAACGGTTTGGCCAGCTGGCTGGGCGGATGAGTCGACAACTGCGGGCGCGTCCTTGGGCAGCCGTCGTCATCCGGGCCTGAGGCTGTGTCCCGACTCACCTCTCCAACGCCACTATGCGTGCTGGCGTACGGGTGCAGCGATGGTCGGCCCAACGGACCGCCCCTTCAGGCTGGTTTCGGCCGATTCAGAAAACGAATTCGTGTCGCCGTGGGCTCGGCCGGCGTGGCCATTTTCTGGTTTGTTGGGATGTGGGCGACTCGGCGCGAATCCGGGTCCCGGCGCAGGACTCTCAAGTGCCCAGGGGTTGCTGTCCTGCCGGATAGGTTCGAGGGCCCGATACGGTGCGGTCAGGGTGCGGCGGCTCTCCAGCGTCGGCGTGCGTAGCCCATGGCACTTGCTTGGCGCCGTAACTTGGCGGTCCCCGCCTGCATAGTGAGACCGGCTTAATGAGGGCTGTCTCAGTCGGGCGGGCAGCCTGCGCTGAAGCCTCTCTTGAGGTGCCTCGAGGCCTGCAATGGTCGATTCATGCCGGGTTAGGGAACAGGGGGTATACGTGCTATCCCTCTTTGTTTGTATGGCACTGCCCTAAGCGTTGTCCCGTAACTCAGGGCGGAGGTCGGTAGGTCACCACAAGCAGATCTGGTTGTCCGGTTGCGCCCCGAATCGCGGCCTCAACCGGATCCTGAACAAGTAGGTCGAACCGGGCATCGGCAAGCGGTGTCCAGGGTTACGGGACAGCCCTTAGCCAGCTCCGACACCCAGCCGACGGCGGACGGCCGACGGCGGAGCACTGCCCCTCTTTGTGCACAGTGCCTGGACTCTGGCGGAGGAGGGGCCTTCGACAGTTAGAGGGAGCCGATCACGAGCTCATCTACTCGCTGTTCATCCGAGCTCGACGCAATTTTTACGTACGTGACTCAGTGCCATGTCGAGAGCGGTTTGCAGGCGGCTGGGATCTCCGGTGACCTGGGCAAGGAGCAGTCCACCTTGCAGCGCGGCAAGCACGCTTACGGCGAGTCCGCCCACGTCGACCTCCGCCGCGAGCTCGCCCCGGACCTGCATCCGCTGGAAGCAGTCGGCCAGGTATGAGTCCCAGGTGGCGTAGCCGCTGGCGAGGGTGGACCGGGCACATTCGGAGTGTTCCGACAGTTCGCTAACGAGCGATCCGAGAGGGCACCCGTAGGCTCCCTGGCGGGCGACGTTGAGCCGTACGATGGCGTCTCGCCACTGCTCCAGGCCGTGCATCGAGTCGGCATGGCGCAGGAGTGACTTCTGCAAGCGCAGAACGCGCGCCACCTGCTCTGCGACGACCTCTTCGATCAGTGCGTTCTTGTCGGAGAAGTAGTGGTATATCTGCGACTTTCCTGTACCACTGGCCCTCATCACATCGTCCAGGCTGGTGCCGGCGACGCCTTGGACATACATCAGCTCTGTAGCCACCGAGACGATCCGGTCGCGGGTGGCCGTTCCGCGGATTGTCAGCCGCGCGGAGCGCTCCTCCGGTCCGCTATCACTCATGTGGGGAGTGTAATCCATGTGGACCATGTGGTCCCGTCGCGCGGACTTTCAAGGGGCGAGTCATGATCGTTCCTTGGCTTGATCGCAATCCGAGTACCTGGAGCGTCTTGTCGGGGACAGGGCCTGGTGGTTCCCACCTGATGGCCGATCCGGTTCTCTGCACTCTGGGGGAGGGGAGCCCGCGAAACGCACAGCGCAGGGGGCCGGGGGTTTCGGGTTTATGAAACGCTTGAAGATGGAGCGGTGTTGAGCATCGTGTGACGTTGGTGTCGACAGTCCTCGACGGTCGTGCCGAAGTGGCCGAGTGGGGGCACTGCGGCGGGGCGCTCACTAAAAGGCATTAGCGTGGGCGAGGCGTGTGCGGGGTCGACCGGACGGCGCCCGCACTCTTGCGGTGCTGGAGTGAAGCAGAGTGGGCCTGGGCCACGGTTGCCAGATGGACGGCCTTCACTCCCGGATCTCCGTAGGAAGCTTATGAGCCCGATTCCGTGACGTTTTGTGGTCGGTAGCAACCTTCCAGACACTTCTGGTATGAAAACAGTACCACATTGACTTTGATGGGAAATTCACGGCGGCCGGCAAGGAGAATTTAAATGATGTTAAATTCGCGATAAGAGATGGGTTAACCTCATGAATCCCACCGGGCCCCCGGAAGGCTGGTGTCGCGCGTGAAAGCGGTGGGCGTTAGCTCGGGGCCCCGCAACATTATGATCAGCTACACCGTGGTAAAGGGAGGACAACTGCCGCAGTGCCCCCGGCGCGGCACCTGTCGCCTCGACGATGCGAAACGACTGCTCGACGCAGGGTCAGCTAACCAGGCCGTGACCGGGTGCCGATGGAGACGCCTGGTCGCGGACACCTCGGAGGGCCTGATCCCGGAACCTCGCTTGCCAGCGCTCTAGCCCGTTTCCGTAGCTGCCCCAGCCCGTCAGCCGGCACAACCGGGTGCTCACGCAGATCTCGCACGGTTGCGCCTCCCGAGCTCCACACCCTCGATCACCGATCGGCCAGATGTCGTGCGAACGCTAAGGCGTCTGCTGCAGCTGACGTCCTTGGGCGAGTTGACCGGTTTGGAGGTGGCAGCCTTCGGTGGAAGTCCGCAAGCAAGTAGACACGGTTGTTCTCGCCACCATATGCGAACAGTCCGCATGCGAGGCCCTCACAGACCGTCCGCACGATTTCCCTTCGGCCGCGTCGGATGCGGAGTCCGAGGCCCCCAGCCCCCTCCTCGAGACTGCCTGGATGACAGTCGGACGAGCGTCGATCCGTGCGAAAGAGCTACAGGCGCTGAGATTGAACAACTGCCCCATGCATGGATCAGGTTAACTGAAACATCAAACGAATCGATTGGAACAGATCAAGTCAGACGAGACCAGATCGACTGCGTCGGGACGGCGAAACTCGTCGCAGACATCGACGCCTGCAACGGCTGGGGTGCGCCGTTTTCGCAACTGTTGGCCTCAGAGGGAGTCGGCGACGTCCCAGGCCTCCCCGGCGGTCTCACCGGCCATACGTTCGACGAGCGCTCCGGCTGAATGATCGGGTGTAATGGGAGCCTTGTCCGCGAGGTTCCTGATGAACCGTGCGTGGGTGGCAGCACTCACCTTGCCTTCGCCCTCAATGCGGATAAGTGCTCGCATCGCCGTGTCCACGGACCCGGGGCGGTAAACGTTCGCGGTCACGCCGGTGCCTTTGAGCTCGGCCGCGAGGTTTAGTTGTGAGCTTCGAGACCTCCCTTCGTGGTCGCGTAGGCATTCCCGCCGATCATCGCTCGCGGGTTGGCGGCGATGGAACTGGAGACGTTCACGATCCGCCACCAGCTGGCCTTGATCATGTTGAGCGGGAGGGCAAGGGCCGGTGACGCGGGCGCGATCACGTCGACACCAAGGGCCGCAGCCCACACTGTCGGGTCCAGGGATTGGCTGGGGCCGAGCGGGTCGACCGTTGCGGCGTTGTTGACGAGGATGTCGATCGGACCGAACCCACTGACAGCCTTCTCCACTGCATGGGCGGGGGCGATCGGGTTCGTCAGGTCCGCAACAATATCCAATGCCTTGGCCCCGCGGGCTTTCACTAATTCCGTTGTCTGCCGCAACTCGGCCTCGCTCCTGGCCGCCAGAATCGACGGAGTACCGGCGTCCGAGAGGGCCAGTGCCGTGGCACGTCCGATGCCGCGTCCGGCTCTTGTTGCCAAGGCTGTTTTGCCATCAATTATTATGTTTCCTCCGTTGAGTCGTGTAGTGAGCCTTTGCCAACTTGCGCCCGGTAGCGGCTCAGTTGGTTCGACACATGAGTGAAGCCTCTGGTAGACGGGTTCACGACCAAGATCACCCGATACCCACCAGAGGCTTCACGTGCTTGTCTACCGGTGCGGGCTGGACGTGTCCAGTCGGTCCTTGACGTACCTCGCCACTCGTCTGCGCGAACACCGTCGCCGGATCGGAAGCCGCTGGCGCCGGCTATCGGTCGGCCGTCAAGCTCTGCTGGTGGTGGCGCATCTGCGCAACGGGACTACGTACGCCCAGCTCGCAGCGGGTTTCGAGATGGGGACGAGCACGGTCTACCGCTACATCAGCGAGGCCGTCGACCTCCTGGCCGCCCTCGCACCGACCCTCGACGAGGCTGTCCAAGCCGCATCGACGAAGGCTTACGTCCTGCTCGACGGGACTCTCCTGCCCATCGACCGGATCGCTGCCGACCGGCCCTGCTACTCCGGCAAGCACAAGAGACACGGCATGAACGTGCAGGTCATCGCCGACCCGTTCGGCCGGCTGCTGTGGGCCTCGCCGGCACTGCCTGGGGCCGTCCACGACGTTCGCGCAGCCCGGGAACACGGCATCATCGATGCTCTTGCCCAGGCCCACCCCCCTGCTGGGCGGACAAGGACTACCACGGCGCCGGCGGCACGACCCGGGTCCCCTTCCGCGGCCGATGGGAGGCTCACTCCGCCGGTCAGCAGGCCGTGAACCGATCTCAGGCCAAGATCCGAGCCCTCGTCGAGCAAGCCATGGCCACCCTCAAGTCCTGGCGACTACTCCGCAAACTTCGCTGCTCGACCACTCGCATCACCGGCCTCGTCCAGGCCGTACTCACCCTGCATCACGCCAGCTCAACCGCAGGTTGAAAAAGCCTCAGTGTTTTTCTTCGAGTAGACGTCCTGCGCCCGTGGTTGTTATTCCTTGCTCGTGAGGACCGCGTATTAGTTGTGCCGCTCTGTCGGAAGCTAGTCCGTTGGCACCGGCCGGCACCGTTGGATCCCTTTCAGTCTTTAAGGACTTCCAGCAGGTCTACACATTGGAGCCTTCTGCACCAGGGTAGATGTGACATCCGGCGCCGTCCGGTTCGTCGTGCGATGTGCGGGATCGGGCCATGGGTCTTTGGCGGGCAGGCCCAGAACCCGCGCCGTCGCATTCAGGTGAGGGCTTTCTGGTCTCGGACCGGTTGGGCGGCAGCAACTCCCACGGCAGTCCCGTGCCTTCGTGTTGAACCCTGTCTCCTCCAGCGCGAGTTTCATGGAGCGGAGCGCGTAGAACACCCTTGAGCGCACCGTTCCACTGGGAATGCCGAGCGTCTCGGCCGCCTCGTTGACCGTCCGCCCCTTGAAGTACGTCTCGATGAGTACTTCGCGGTGTGCGGGTGTCAGGTCTTCGAGCGCGTCCGAGAGCGTCATCAGCCAAAGCGCCTTGTCGATCTCGTCCTCCGCGGGCATTATCTCGAGCGGCGACGGGCCGGCCTCCTGCGGCCGGGCCTGCCTGCTCCGGTGGCCGTCGATGACGATACGGCGTGCGACCGTTACCAGCCAGGGCCGCACGGAGCCGGCCGCCGGATCGAGTTGACCGGCGTTCTTCCAGGCGCGGATGAGCGTCTCCTGCACGACGTCCTCGGCGCGCTGCCGGTCGCCCGCGACCAGCCGCAGGACGTTCACAGGCCGGGATTAGCCGCCGTCGCGGGTTGCGGCTGGCGGTCGTTGCCTCCTCGTCCGCCTGGCCCCCCGAGGTCGCGAGCGGCCGCAGGCCGTGGGGGCATCGATTGCCTGCTGAATTTGGCTGCCTGAGTAGGACAGCCATGCAGACAGGCTCTTCCACCGGAAGACGAGGGGACAGGACGTGACCGTCGGGCGGCCCACGCGTCGCCGCCCGAGCTTGAGGCGTTGCAGTAGTCGGCACTTGCGCCACGCGCCCCACGGCCTGGCTGCTGATTCACAGGTCGAGGGGGCGGCACGGCACGGCCATGTCTGGTCAGAGAGTCTGTCACTTCCTCGTAAGGCGCGTCTTGAGTAAGAGTCTGAGCTTCCCGGTCACGAAAGGTGCGACAGGGTCAAGAGACCCCGTCCTGCACCAGGCGACCACTCTCGCCCCGCTCGTTAAGGAAACACATCATGCGAAAGCAGCCTGTCGCGCGCCTAGCCGGCGCCTCTGTTACGGTCCTGGCCTCGGTGGCCCTGTTCGCGGCGCCTGCTTCCGCGCACACGCCTCAGCACAACTCCCCTTCACGCACGGCCTCGGCGGATGGTGCGCTCTTCGTGCAGAACGATGACGTGCAGGGGAACGCCGTCGTCACCTACGACCGGGCTGCGGATGGATCGCTAACTAAGGCGGGCGTCTACGCGACGGGCGGTCTTGGCGGCCAGGAGGACGGTACCGGGGCCGACCACCTTGCTTCGCAGGGCTCTCTGGCGTACGACAAGGCTCACCAGCGCCTCTACGTGGTCAACGCGGGTAGCGACACGCTTACTGTGTTCTCTGTCCGCGGTGACCGGCTCATTCGCGAACAAGTCGTCTCCACCGGAGGGTCGTTCCCGGTGAGCGTGACCGTGCACGGCGGCAGCGTGTATGTGCTGAACGCCCTAAACGGCGGGTCCGTGCAGGGCTACCTCAACGTTGCTGGCCACCTCGTGACCGTGCCGTCTTGGCACCGTTCCCTGGGGTCCCAGGGTGACGGCACCCCCGGACAGGTGTCGTTCACCCCCGACGGCTCGAAGCTTGTGGTTGCGGGCAAGGGGAACGGTAGCCTGACGGTCTTCAACGTTGACCTGCTCGGCGGCCTTACGGCCAAACCGACCGTGACAACCCTGACGGGGGGCGAAGTCCCCTTCGCGCTGGCGTTCGACGCCAAGGGTCACACCGTGGTCGCGGACGCCGGTACGAATTCCCTGGACACCTTCACCGTAGGCCGTAACGGCTCGCTCACGAAGGATGACCAGGCCGCGACGGGCCAGAAGGGCACCTGCTGGGTGGTCAGGGATGGCAACTTCTTCTTCGCCGCGAACGCGGGCAGCAGTACCCTCTCCGGCTTCGAGCAGAGCCGCGGGCAGCTTAAGGAGATCGGGAACACCCCCGCGGGCGCGGGCACCGTGGACCTTACTGTCAGCCCTGACGGCAGGTTCCTTTATGTGCAGACCGGTGTCGCGGGGGGCGTGGACGAGTTCAGTGTCCACGCGAATGGCTCGCTCACGAAGATCGGCTCGGCAACTGTGCCGAACGCTGTTGGCGGCGAGGGGATCGCCGCGTCCTGACCCTCTGGCCTCGCTTCCGCAGCCCCGCGGATAGGCTCACAAGAGAGAGGCGTCATTGTGCGTGGTCGGACCCGTAGGGTTTCGTTCGGTCTCGGGACGGGCCGGAGCGTATCTACGCGCACCTGACGAGCATGGTGACGCCTCGCCTGCCTTGCGCTGGGAAGCCGTTGTCCTATCGATCCTGAGTGCGGTGTGATCGAAAGTGGCTGCCGGGTCGGCTGAATCTGGTTGTGACCGTGCATGAAGGCAGGGCCTCTGGTGCAGTGCGGAGTTGCTGAGACACCGAGCGCGCCAGCAGGCCCTGCTGTCTATGTTGTGCGCGGTCGAAAGTCAGGATCTCAACTCGTCGGTCGTGTCGTGCGATTGTCTCGCTCACCGGTTTGGGAACGCGGCCGATCAGCCCGGCCGGACGCCGGCGTACAGCACGGATCTGACGGGCACCGAGTGGCGGGAGATCTGTCCGCTACTGGCGGTGCCGGGCTGGCCGGAGGGCCGGGGCGGACGTCCGGAGGGTTACTGCCACCGCCAGATGCTGGATGCTGTCTTCTACGTCCTGGACAACGGGATCAAGTGGCGGGCGATGCCGGTGGACTTCCCCGCCTGGGACCGGGTCTACGCCTCCTTCCGACGATGGCGCGAGGCCGGGCTGATCGCTGAGCTCCACGACCGGCTGCGCGGCACGGTCCGCGAGCAGGCCGGGCGGGAAGCGGAGCCGACGGCCGCGGTCATCGACTCGCAGTCCGTGAAGGCCGACGCGGTCGTCGGCGCCGGCAGCCGGGGTTACGACGGAGGCGAGAGGATCAACGGCAGGCGCAGGCACCTGATCTGCGGCACCGTCGGCCTGCTGCTGATGATCAACGTGGGCGCGGGAGACGTCACCGACCGCCAGGCAGCCGCCGACATGCTGCCCGCCCTGCGCGAGCGTTTCCCCGCGATCACCAGGCTATGGGCCGACGGCGGCTACACCGGAACTCTGATCACCTGGGCCCTGGCCGTCCTGCACCTGGTCGTCACCGTGATCAGACGCAGCGACGACACGTCCGGCCTCGTGGTGCTGCCCCGCAGGTGGGTAGTGGAGCGGAGGTTCGGCTGGCTGATGCGCTCACGCCGGCTGGTCCGCGACTACGAGCGGCGGCCCGACACATCCGAGGCGATGATCCTGTGGTCAATGACCATGCTCATGGCCCGCCGCCTCGCAGCCCGGGCACGAGCGTGAACGGCCCCGACGGCTCCTTGACCAGCCAGCCCGCTCCGCCATCCGCGCCGCCTTCGACCGCACCCCCTCGACCTTCGTGGGCATATGCTCCAGGCCGAGCGCCGAAGCGATCTCCCCGCACGCCAACGCCACTTGAGGAGCGGCAAGGACCCAGACGATCCGCCGATGGTCCGGCGAGAGTGCCGACACCCCGACGCCTTCATCCCTGACCGGCACCACCGACCCCGGCACCCTCCCGACCATCCCCATCGGCGTCGGGGCAGTGTTCTGCGCAACCGGTACGGCCGTCTCCTCCACGGCGGCACCACCGCCCGGACCAGTAAGCATCTCGACGAGAACTTCCCGCGCAGTCACGAACCGTTCCCAGGACAGTTCAGCGTCGCGCAGCTCGGCAAGGACCTGGTCCGCTTCCTCACGCAACACCTCAACCCGCTGCCGGGCACTCCGCTCCCGCTCCTCCAGCAAACCGATCACCGACGGCATCCCCGAACCTCCACGACCAAGACGACACGACGGGTCCTGTCTGCCACAGAACCCGCCACACCATGCCTGACCTGCAGAAGGTCAACGATCAAGTACGGAAAGACAACAACTTCTGAGCTACGAGCCGTCTCGCGGGACAGACCTGATCCGTTGCGGGTACCGGCCCCGTGCGGGACGCATAGCGCTTATCGGCGAGGAGCGACGCGATTCGTGCCGCGCGGTGAGGCAATGCTTTGGGTGCTGGTCGCTGGCTTTGAAGACGATGGAGCCCTGGTTCCGCTATTTTCACTAGGTATTTTCGTTGAAGCAGCCAGCGACTCCGACTGAACCTGGGCCGCAGGAACGGTGAGCGACGCAGCGGCAGCTGTCTTGAAATTATGCTGGCCCTCCCGCGAAAGTTGGGTCAATCTCTCCTGGTATTCAGGCCGAGCCTGCGCCTCCTTGAGGGCGCGCAGAGTCATTTCTGGACTATCATTTACCGCACGTGCCAGCGTCTTGATTTCTACTTTGGAAAGGCTGTCTGGACAGTTCGCCGAGAATTCCCGCCTAAATGCAGATTGGTATGCATCGGAGAAGGTGGCGGCGTAGTACTTTTCGAGGTCTATTCTACTGTCCGGCTCTGTGTTGAGCAAAAAAGAATCTGCATTCTTTGTCGCCGCCTCCTTGGCCTTGACTTCCGCTATCTCTTGCGCCAATCCGATTTTTGATATCGCGGGCTCGTCGATCATCCTTGTTCTCGTTCCCTCGGATGGTGTTCGTCGTGTCGCTGTGCCCTCTACAACGCACGCACGGCCTCAAGGGCTCAATCTGCTCGTCATGGTGCTTCGTTTCAGGGTCATTCGAGTTGGTTTGTAACAACAGGTGACGCTTCTGTGGTGGCAGGTAATGTGATCGGATGGTCGCGGTAGCAGCTGATCTTGGTTTTTGAGTTCGGTTATTGGCGGCGCGAGTCGTAATTCGAATGGGATCTGGAGGGTGTTCAGCGTTGCCGGTCAGCTGTTAGAACGTGGAAGATGCCGCTCCCCCTCGTATGCACGAAGGCGGAGATGCCGCGGGCGGGAGGAACGCGCCCCCGGCCGCCGTTCGCCGAAGGAGGACTGGACAGGGGACGAATCGGGCCGATCCGTACCGCTGAGACTCGCGGCCCACGTCACCTGCCTTCGAACATGACCGAGAAAAAGCATCTAAGACAGTGTCCTATGTGGGAGCGTCTCGTTGAGCTGAACATGGGGCGAGGTACGTGGAGTTGGATTGTTCCGGATGGTTTGTGGGAGATCGCGGAGCCATTGATCCCGCCGTCGAAGGTGCGGCCGCAGGGCGGCGGGACGCAGGACACGCCTGATGAGACGTTGTTCGCGCCGATCATCTACGTCCTGGTCAGTGGCTGTGCCTGGCGGGCCCTGCCACCCTGTTTCGGCATTTCGAAGTCCACCGCGCATCGCCGGTTCCTGATCTGGTCGAGAGCCGGAGTGTGGGGCCGGCTCCACGAGGCCGTGCTGGATCGGATCGACGAGTGCGGACTGCTCGACCTCACACGCACGGTCCTCGACTCCGCCCACGTACGGGCTAAAAAGGGGGCGAACTCACAGGTCCGAGCCCCGTGGACCGAGGCAAGCCGGGCTCCACAATGCACGTCTTGTCGGACGCGAACGGGCTGCCCCTCGTCGTCGGCGTCTCCGCAGGCAACACCCCTGACAGTCAGGGCCTGAAGGCGATGGTCGCCGGTCTCCAAACGAGACACGACCCCGAAGACGGCTGGCACTACAAACCCCGCAAGCTCCACGCCGACAAGGCGTACGACCAGCGCGACCTGCGACGATGGCTCCGTGGCAAACGCATCGGCGTCCGCATCGCCCGCAAGGGAATCGAGTCCAGCCAACGATGAGGCCGACGACGATGGGTCATCGAGCGGACCATGTCCTGGCTGACCGGCTACCGCAGACTCAACCACCGCTACGAACGTCATCCCCGCAACTACTTGGCCTTCCTCGGCCTCGCCGCCGCCCTCTGCTGCTGCAAACGACTCATTCGGCTCACCACATAGGACACTGTCTATGCGCTGATCCTTAAGTGGCACGTCGAATGTCACAGCTTTACCTACGCCGTTGAGGATTTGTCGGATGATGGCTCCTGCCAGGCACTGTTGCTGAGCTGCTGGTTCTAGAATGCGTTCCCCCGCTATATGGGCTGGCGTAGGCCAAACCTGCCTGTCTCACAGATTCCGGCCTCTCATGCCAAGCGCGCTGCCTGATAGAGAGGAGGTGATCACGCATGCTGGATGCCATCGGCTGCTGCTCCAGCCGTATCTGCGTCGCCCAGAAGTGAGTGGCCTCCCCAGTTGTCCACTCGCGTATCCTTTCAGTCTTGATTGCATTCACTATCGTTTTTTGTTTTCCTGGCTTGAAAGGGTAGGTCATTCTTGCTAGGACATGGCCGTCTCTGTTAACCGCATTGATCCCGTCAATAAAGAGCCCGCGCTGGCCAGTTTCGGCCATATAGATAACTCTCTTATACAACCGATCGTCGGAATCAGGGGACGCGATTCTGCCATATCCTTGAGAGTTCCTCGCGTCGATGTATCGTGCAATTACCGCCTGCTTGCTTCGCAGGTCATCGACAGCCAGGTAGGCGACCTCCACTTGGTATCCAGACTCCTGGAGATCGCCCAGGGCTCCAATGGATCCATTCATGGGAATAACTATATTCGACCTTGTCCTCACGGCGCGATCCATTGCCATGTCGTGCCACACTTCGGCCGCCTCCCCGCAAGCGTGAATAGCACGCGTGTCATCGAAGGACGCCACATCAGCTTGGTACGCCCTAGACGCGTATCGAGGGTGGTAGGCGAGCATGGCGTCGCAGTCAATTACAGCAGCATCAGCGATATCAAACTTTTTCATCAAACCCTGCTGTGCGGTCGTCTTCCCTGCGCCAACCTGCCCGATTAGAACCAACGCTGTCGGCCCTTTGCGGCCGCAGCCCACGAAGTTAATACTGGGGGCGACCTTATCTTCAAAAATGGACTTAATCTCCTGGGAGGTAAGACCGCTAGTGGTTTCACGCCGTGGCCCTACTTCACTACGAATGGCTTCATCTGACGCAGCTACTTTCCTCTCGAAGAGATTCTGCGTTCTGGCTGCGAGGCTTCCGGCGATCTCCATGTTCTCGGAAATTTTTCGCCTAGTGTCCCCCCAGGCACGGTGATCCGTCCTCTGCCTATCTTCGTAGCGCCGCTCAATCACAGTAAGTCTCCAGGTAGGTGGGTGAAGCACCCATCAGATATTCTCTTTCATTATTGACTTCGCACACCGCGGGGTGTGGAGATCCATGGCCCGCTGCGCCGCCGCCGGGATCATCGGTCAGATCCTTGACGAGCTCGTTGGCCGGAGCCGTTGGCAGTAGCGGAAGGCTCCCCACACAGTTCGAATCGCAGTCCGTCAAGTCTGCCGAGACTGATGGCCAGAGATTTGATTAGCGCGAGCGGCACTTGGCGATCAACACGCACGGTCTGTCCCCGCCGGGGTTCTAAGGTCGGCCTAGTGAAGGCCTCCTCCACCTCGTCGAACGCGCCAACGGCGGCGTGCCCGGCCGCTAGGCGCCGGGCGTTGTTCCGGAAGGAGGCAGCGTCGAGGATCTGCTCGACGACCTTGAATACTTTGGTGGCAGCTGCTCGCCCAGCGGCTTGATTTACGACCGCGCCTGTTGCGGCTAGGCGAGCGAACGTTGTTCTCCAGCTTCTCTTCGCTAACGCCGCAGTGACCATCGGCACTCCGTGCCGCAGCGCCTGGAGAACGGCACGAGCCGCCTGTCACTTCAAACGGGGACGGGCCGCCCCCAGAAACCCAGTCTCATGGAGCAGGACCACCGGCTGGTCCAAGGCCTCGCCGATGACACGTTGGAGGTCGGGGTGCTGGGGCCTCCATTGCTCTAACGAACACATTGTGTATATTCCAGGCGAACTGCTCGGGCCCGGCGGTCACTGTGGGCCGTTCCGGCAGGGTGCACAACGGCTCCAAGTTGACGTTGGCCCCCTCAACGGAAGGCTTGCACTCTCACTAGCCTTCGCCCGGGACTGCTCGTGGCTCAGCAACGTGACACGATGTCCACGGTCAGCCAAGAACGCGGCCGCCCGATTAAGGGAGGTGAAGTGCCCATAGACAAATGAAGCGGCCACCGCAATCTTTCGCAAAGAAGTCCCCTCATCCCAGCGGCGCCCGGGAAACAGGTCCCCGAGACGCCAGACGCCCCTTTCGTTGGTCAGACGTGTGAGGACAGTGGCGAGTTCACCGATGTGATGGGTCTGTATGACGTTCGGCTCTGTTCCGTAGTCGGTGGTGGTATTGCGTGCCTACGTGCTGAGCAAGATGTGGTGGGGGAGGAGTTCGCATCCGGCACGGTCGTGCGTCTGCCGCGTGGTCCGTTTGGTGTGGGTGTTGACCCCTTCGGTGGGGCCGCTGCTCCAAGGCAGGCTTCACCCTGCTCGTCCTGGCCCGCCTTCGCTGCGGTGACACCCATGCCGTCTCGCAGCAGGTTTCCGCGTCGGTATCACGACGGTCCACCGGTACATACGCGAGGCCGTCGACCTCCTGGCCGCATTCGCGCCCACGCTGGAACAGGCCATGACGACCGCGCGGAAGAAGGCGTACCTGATCCTCGACGGCACCGTGCTGCCGATTGACCGCATCGCTGCCGACCGGCCGTACTACTCGGGGAAGAAGAAGCACCACGGGATGAACGTGCAGGTCCTCGCGGATCGAGCCGGCCGTCTGATCTGGGCTTCGGACGCCCTACCCGGAGCCGTGACGATCTGACCTCAGCCCGGATCCACGGCATCCTCGCCGTCCTGACCGTCGACGACGTCAAGTGCTGGGCGGACGGGGCATATCAGGGTGCAGGCCCTGCTGTCCGCGTCCTATACCGGTGGAAGGACCTTCGCAGCTGGCGCCGGCGTCACAACCGCGATCACGCGAAGATCCGCAGCCTCGGCGAACGCGCCCTGGCCACCCTCACGCCTCCTGCGGAAGCTCCGCTGCAGCACCACCCGGATCACCGCCGTCGTCCGTGTCGTCGTCGCACTCGAACCCGCAACCTGATCAAGATGGAAAAGGCTCACTGGGGGAGCTTGGAGTCGTTGTAGCCGACTGGTGTCAGCAGGGCGGCGAGGTCGCGAGTGAGGGGGTGAGCTGGGTGGTCTGAGGTCAGGTCGCGGTGAGGGGGCGGAGCAGGTCGGTGGTCTTGGTCCGCGGGTGCTCCGGGTCGGTAAAGAGGAGTCGGGCAGGGTGGCGGGGGGTTGTGAGAGGGCGGTGGTCTTCGGTGTGATCTTGGTTGGGGTAACGGCCTGGTCGGTTGGCGTTGCTGGCGCGGTCCGGTTCCCTGATTTTGTGCAGGGGGTGAGTGGAGGGGATGACTGGTTGTCGGTGCGGGGGGCGCGGTAGGGGTCGGTCAGGGTGGGTCGGTGGCGTGGAGCGGTGCGGTCGGTGGACGGTTCGGGTAAGCGGGCGTAGCGCTTGACGGTGTTCAGGGCGAGGCTCAGTCTGCGGGGGCGACCGGGCAGGCCGATGCCGGAGTCGAGGGCGCGTGGACTTTGTGCCAGCGCTCGCGGGTGGTCTGCTCTCGGACGGCGCTGGGGCGGTGCGGGGTGACGGTGGCCCGGCAGGGGGCGTGGGTGCAGATCTCGGCTAGGGGCTGCCCCGTAGCTCGCGATGGGCTCTCCAGGGTCTGGTTGATCCCGATTCGGGGTAGGTCCACTCGCGACTGAGGGTCGGGGCGGAAGGGGACAAACGTCAGCCACGATGCCGAGCTGATCGCAGCTTCGAGGAGTTACGGGACAACCTTGAGTACTCCAGCAGGACTTCGGTGTCTGACCTGTGGGTTTCGCTGGGCGGCTGGAGTGTAGCGGGTTGCGGAGTGGTCGGGGCGGTCTCACGGAGACCGACCCTCGAATGTGCGACAACGCCGCCAATGAGGAGAGCTTCGGGGGAAGTCTCTTCAGGTGATCGGCGAGCGGGCTGCCGTGCGGTGGGATCTGGAACTGGATAACCCTTTTGTGGCCATCGGCCATCGGTTCGGCCGTGTGGAACTTCGCCGCCGCATGCGCGACTACGTCCGGGGACTGCTTTCGCCGGTAGCAGGCAAGAACAGCTGGCAGTTGGCCGAGCAAGCGGGCCATCCCACTCCTGACGGCCTGCAGCACTTGCTCGCCGACGCAAAGTGGCAGCCCGACGACATCCGGGACGACCTGCAGGAATACGTCGCTGACGAACTCGGCGAGGACGGCGGGGTCCTCATCATCGACGACACGGGGTTCATCAATAAGGGCACCACCTCCGCCGGGGTCCAGCGCCAGTACTCCGGGACCGCCGGTCGCACTGAGAATTGCCAGATCGGGGTATTTTCCGCCTACGCCACCTCCCGAGGTCGGGCTCTGGTCGACCGCGAGCTCTATCCCCCAAGTCCTGGGCTGAGGACCGCGAACGCTGCCGCTTGGCCAGGGTCCCGGATGAGCGGGAGTTCGCCACCAAAGGCGAGTTTGCCAGACGCATGGTCCTGCGTGCTCTCGCTTCCCCGCTGCCGATCGCGTGGGTTACAGCGGATTCCGCCTACGGCCAGGGGAGCCGGTTTCGTCGCATGCTCGAGCAGTCGGGCGTGGGCTATGTGCTGGCCGTGCCCAAGTCCCAGTTCGCGGTGGGCTGTCCTCGTATCGACGGCCTGTTTGCGCAGGCGCCGGGCGAAGCGTGGGAAGAGATATCTTGCGGTGACGGAGCGAAGTGCCCGCGTGTCTACCACTGGGCGGCGGTGCGGCTGCCTGCTGTTGCCGAGTTCGACTATCAGGGCGAGGTCCCCCACCGGATGCGCTGGGCGCTGGCCCGCGCAGTCTCCGCAAGCTCGTTGAGATCGCCTACTACCTTGCCTACGCTCCCTTGGACATCACCGTCCGGGAGTTGGTGCGGATAGCCGGGTCACGCTGGACGATTGAAGAGTGCTTCCAGGCCGCGAAGAACGAGTGCGGCCTCGACCAGTACGAAGTCCGCCGTTACGTGGGCTGGTATCGCCACATCACCCTCGCGATGCTCGCGCACGCGTTCCTGGCTGTCACGGCGCACCAGGCCAGAGAAAAAGGGACGGGACAGGTGAGGCGGCCGAGGTCATCGAGCTCACAGTGGCAGGGGTTCGGCGACTTCTGGCAGCTTGTCGCCCGAGACCCCCGCACCTGCGTGGACAACGAGGCCGACGCCACGCGATGAGCTGATCCAACTGGCGCCGGCGACGCCAGGCCGTCGCCCGCCACTGTCATTACCGGCGGCATTGCCGCACGTTCGAGGTCGGTCTCCGTGAGGCCGCCCCGACCACTTCGCGACCCGCTACACTCCAGCCGCCCAGCGAAACCCACAGGTCAGACACCGAAATTCTGCTGGAGTACTGGGGCCTTGTCGCACAGGTTGCGCCACGGATGGTGGCGGTCGCTGGCCTGCACCGCGTTGGGCGGGGCTCGGGAGGTCGTCTCGACCTAGGCAGCCGGGCGTCCCGGCACGCGGCCTCGACCCCCGCGCGCACCGTCGGTGGGGGATGCGCCGCAGCAAGTCTGCCACCGGCAGCCCAGGACCGGGCAGACCCGGCGCCGCACCCGGACACGCGCCACTACCTGCCGGCCATACATCGGCATATCCCGGGCGATGACCCGGATCGCCTCACTGTCATCCATCACGTCCTCTACAACCCGCGTCGAGAGCCATGAAAGTGCCAGCGCCACGAGGGAGTTGTCATCTCACATATAAGTCGACGACAGCTGCTACCTGCCGTCACCACCGACTACGGAACAGAACTGCTCGTTTGCCAGTCCCGCTCATGGGTGAGCCGCAGACGAGCCCAAGAGTCGACTCCGAGCTGGAAGAACTTATAGCTTCCGGTCCCCCACTGGCCCCCGCGTTGCCACCTCTCATTGCCGGCTGTCAGAGGCCATCAATGACACCCGCCGCTTCCCCGCAGTCAACAGGCATCCCCTGTACCGGCGGCCGCCAATGGTCGGATGGCAACATGCCAGTTCCCTGGATCCCGCGCAGCGTGCTGCCGAAGGTGCCGAAGGCTGGGAGCCGCCGGCAGGAAGGCCACCTGCGACAGCCCTCTCCCAGCACATCTCCTGAGGCAGGTGCGGCGGTTGCGAGGTCTCGGAGCACTCATCGCCTACAAAGGCGGCGTCGTGGCCCCAGGACGGGGCCAGACCTCCCCTCCCCGGGTCGTCGGCGGGATCGACCACTGCCACATCGGCCGCCGTACACATCTTGCTCCCCAGGGTGGTCCTCGCACGCTGGCACAGGCCGCCCGGTGCCGCTGACATCGCGCCAGCCATGCAGCTCCGCCCGGACAAAACCGTTTCTAGACCTGGGAGTGGCCTTCATCGAACCCGCGTGCCTTGCGAGCCGTCGCTATGTATGAAGCACCACTTAAGTGCTGGCCAGAAAGGTGAAGCGCAATGCCAGAAGAGGGAATGTCACCGCAGGAGGCGGCTCGTCGCGAACGCGAACGGCGACGGGCAGCACAGCGGGCGCAAGGGCAAAACCCTGCGCCTCCGCGGCCCGCGCGCTCAGACGAGAGGATTTTTGGGCAGAATGATCGGCCAAACCATGTGAACATGGCTCAGCTGCGCGCCGCGGAAAGGGCAAGGACCGGTACCCCTCAACCCCGTGCCTCTACGTCTACAGCTGGCCCCAGCAGCTACCGACCGGCTCAACGGCCCACTGCCGGTACGATGGACTTTAGCACCAACGAGGGCATTCAGAACGCGTTCAACAGTATGGATCCTGCCTACCGGCCCTCGCGGCACGCTGTAGAGTCCGATACATCGGCGCAGGCGGAGCATTCTGCCCTTACTGATCCAGTCCCGGGTTATACAGTACGAAGGAGTGATTCACAGGCCCCGTCGTATCGAACTGCGCCTAGTGTAGCGTCGTCCCATTCGTCGAATAGCAGTGGGACGAATGGACACTCGTCCGGAGGCTCAGACTCCAGGCCGACGCGTGGCGGTGGTAGCGGCAGTGGTAGTTCTGGCAGTGTGTACTCTCAGAGTTCTGGCCAGTCGGCGGGGTCGGCGCGTAGCGGCGGTACTACTCAGAATGCACAGACCTCAGCCACCAGGCCGGCGCGTAGCGGCACTAGCGGCGGTAGCAGTGCGCACTCTTCAACGCGACGGTAGGCGATGGGAGGCCCTTCTATCCTGAGTGTGCTCACCTAGCTACGGGTGAGAAATGGTTTGCGCTCCAAGCGGGTAACGCTTGGAGCGCAAACCCATGTCTTCCTACACTGAAGTTTTCGGCACGCGCCTAACCGTGCCAGCCTTCATTGGTTTCGGCCGTTGAGGTTCCCTGGATAGTTATCCGCGACTCATGGATGATGGTCGCCGCGTGATGTGTATCCAGTGCACGGTGTAGATTCTCAGTGGCACTGGTGCTGTTGAGGCCATTGACGGGCTGCTGGCGGGTAGTCATCGAAGGTAGTGTCGAAAGGCGTCCGCTCCTTTTCCGGCGCACGGCCGGCGGTCCTGTCCCCGACTCGACGGACGGTGTAGGAAAGAGGATTCCGCAACCGGTGAACTTGGGAGGAGTCAAGGTTTTGCTTCCACGGATGCGTTTCGATGATCTGGTGTCGTGATTTCGGAGTGGGGGCTGCGGCGGATCATTGTCCGGTTCGGAGTGTTGCTGCCTCATCTGGGGGAACGGCATCGATGTTTGTTGATGGTCTGAGGCGAGTCTGCTGGGATGCGAGGGCGTTTAGGCCCTTGAGTGGGTCGCGGGGGACTTGCGGGACGATGGTTCGCCGACAAGTCTTCGAATTGAGGGCGGGCGAAGAGGCCCCTGTGCGTTTCGTCAACCTGTGGCAATGGGTTGGGGGTTCGTGGAAGGTGTCGTCGCGGAGCATGGCGAAGAGCACGTCGGCTCGTCGCCTCGCGAGGCCGAGGAGTGCTTGGGTCTGGTGCTTTCCTTGTCTGACTTTCTTGTCGTAGTAGGCCCGGGAAGCCGGGTCGGTCGGCATCGCGAACGCGGACAAGAAGAAGGCCCCTTTGAGCTGCTTGCTTCCACGTCGGGACGGCTGTTCGCCCCAGATCACGGGGCCAGAACTGCGGGTTGTGGGGGCGAGACCGACGCAGGCGGCGAGGTGGGCGGCAGTCGGGAACGAACTGCCGCCGCCGATGTCGATGAGGATCTGGCTCCGGTCCTAACCTCCGGCCTTCATGAAGCGGGCTGTCCGATGGGTGGTCGGGTAAGCGGAAAGTGCCGCTGAACAGTGAGAATGAAGGATTGTTAAGGCTCTTGCTCCCGCCACCGTCGGGGGCACTTCCCACGTGAAGAGGCGTATCGGTTCATACCTACGTGCCTGGGTCAGGGGCGGTGGCCGCGCTGTGGTCTCGTAGGCCGGTGGTGTCCTCGTGATCGAGACGGTCCCGCAGGTCCGGGCTGGAGAAAGCGCTATCGGCGGCGCTGGCGCCGTGGCGCAAACCGCGGCGGTCCACGATCCGGGGAAGATCCTTTTGGATGTGGTCCTGGTGGCCGCGCTCGGCGGTGAATGCCTGGCCGATGCCGGCATACGGCGGGCCGAGCCGGCGGGATGCGGTGCGGCGGCCTCGAATCCCACCGTCTCCCGCCTGATCGATCCCCTCGTCCCGGCCGGGCCGAAGGCTCTGACAGCGATTCACGCCGCACGAGCACAGGTCCGCGACCACGTGTGGAAGTTGACAAGACAGGCGGGCCCGGACGCCGGCGGGCACGTGATCGTGGACATCGACGGGGTGCTCGTGCTGGCGCATTCCGAGAAACAGGACGCCACCGCAACTTGGAAGAAGACCTTCGGACCACCCACCGACGAGCTTCGTCGACCAGGGACCGGGCAACAGCGAGGTGCCTGCCGAAGCTCCGATGCCGCCAGGGAACGCGGGCTCCAACAACGCCGCCGATCGCGTAGCGACCGCTGGACTTGCCTGGCTCCGCCGTCGAGGAAGTACCGGCGCGGATGGCAGGGACTGATCCGCAGCGATTCCAGTGGTGGCGCCCACGAGTTCGTGGCCTGGCTCGCCCAGCGCCCCCGGTGGGTGTCCTACCTGGTTGAGGTGACCATCACCGAAGCCGTCCACCAGACCGTTCTGAAGGTTCCCGCCTCTGCCTGGGCGGTGGTCATCGAGCCCCGCGGAGTCATCCGCGGCGGCGCTTGGGTCGCCGAACTCGACGGTGACGTCCTCAAGGGCTGACTCAAGGGCATGCGGCTGATCGTGCGCAGGGGACGTCCTCACCTCGGGGCCCAGTTGTGCTTCACCGACACCGATGGGCTGCGGCCGGCCTGCTTCGCCACCAACACCACCGGCGAGAAGATCAAAGCCCTGAAAATTGCTGCACCATCGACGCGCCCACGCTGAGGAACGCATCCGGAACGCCCGAGCCACCGGTCCACGCAATCTGCCCCTGCACGGCGTGACCCAAAACCGGATCTGGCTGGAGATCGTCCAGAACGCACTCGATCTGCTGGCCTGCATGCCGGTGCCCGCGCTGGCCGGGAAGACCAGGCCTTGGGAACCACGCCGACTGCGACTCCGCCTCTTCCCGCCACCGCCCACATCGTCACCACCGCCCGCGCCGCAACCTCAGATCCTCCGACCGCTGGCTCTGGATCGACGTTCACCAGTGTCCTGGCCAAGCACGACACCCTCCCGAACCCTGGGCCGGCCAGCAGACTCCCGCCCCAACAAGCAGCACGACCCTGCCGGAGCTGTGAAACCTGGCGCCCAGCCGCTGAGACAGCGAGGCCACCAGCCTGCTCACACCCGGCACAACAAAGCGAACGACGCACCAGTCGACCTGATGAGACGTCGCGAACGCTCGCGGCAAGAGAGATTCCCGGCTTGAACGTCAGGATCTTCAGAAGGTGGTTCTCCAGCAGTTCCTCGGTCCGAGTGGCCACGAGTCTGCGCTGTTCAAGTACTGGTGACTCTTCCCCCTCGTTCACGAGGGGGAAGAGTCACGAATGCGGTCGGCTCCTGGATGGGACATCGCGCTCGCCGAGTCCTTCAAAGCGACGTTCAAGCGTGGGCGCTACAGCCGGTGGAGCTAGTTCAACGAGTGTGGGACCCGCCTTGACGAAACATCGTCCACGGCCGTAGCGCCCACGCAGCTCGCAGCTCGCAGCCCGTGCCCAGGGTGCAGAGCCGAGTCAAGGCCCCTGAGACGCCCTCGATCCCAAACCGCCTGGTCGCTGCAGCCTGAGGCGTCCAGGCACCGCGGCCCCTCCGTGATGCGCTCACCCGCGGTTAGGTTTTGCTCTTCTTCACCGTGACCGTATCGTCGTGTCGCTCGATGGATCGCCGCTGCTGCCAGCTCCAGCGACGCTGCTCCAACGTGTCCTCCGCTTGCGGTCGGACGTGGGCCAGAGGGCCGATCAACGACGTCATGGGTGAAAGCGCTCGCCGGTGGTCCGACCAGGCATGGACCAGCGGGCTACGGTCCAACTCGCACTTCAGTCTGGCGATCTGCGTCTCGCTGAGCGGGAACCGACCTGGAGAGGCCTTCGACGCGATTGCGGCCTCGCCGCGCTCAAGTCGAGCACAACGCCACCCCTGCACAGACCGCCTGCTCACCCTTAGCCTCGGGCTTTCACGAGGTGGGCTGTCCAAGAGTTGATCAGAAGCACGGAAAGTGCCCTTGACCTGCAACGATAGGACTTGCTGAGGGTCCTGTTGGCTGCAAGGAAAAGAGCACTTTCCAGGTGAGAGAGCCTATCTCGTCGTACCCACGTGTCCGTGTCCAGGCAGACGGTCGGCAGGTGCTCTCGCAGGCCGGTGCGGTCCTGCTGCTGGAGACGGTCCGCAAGACGGGCCTTGACCAGGCGATATCCGCAGCTCTGGCTCCGTGGCGCAAACCGCGGGCCGTCCACGATCCCGGCAAGATCCTCCTGGACGTCGCCCTGGCGGTCGCACTGGGCGGGGACTTCCTCGCAGACGTCGCCATGCTGCGGTGTGAGCCGGCCGTCTTCGGCCCGGTCGCCTCCGACCCGACCGTCTCCCGCCTGATCGACACCCTCGCCGCATCCGGCGACAAAGCCCTGCAGGCCGTCCGGTCCGCACGCTCCGAAGTCCGTTGTCGGCGTACACATGAACGTCCCCACCCGCGTACGGATGAACGTCCCCAGTTCTTGACGTGTTGAGGGGCCGCTTTCGGCACTCTGCTGCATGTCGGTGTGGGTGGCGAAGGGTGGTCGGCGATGGTTTTGGATCCACGTCGCTGGTTGGAACTGCGGCGTTTTCGTGGCCTCTTGGAGTCCGGGGCGATGAGCCTGTCGGAGATTTCCAGGGAGACCGGGCTGGACCGCAAGACGGTCCGCAAGTACCTCTCGGCACCGGGGCCGGCGACTCCGCCGCGGCGGTCGACGAACGGGCGGTCGTTGGCGAGGGTGATCGACGAGTTCGCGCCGCTGATCGATTCGATGCTCCGGGCAGAGATCTTGATGAAGGCCGCGGTCATCCACGAGCGGCTGGCCAGGGAGTACGGGTTCACGGGCAACTATCAGCGGGTCAAGCTCTACGTTCAGAAAGCCCGCCCGAGGGTCGCCGAGGAACTGGGGATCACGCCGCGGGAACTGGCGGGCATGCACCGCCGGTTCGAGGTGATCCCGGGGGCCCAGGCCCAGGTCGACTGGGGTGACGAGGGGAAGATCCTCGCGCATATGGGCATCCCGAAGGTCTACTCCTTCCACATGGTCCTGTCGTACTCGCGAGATCCGTTCTGCTGTTTTACCAGCAGCCAGGACCTGCAGACGTTCTTCGACTGCCACCGGCGGGCGTTCGCGCACTTCGGCGGGGCGCCGATGACGATCGTCTACGACCGCACCAAGACCGTCGTCCGCCGCCACGTCGCTCCTGGTGAGGCGGTTCCCCTGCATCCGGAGGCGGCCGGATTCGCCGGCCACTACGACTTCGACATCGACGTGCTGGCTGCCTACCGGCCCACCGGAAAAGGCCGGGTCGAACGCCAGGTTCTGATCGTCCGTGATCATGTTCTGTCCGGGCGGGCCTTCTCCTCCACCGATGAGATGGACGCCGCGTTCACCGCGTGGGTGCCGCACCGGCGGGCTCAGATCCACAAGACGCACCGGGAAGTCATCGGCGAGCGGGCTGCCCGCGATCACGCGGCTCTACGACCGTTGCCGCCCACCCCGTATCTGGTGGCCGAAAGGCATCTGCGACCGGTCGGCAAGGACTGCCTGGTGGCCTTCGGCGGCAACCTCTACTCAGTACCCGCCCGCAAGGTCCGACCCCGCCAGCTGATCGAGATCCGCGCTACGAAGTCGCAGGTCATGCTGTATTCGACCGCCCCCGATACCAGCGGCGAGACCTTGCTGGCCATGCACCCGCGGGCGGTCGGCCGCGGAGCGCGGGTCGTCGAGGAGAAGCACTGGGACGGCCTCCCCACCGGCAAGGGGCGCCGGACGACCACCGGCGACATCCCGCTCCAACCCCGCCAAGGGCGTCCCCGCAGTGAGGAATCCGGGCCGCTGCAGGCCCTGTTGAACAGGGCCGCGGCCAGCCGGATCGAGGTCGGACGCCGGCCGTTGTCGGTCTATGACGAGCTGACCGGCACCCGCCCCTTCACCACCCGTTCCCAGAGCAAGGACACGTCTTGAGCGAGCTGACCGGCAACCGCATCCGCACCACGGCCGCCAAGCTCGGCCTGCCCCACCTGGCCGAAGCCGTCAACGAGTACACCCGGCGGGCGGATGAGGCGAAGATGGGCTATCTCGACTTCCTCGACCTGGTGCTTTCCGAGGAACTCGCCGTCCGCGACGACCGGCGCTTCCGCAGCGGCCTGAGGACCTCGAAACTGCCGCACCACAAGACGCTCGACGAATACGACTTCTCCTTCCAGCCCGAGCTCGACCCGCGCAAGATCAAGGACCTCGCGACCCTGTCGTTCGTCGAGGCCAAGGCGAACGTGGCCCTGCTCGGGCCGCCCGGAGTCGGCAAAACACACATCGCCGTCGCGCTGGCGGTCGCGGCCTGCCGGGCCGGCTACTCGATCTACTTCACCAGCCTCGACGACATGGTCCGCAACCTCAAGACCGCCGAGGCCGCCGGCAGATTGACCAGCAAACTCGGCTCCTACCTGCGGCCGAGTGTCCTGGTGGTCGATGAAGTCGGCTACCAGCCGCTGGAGCGAGCCGAGGCGAACCTGGTCTTCCAAGTGATCTCCAAGCGCTACGAGAAGGGCTCGATCATCCTCACCTCGAACAAGACCTTCAGCGAATGGGGCCAGGTCTTCGGCGACGAAGTCCTCGCCACCGCGATCCTCGACCGCCTCCTCCACCACTGCGAAGTAGTCCCCATCAACGGCAACAGCTACCGGCTGAAGAACCGCCTCAAGGCCCTCGAGCGAGAGACCGAAGTGGCCTGACACCTGGGGACGTTCGTCTGTACGCAACTGGGGAGCTAAAGCCGTACGCCGACATCCGTCATCGTGCCTGGTCGTTGGCCGGCGAGAACGCCCCGGACGCCGACGGCCAGGTCACTGTCGACCTCGATGGCGTCCTCGTGATCGCCCACTCCGACAAGCGGGACGCGGCCGCGACCTGGAAGAAGACCTACGGCCACCACCCGCTGACGGCTTTCGTCGACCACGGACCGGGCGGAACCGGTGAACCCGTCGCCGCCCTCCTGCGACCGGGAAACGCGGGCTCCAACACCGCCGCCGACCACATCACCACCGCCCAACTCGCCCTGGCCCAACTGCCCAAACACTACCGGCGAGGACGGCAGACGCTGATCCGCACGGACTCCGCCGGCGGCACCCACGACTTCGTGTCCTGGCTCGCGAAGCGGGGCCGATGGCTGTCCTACTCGGTCGGCATGACGGTCACCGAAGCGATCCACGAACACGTGCTGAAGGTCCCCGCCTCGGCCTGGACCCCGGCCGTCGAGGCCGACGGTGAGGCCCGGGACGGGGCCTGGGTCGCCGAGCTCACCGGCAAGCTCCTGGACGACTGGCCCAAGGGCATGCGGCTCATCGTCCGCAAGGAACGGCCCCATCCCGGCGCCCAGTTGAGGATCACGGACGCGGACGGCATGCGGATCACGTGCTTCGCGACCAACACCACCGGCCGGCCGATCGCCGAGCTCGAGCTGCGCCACCGGCTCCGGGCACGGGCCGAGGACCGGATCCGGGCCGCCCGGGCCACCGGCCTGCGCAACCTGCCCCTGCACGACACCGCCCAGAACCGGGTCTGGATGGAGATCGTCCAGATCGCGCTCGACCCGCTGGCCTGGATGCCCATGCTCGCGCTGACCGGCCGGGCGAGGCTCTGGGAACCGCGTCGATTGCGGTTTCGCCTGTTCTCCGCAGCCGGCGAGCTTGTCACCACCGACCGGCGCAGGATTCTCCGCCTCGCCCGGCACTGGCCCTGGACCGGCGAGATCACCGCCGCCCTTGAACGGCTCGCGCTCCTGCCTGACCCCGGCTGACTGGCAACCCATCGTCCCTGCGGCAGCATCACCCGCCCGGGCAGTGGAACCCGGCGCCCACCCGACGCGACAGCCGGGCCACCGGCCTGCCCGGCATCAGCACCGGAAAGCAAAAGGGTCCGCCGACTCCGTCGGCGGACCCTCAAGAAAGATCGAGGTTAGTACTGCAACGACACTCCGTGATGTCCTCTGCGTCTGTAGTGGCTGATGCGGGCCCGGGCTTGGCTTCTTCTTCGCCATAGAGACTAGGCGAGCAGGTGCTGGATGCTGTGGCGAATAGGAGAAGAGATGCGATTGAAGATTCGTCGGGCCTCGTTCATGGTCACGGGGATGAGGGATTGATCGCGGCCGGTATGCGGCCCTCCTTTTTTGCCTCTGCCCGCAGGATGGCGAGAAAGGCAAGGGCGGCCATGGAGAGGGTTATGTGCCGATACCACGCGATGTAGCCGCCGACTTGGTTGTGATCGAGTCCCGTTTCGTTCTTCGCGCTCTGGAAGCACTCCTCGATCATCCACCTCGATCCCGCGACTCGGACAGGCTCTTCCAGCGAAGTCCCGGCCGGGCAGAAGCAGATGTAGTAGGCGATGTCCGTGGGATCCGTGAGGCTGCGCCGTGCCAGCAGCCAGTGGCCCCAGCCTTCTCGCCGCCAGGGCCTGATGGGTACCGCTGCCCAGTCATACTCGCGCGGGCCGTGGGCGCCCCCGCCGCAGCTCAGGCGTGTCCACGCACCGTCACAAAGCTCGCTGACCAGCTGGTGGGCGCGGGCCTGGCCGAAGAATCCCATGGTCATGACCATCTGTGATTTCGGGACCGCGAGAACATGAGGGATATTGTGTTCCTCCAGCCACATCCGCAGGCGGCTCGTCTGGCCGTATACCTCGTCCGCGGTCACCCACCCGAAGGGAATACCGGAATCAACGGCACGCTGCAGCATGCGTAAGCCCATATCCGGCTTGGTGGCGAACTCGACCTCGTCACTGATACCCGCCGCCCGGCAGCGCTCACGATCCGATGTCCAGTCCTTCGGCAGGTACAGCTCCCGGTCGATCAACGCCCGCCCCCGGTCGGAGCCATAGGCCAGGAACACCCCGATCTGCGAATTCTCGATCCGGCCGGCAGTCCCCGAGTACTGCCGGCCCACCCCCGCGGACCGGACCCCCTTCTTCAGGAATCCCGTCTCGTCAAGAATCAGCACACCCCGCACGGGATCCCCGAGGTGCTCCACCACCGCGTCACGGACGTCGTCGCGCAGGGCATCCGCGTCCCACAGGTAGTGGTTCAACAGCCGCTGCATCCCCTGGGGACCCGTGTCCCCGGCGCCCTCAGCCAGCGTCCAGCCGTTCTTGCGCTCCGCCTCACTCAGCGGTCCCCGCAGGTAGGACACCATCCGTCGCCTCGGCTCCACCGGCCCGAAGCGCCCCGCGAACCGCGCCACGAAGTCACCGAACGCACCTGACCAACCGTCAGCTATATCCTCCTGCATGAAGAGTTCAACGACGAGGAACGCACCGCGTCACGGAGTGTCGTTGCAGTATTAGACCGCGTCCTACATGGTGAGTTTAATGAGTCGTTTGTAGCAGCAGAGGGCTGCGGCGAGGCCGAGAAAAGGCCAGGTAGTTGCCGGTTGGCGTTCGTATCGGGGGCTGAGTCTGCGGTAACCCGTCAGCCATGACATCGTCCGCTCGATCACCCACCTGCGGCGCCCTAATCGTTCGCTGGACTCGGTTCCTTTGCGGGCGATACGGATGCCGATGTGTTTGCCCCACAACCATTTCCGCGGGTGGGGGATGTCGGACGCTTTGTCGGCATGGAGACGCTGAGGCTTGGACTGGGCTGCGTGGGATTCGTGTCCCATGTGGAAATGGGACAGCATCGGCTTCAGGCCGAGGCTGTCGTGGGTGTTGGCCGCGGAGAGCCCGACGCGTAGGGGCAGTCCGTCCGCATCCGACAGGACATGCATTGTGGAACCGTGCTTACCACGGTCCACGGGGCTCGGACCTGCAAGTTCGCCCCCTTTTTTAGCGCGTGCGTGCGCCGAGTCCAGGACTGCCCGGGACAGGTCGACCAGGCCCTGTTCGCCGAGGAGTTGCAGAACTCTCTGGTGCAGCCGGCCCCAGACACCGGCGCGGGACCAGATGACGAACCGGCGGTGCACGGTCGACTCCGACACTCCGAAGCACGGTCGCAACGCACACCAAGCGCAGCCGCTGACCAGCACGTAGATGATCGCGGCGAAGACCGCCTCATCGTCGATATTCGCCACCCTGCCGCCCTGCGGCCGCACACGCGCTGGCGGCAGCACCGACTCCGCGATCTCCCACAAACCGACCGGAACAATCCAGTCCCATCGCCCACGCCCCATACACGCGCGGTCTACCCCAACTCGCCATGTAGGACACGGTCTTAGAGCGGCAGTAGCCTCACGCTTCGACTCCGGTCCTTGAGACGGACGGCTCCTTGCGACCCCATCCCTCCTCGCTGGGCCCTCTCACCGTCGGTCGGGCGTGTCCCTCGCAGGAGGTACCAGGGCCAGCAGGCTGGTGTGAGGCGAGCTGTTCCGGCGTCACTCCATCAATTCAGCGGCGGAGTGATGTTGTGTTCGGCAGGGGCCCAGACCGAAGCTGAACCATCTGGCCACACGGACCGTCTAACCAAATAGGCAAATGCCTTACAAAAGGGCAAGAGGCCGAGGCTATCTCTGCCTCAGAGCGCAGACTCAACCCTTATCGCACAGAAGGAAGATATTCAAATGCCCACTGATAAACCAGACCCTTTCAAGAAAATGGGTCACCTGAAGACGAAGTCGACTGCGGGCGCGACTGTTCAGAATCCCGTAAGGCTCAGGAGCCCCGAAACGTCGGCAGAACATAAGGCCTACGTTAATGAGCTACAGAATTTGCAACCCCAACCGGGACAGCACCCCAGTCCCCAGGAGTGGAACCGCATGGCTGCAACCGGTGGCATTGACGGAAAATCGCAGAAGAGAGTGATGGATGCAGACGAGGCGACTATGAAAAGGCTTTCAGAGCGGGCTCGAGCGACCGCTCAGCGAGGCGCGCATAATCAAGGGCCTGCGGCGGGAACAAGTTCTGGTACGACGCGCCCGACACGGAAGCCGACCGGTAATCAGCAGGCCGGAAGGTCGCGCTGACCGATCATCTAGTCTCCATCGTGCAGCTCCGGAGACCGTTGAGGATCCCTCCCTCAACTTCGAAACTGTAGGTCAGGGAGCCTAGAGGCGGTACTGCATGCAGAGGAGCCGTTCGCTCAACCGTCTCTCGCGGTGGTTCGGCGAACGGCCTTCCTGTGCTCCGGTCCCGCGAGCGTTTTGGCCGTCTCATGTGACGTTCTCGTTGTCTCAGATAACCCTGGTGGATTCGCTGCTGGTCTCGGGTGACGTTGCTGCTGTCGCGGTGAGGTATGCCATCGGTCTCAGGTGATGCTGCCTGCCTGCCGTGTGGGTGCGTCTCGGGCCGTGTTGTCGCTGATCTCCGTTCTTCTCATATGGTCTTCCCTCTCTCGGTGGTTTGAGCTCGTATCGCTGGAGGCGGGTGCTCGCTGGCGGCTTTGCTCGGATCGGTTCGGTGCGATCGATTCGGCGGAGGGCGGTGGATGTCGGAAGGCTGGAGCAGGCCGCGTTCGAGGTGGGGTACATCGATGAGGGCTGCGTACATCGTCGCGAACCGCTGTCGGACTGCTGGACGTTGAGGTTCGATAGGCTGTCAGCGGTGCGGCCCTCGCCTCAGCAGAGATCGGGCTGCAGGGTGGATAGAGAGATACCAGGTGCCGGATCGGCCGTGCGCACGTCCTACCCAGGTCGATGGGACAAACGTGTCAGAGGAGCAGCGGGCCGTGAACCGTGCGCAGGCCACGATCCGGGCCTGGTCGAACCCAACCATCGCCGGGCCTTGACCCCTGATGTTGGACACACGAGACACTGGATCCTGCGGATCTGAGAACGGACATCTCGTGGTCATGAAGAACTGCCCGCCGGGGTTCAAGGCGGACGCGGTCGCGCTGTACGAGTCGCGGCCCGACGCGACGATCAGGTCGGTCGCCGCCGATCCGGGGATCAATCCAGAGACCTTGCGGAACTGGGTGAGGGTTGCCGGAGCAAGCCGTCCGCGGGGATGCCGGACGCAGGAACCGGCCCAGCCGCCGGCCCCGCTGGAAGCGGAGAACGCGGCTCTGCGGAAGAAGATCCGCGAGCTGGAGGAGGAACGCGAGATCCTCCGCAAAGCGGCGAAGTATTTCGCCGGGGAGACGCGCTGGTGAACCGCTTCCAGTGCGTCGCCGACCTCCACCGCCGCTACGGCGTGAAGCGGCTGTGCAGCATCCTCGGCGTGAGCCGCTCGAGCCTTTACTACTGGCGCCGGACAGCCGAGGCCCGAGCTGCCCGGCAGGCGGCCGACGCACAACTGGCCGCCCGGATACGGGTGGTGCACCAAGAATCGGACGGCACCTACGGAGTTCCGAGAATCACCGCCGAGCTCCGCGAGACGAGCGGTGAGGCGGTCAACCACAAGAAGGTCGCCAGGATTATGCGGGCGTCCGGGCTCGAAGGGGTCCGGTTGCGACGCCGGCACCGCACCACCGTCCCCGACCCGGCCGCGGCCAAAGCACCGGACCTTATCGGCCGCGACTTCAGCGCCGAGAAACCCAGCACGAAGTACGTGGGCGACATCACCTACCTGCCCATCGACGGCGGGAGATTCTGCTACCTGGCGACCGTCATCGACCTCGCCTCACGCCGTCTGGCCGGCTGGGCCATTGCAGACCACATGCGCGCGGATCTCGCCACCGACGCTCTGGCCGCGGCGGTCCGCACCCGCGGCAGCCTCGCCGAATCAATCATGCACACCGACCACGGAGCCCAGTACACGAGCAGGGCCTTCGCCGAAGCCTGCAGGTCAGCAGGGGTTCAGCGAAGCATGAGCGCGGTCGGGTCCAGCGCAGACAACGCACTCGCCCAGTCCTTCAACACGACCTTCAAACGCGAGACACTGCAGGGACGAAAGAGCTGGCCCGACGAACGCCAGGCCCGACTCGACGCCTTCAGATGGCTCCACCGCTACAACACCCGACGCCGACACTCCCGCCTCGGACAACGATCACCGATCGCCTTCGAGAACGCCCGCCACCTCACACCAACTACGCTGGCACCAGCCGCATAACCCGTATTCAGGGTTCGGGGTCAAGGCCCTCCCGCTCGCCACTGGTCAGGCTGTCGGCGCGTGTCCTGCGTGGCACGGGAGCGAGTTCCCCGTGGTGCTTGAGGGCGCTGAAGACTGATCCGGGCGGCTTGGCGGTCTGCCTCAAGATGGCACTGATCGACTCCCCAGCCCTGTACTGGCGCGACAATTCGGCCTTCATCTGCTCCGGCACTCTCGGCCGACCCACTCTCGCCGCATATACCGCCCTCAACCAGCACTGTTGCTCTCGCCAGTTGAATCTAAGACCGCCAGGCCAACCGATCCCGGACTCAACTGATGGAGATGTTCCCGGTATTTTTCGCGCTTGTTGGAGCTGACCAACCGCGGGTTCGTGGTGCCGCTGACGAGCTACCAGGCCCAGCAGTGGCAGACGCCTCGAGACCTGGCTGCACAATCGTAGGCTGCGCGGCGTCGCTCCACTCGCCAGGGCGGCGCCCTGCTCGGCGAGAAACTTGCCGCCTCGATGGTGCTCCGCCTCGCGAAGAGGGCAATGGCCCCCGATGAGGAAGCCGCCGAGATCGACTGCCTGTGAGATCGTCGACGACGTCGGGCATGTGGGGGAAATGGCAGCTCACGCTCGTCATGCGCGGAGAAACCCGCTTGTGGGGCATTGAGGTGCCGCTGGCCGTCGTGGATGCCGGATACGGTAATGCTGCGGCCCTCCACCTCGGCGTGCGGGGCCTGCGGCGTCAACTACGTGGCGGGTATCTCGACCACCATGCCGGCCCACCCCGGCGAAGCCGCAACGGTCACCGAGCCGCACTCCGGGAGTGGACGCCCACCACCTGTGAAGTACCGGACAAGCCGTACTCGGTCAAGCAGTTGGCCGTGGCCGCTGGACGCAGGGCGGCGAAGTCGGTGCAATGGCGTGAGGCCTCCCAGCCCGGCATCGGCCGCAGCTCCAAGCGATGTACCCACGGTTCGTGGCCTTGCGGATCCGCTCTGCCGGACGCGAGGCCGGCCAGGCCGCCGACGGCCCGGGATTATCCGAGTACTGGCTCCCGGCCCAGTAACCCGACCAGGAGAACCTGTCCGATTCTGGCCCTCGGACCTGCCCGCCGACACCCCGCTGACCACTCAGGCCTGCCTCGTCAAGCTCCACGGGCGTACCGAACACGACTACCGCGGGATGAAAGAGGCCTTGGGCCCGGCCCACTTCGAGGGCAGCAGCTGGAGCGGCCGGCACCACCATGCCACCCTCGTCTCCGTCGCCCACGCCTTTGGCGCCCTGCAACGGCCGGCCGGAGCCCCGAAGGCACGGCGGCGGCCAGAGCCTCCACCTCAGTGTCCGCGAGCTACAGATCGCCCTCGCGACATGGACCGGGGCCTGCCCCATCTGCCCACTGCGACATACCCACATCCGCACCAACCTGAGCAACCTCTAGTGTCAACAACGTTTGTGATCAATCCAACTACCGGTGAGAAAGGGGCCGGGACGGTTGCCTTCGGGTGACCATTCAGGCACGGTGTCGTTTACGGTTGCTCCGCAGGCGGGCGCCGCTGCACCAGTACGCGACGCGTCCGGAGGCGCCGATGTCTTTTGAGTTTTCCGAAGAGACCCATCGCAATCTGCTCTCCCACATTCCGCAGTGCACCGGCCGGGGCGTCTCGGAGTGGCTGTGTTTGCTCGATGAAGGTCCGGCGCTTGTCCGCTTCGAGGAGAAGGTGAGCTGGCTGCGTGGCGAGCACGACCTCTCGTACGGGTATGCGAAGGCGATCGTCCATGAGCACGACCTGAGGCGGGCGGCGCGCCGTCTGCTTTGACCAGGGTCCCTTGCGCGCCGGGACGGGCCGGGGCGACATCCGCTCGGGTGCCCGCCGCCGGTGACGCCGGGGAGATTGTCGAAGGCGGACGCGGATACGTGCATGACGTGAAGGGGTCCGCGGGCATGGTGCCCGTGGACCCCTTCACGCGTTCCGGGCGCCGTCGGGGTCTGTCGTGTTCCAGTCCCGGTGCCTCGGGTGCGAGAGTCGCGCGCTGCGCGGATGCGAGGGCCGTGCTCCGAGCCCCGCGCTGTCAGTTGTTGCTTTGCAGGATCGACAGCACCCGCAGGACCTCAAGGTAGATCCACACCAGTGTCATCGTCAGCCCGAAGGCCGCGAGCCATGCCTCCTCGCGGGGGGCGCCGTAGGCGACGCCGTCCTCGACCTGCTTGAAGTCGAGCGCCAGGAAGCACGCGCCGAGCAGGATGCCGACGATGCCGAAGGCGACGCCGAGACCGCCGCTGCGGAAGCCCAGCCCGTCGCCGTGGGTGAAGACGGAGAACAGCAGGTTCACGGCCATCAGGATCAGGAAGCCGATCGCCGCGGCCGTCACGAACCGGTAGAAGCGGTTCGTGACGCGGATCCAGCGCATCTTGTACGCGATGAGCGTGCCCGCGAAGACCGCCATCGTGCCGAGGACGGCCTGGACGACGACCCCCGACGCGATGTACGTGCTGACGACGCTGCTCAGCACCCCGAGGAAGACGCCCTCGAACGCCGCGTACGCGAGGATCAGCGCCGGCGTCGGCCGGCGCTTGAAGGACTGGATCAGGCCGAGGACCAGCGCGACGAGCGTGGCCCCGGCAGCGATGCCGTAGGACTTGTTGACGTTCGCCGCGTCCACCGGCAGCAGCAGCCACGACAGGACGGCCGTGACGACGACCGTGACGAGCGTGAGGGCCGTGCGGGAGACGACGTCGTCGATCGTCATGGCGCCGGACCGGGCGGCGGTCCGCTGCCCGTAGGGGTCGGCCGCGTACGGGTTCGTCGCGTACGGGTCGGTGCCAACGGCGCTGCCCCCGGTCCGGGGCGCCGTGTTGAACCCCGCGTACCCGGCGCGCGCGCCGGTGTCGCGGGTGAAGCCCCGTCGTGAGAAGACCGGGTTGCTACTTCTCATCTCACTCCTCCATGACCGCCTCGCGCGGTCTCGCGTCAACAGTAATGCGTAGGCAAAGGGAACATCTCGTCCGCGCGGGGATCTTGCCCGATCATGACATCGTCATACCGGCGTCCACGCGAGGAGCGGCGCTGTCAGTGTGGTGGACCTGTCTAGGACGGCACCGCCCAGGAAGTCGTGGGTTCCCACCGTAACGCTTGCTTAACTTTCCGCAGCAGGCGGTTGTTTGTTGAGCGGGTCGCCTGCGGACCGCCCGTCTACGGCCTGGACGAGGCCGGTGATGCGAGTGGTCGAGCAGCGAAGTCTACGGAGTAGCCGCCAGGACCTGTGGGTGGTCATGGCTCGCTGGACGAGGGCTCGGATCTCGGCCTGGGCTCGGTTCGCGGCCTGCTGACCGGCGAAGAGAGCCTTCCATCGGCTGCGGAAAGGAACCCGGATCGTGCCGCGGTGCCTTGGTAGCCCTTGACCGCCTAGCAGGGCATGTGGGCCGGGTCGAGAGCATTCATAATGCTGTGTTCGCGGGCCGAGTGATCGGTGATGACCTGCATGTACGTTCATGCCGTGCCTCCTGTGCCTGCCGGAGTGAGGCCGGTCGGCAGCGATGCGGTCGATAGGTAGGAGGGCCCTGTCAGGCAGGACGTAAGCCTTCGTCGAAGCGGCTCGGACGGCCTCGTACGTGAGTCGACGCGAGGGCGGCCAACAGGTCGACGGCCTCGCCGATGTAGCGGTATACCGTGCTCGCCCCGCTTCCGAAACCCGCTGCGAGCTGGGCGTACGTCGTTACTTTGCGCAGATGTGCCAACATCAGCAGGGCTTGACGGCTGACCGGTAGCCGGCGCCAGCCGCTTCCGATCCGGCGACGGTGTTCGCGCAGATGAGCGGCGAGGAACGTCAGAGACCGACTGGACACGTCTAGTAGACTGTCGCGGCTTAATTTCGCTGTGTGGTTGGGTAGAGGTGGCGTAGTTTCACGCGTGCGTCGTCGGTGGTGAAATGCCAGTCGACTTGGCGCTGGTTGCTGTTGGTGTGCTGCTGCCAGGCGCCGAGTTCGGTGTTGAGCACGGTGAGGTCGTCGATGCGGCGGTCCAGGCACTGGCGGGTGAGCGCGGAGAGCTCGATCTCGGCGATGTTGAGCCAGGACCCGTGTTTGGGGGTGTGGTGGATCTCCAGGCGCTGGGCCAGCGCGGAGGCCTTTGCCGGGTCGAACGCCTCGTAGAGCGAGGCGGTGGTGTGTGTTGAGGTTGTCCATCACCAGCACGACCGTGGCGGCGTCGGGATAGTCCACGGTCAGCAGGTGCTCGACCTGGTGCGCCCAGTCGACCCTGGTCCGGCGGGACTGCGCGTCCACGCGCCGCCATCCGCGCAGCGGCTCGACCCAGCAGAAGATCGAGCAGGGCCCCGAGCGGACGTACTCGTTGTCCTCGCGCCGGTCACGGCCCGGCCTCGCGGGAAGCGGATCGCGGACGTGGCCGAGCAGCTGGTATGGCTTCTCGTCCATGCACACCACCGGGCGCGCCGGGTCGAAGGGTCGGTGGTAGACCGCCAGGACGTCCTCCATCGCCGCGGCGAAGGCCGCGTTCGCGGCCGGCGGGATGGTCCAGCACTTCTTCACATGAGGGCGCAGTTCCGTTTTTTTAAGACCCGCCCGATCGTGGAGTGGTCCAGATCCGGAATGTCCTCGGCCAGCGCGACGTGCTTCTCTAGCAGGCGCAGCGACCAGCGGGCGTGTCCTTTGGGCGGCTTCGAGCAGGCCAGCGCGATCAGCCTTGCCTCGACCTCGCCGGTCACGGGGGAGGGCACCGGCGGCAGTGCGCGTTTCTTCCGGCCGACCGTGGCCCACACATCGCCGCCCGCCTCCGCGTACCGCTTCGAGATCAGGCGGACCGAATCGCACGAGACCCCGACCCGCTCCGCGATCACCGCCCGCGGAGCGACCTCGCCGGCCGAGGTGTCCAACGCGAGCAGCACCCGCGCCCGCCTGATCATCGATGCGCTGCGGACCCCCGTCGTCGTCACACGCTCCAACGCCCGACGATCTTCGGCACTCAAGACAACCGGATACTTCTTATGCGAGGACACGGCACCCCTGCCCGGCCGAACGGAAGCATCAAGCGATGCCTGCCCGACCCCAACTCCACCAACCAGAACGACACTTAGTCGCGACAGTCTACCTCTGATCTTGGCCAGTGCTCCGTCCTTTAGGGCAGGGGGTGAAGGCCATTCTTGGGGCGGAGGCGCGAAGCGCCGGAGTTCGCTGCGCCTCCGCTGTGACGGTCAGACGGGCCGCTTCTGGTTCTCGATGTTCTGCTTGACCACAGTCAGCGGTGCGCCGCCGCAGGACCCGGCGAAGTAGGAGCCGGACCAGAAGTGTCCGCCCCACAGGTACTGGCGCACGTGTGCGTCGTACTCCTTGCGCAGCATCCGGGCCGACACTCCTTTGAGGGAGTTGACCAGCTTCGAGAGCTGGACCTTGGGCGGGTAGTGCACCAGGAGGTGCACGTGGTCGTCCTCGCCGTTGAACTGCTTCAGCTCGGCCTCGAAGTCCGCGCAGACCTCCCGCATGATCTCCTCGCACCGCGTCAGCATGGCGTCGGTCATGGCCTCGCGCCGGTACCTGGTGACGAAAACCAAGTGGACGTGCAGGTTGTAGACGACGTGACGTCCGGTGCGTACATCGGGATTATGGTTCCATCGTGGTGACATGAACCAAAGGGTTGTGTGATCGACATGCAGCTTCGGTACAGCTTCCGCGTGTACCCGAGTGCCGGTCAGCGCATTGCGTTGGCACGGGCGTTCGGGTGTGCTCGGGTTGTCTTCAACGACGCCCTTCAGGCTCGTGAGACCGCCCGTGCCGCCGGGCTGCCGTTCATCGGGCCAGGTGAGCTGTCCAAGCAGCTCACCGCCTCGAAGAAGACCCCCGAGCGGGCCTGGCTCGCCGAGGTGTCCTCGGTCGTGTTGCAGCAGTCTCTGACGGACCTGGACACCGCCTACAAGAACTACTTCGACGGCCTCAAGGGCAAGCGGCCGAAGATGGGGCCGCCCCGGTTCAAGTCCCGCAAGGACACCCGGCAGTCGGTCCGGTTCACCGCCAACGCCGGATGGAAGATCACGACCGGCGGGAAGCTCCGGCTGCCGAAGGTCGGTGACGTTCCGCTCAGGTGGTCGCGCTCCCTGCCGTCCACCCCGTCCACGGTGACCGTGCTCAAGGACAGCGCGGGACGGTACTTCGCTTCGTTCGTGGTCGCAACCGAGCCCGGGACGCTGCCCGCCACGGACAGCGTGGTCGGCGTCGACCTGGGACTGACGCACTTCGCGATCCTCTCGGACGGCACGAAGATCGACAGCCCCCGCTTCCTACGCCGGGCCGAGAAGAAGCTGAAGAAGGCGCAGCAGGATCTCAGCCGCAAGGCCAAGGGGTCGAAGAACCGGGCGAAGGCCCGGGTCAAGGTTGCGTGTGCCCACGCACGGACGGCCGATGCGCGGCGTGAGTTCCACCACCAGCTCTCCACCAAGCTGATCCGCGAAAACCAAGCGGTTGCAGTGGAAGACCTGGCGGTCAAAGGGTTCGCCCGCACCCGCGTCGCCACATCCGTGCACGACGCCGGATGGTCGGCGTTCACCACGATGCTGGAGTACAAGGCGGTGAAGTACGGCCGCACTTTCATCCGCATCGCACGCTTCGAGCCGACGTCTCAGGTGTGCTCGCAGTGCGGCGTCAAGGACGGCCCCAAGCCCCTGCACGTCCGTACGTGGACATGCAGGGCCTGCGGCGCCCACCTGGACCGGGACATCAACGCGGCGGTCAACGTCGCCAAGGCGGCCGGACTGGCCGTATCAGCCTGCGGAGCGCGGGTAAGACCGGGACTCGTCCCGGCACAGCGCGAAGAAACAGGAACCCACCCGAAGCCCCAGCCGGCGACCACCAGCAGGCAGACGGGAATCTCCCTCCTTCAGGGCGGAGAGGATGTCAATAGACGCGCCGGTAGACAAGCACGTGAAGCCTCTGCTGAGTATCGGGCGATCTTGGTCGTGAACCCGTCTACCAGGGGTTTCACTCATGTGTCGAACCAACTGGGCGACAAGTGAACCCAAGTTGGCAAGGGCCCACTGCCCGAGTCGAGGAGGTTTTTAAGGCGCACCTTCTTTCCAAGGCCCTGATATCTATGCCGGAGGGTCGGCGTCGAGACCGCGGCCCGTATTCTCGTCGACGTCGACGACGGCAGCTCGTTCCCCTCTGCCTCCCACCCTGCTGCCTGGCAGCCTTACCCCGGCCATTGCGCAGCTTGCGCCCTTCGATCGGCGGCGATGCGGCAACGAGAAGAAAGGCTCTGCACCGGGTTCTGGCAACAGGTCGAGGCCATTTTGAGGGACAATGGCGTCTCATCGAACCCGCTCTGACCAACTACGTTGTCCGGTGCAAGTCCCACCTGTGGCGCACCGCGCGGACGGCGGCCGGGATCACTGACAAGCGGGCCTGGCCCACCGTCCTCGGACCCATGGGAAGGTCGAGTGCTTCCAAGGACACCCCCCCGGAGGAACGGGCCAGACCCACAATCATCGCTGTCGCACCGCACTCGACAGGCAGCCATCCGTCCCCTGTATCAACAACGCCGTGGGGCGCTGCAGGTAGCGCGTTGAAGCCAGACAGCGGGTCCAGTTGGGTAGGGGTTCCGGCCAGCCCGTTGGCTTAACCCCCCTGGATCGTGAAATGATCGTCCCGCACAGGGGGCTCCTTTCGGGAGTGTTCATTGCCGCACGTCCGGTACTGAACCTCGGATGGGCACCAACCGCTTTCTGCGGTCTCTGTCGCCGCTGGACCTGCGTGGGGCTGGCCGGCGGCGACAGGGGGTGTTGTGCCGTTTGCATTTGTAGCGGTAGTTGAGTCGGCGGTAGCCGATCAACCATGACATGGTCCGTTCGATGTCCCATCGGCGGCGGCCTGGTCGTTCGCCGGCCTCGGTTCTGTTGCGGGCGATATGGACTCTTATGTGGCGGCGCCGTCCCGGCACACGACTTCGATCTGCTTCTTTCCGCGTAGTCATGCTTCCAGGGTGACGGCCTCGCGGTCGGTCGGGATGTCGACGCGTTCCCCGGTGTCGGCGTCGGTGGTGATTGTGGTGTAGCGGAGGGGGAAGGGCGAAGTCGTCGACCTCGGTCAGGGGTGGGGCGGGCGCCGTTGGTGTGGGGGATGCGCCGCAGCAGTCGCAGGGCGGTGGCGTAGGAGAGGGGCGTGGCCAGGAAGCGGGTGGGACGGGTGGCCGCATAGCTCTTCGGCCTTCTCCGGGCCTGGCTGGTCCGGCGCGTGGTGCGGTGCTGAAGGCGCTCGATCAGTCCAGCAATTTCTCGCGGGAGGTCTGTCGTCGGCAGCCCGGGGCCGGACAGGCGAGGCGCCTCAGCTGGACGCGGACCGCGATCTGCGGACCGCCGACTGGCGAATCCGCCACCGTCCGGACGTGATACCCGTACACCTTGCGCGCCAGGGCTCCGCACACCGGTCAGGGAACCGGAATACGCCGGGTCCGGGCGATTCCCCGGTAACCTCGTCATCATCCGTCGCATTCCTTGCGACGAGCGCTGAGAGCTCTGAAAAGGCCCTTGCCGCAAGAGGGTTGTGTTTTCACACGCCACGTCAATGAGGTCCGGCACCTACCGTTGCCACCGATTATAGAACAGGGTTCAGCCCGTTTGGCAGTCCCCTGCCTGCATGAAGCCGATTAAACACTCAACGGCACCATATAGGAGTGATCGGGAGACGGTACCTCAGCGCTGGTTGCGTGCGAGTTCACGGAAGGGTCGCAGGAGGGATTGACCTTCCGGTTCCGGGATCGCCATTCTTTCAGCCAATGTGGGGCTCGTCGTGTAGTAAGCATGTGTGACGCCTGCGACTGCGAGGGCCTGCTGGCACCTTGGGCAGGGCCGGGCGAGGAGTGTGGTACCTGTACGGTTCACGCGGGCGACGTAGACGACGGCACCTCGTGTACGACGGGCGCGGCGCAGGACGACTTCCTCAGCGTGGAAGGTGGCGTGCTGGAAGTCGACTACTGGGTTGTTGCGCGGCAGGTTTGGGGACCAGGCCAGGACCCGGTTGCCGGCCATTAGCACGGCGCCCATCCGGTAGCGGCATCGAGACCGCAGGGCCTGGCGGATGGCAAGGTCTATCGGCGCCACGGAAGACCTACGGTCGTCGCGCGTGCCTGCCCTGGCGTTCCGTACCGGGCTGGCTCGACGGAGCTAGCTATTGGCCTTTGCAAAGGCGCGATGACGGTTCGGCAGTGCGAATTCGTCACAGATTCTCCTTCAGGCGACAGGTGTTGTTCGGGCCCGCTCTGGCGCGTCAGGTAAGATAGTCTACTGGTGCGATGACGGCACGTCAGCGGTGGCTGTCACCCGCTGCTTCAATCGCATGCAGGTCGGTCCGTGTAATGAAATAGCAGCCTGACTTCGGAACAGGCCGCGCTTTCGCTATTCGTGTCGGTACACGGGCGGTGAGGCCGTGACGGGCCGCCAAGCGGGGTGGTCGCATTGCTCGGAACTCGAGCGGCACCCCCCTTGCAGAATCGGCCTTAAGGGTCTCGACTCTGGGTCGAACGCTTGAAATAGGGGTAGCAGTGCTGCTGCGAGGACTAGGCCTCAGATGCTGAGCGGACGGTGACTACAGACTCCCACCACCTACTCTGCGGGCGGTCGTAATGCTGTTGTTCTTGATTCCGGAGAGTGGCGCCCCTTCGTCGTGGGTCCGCGCGGGGTTTTCCGCGCTACGAACGGACCGTCGTGACGAAGTAGCTACCGTGGCTGTTCAGATCAGTTGACGGCGTCAGCGGGCCTTCGGGTGCTGACCACTAAGCTTTCAGGTCGACGCTGAGGATCGGGCCGCCGACTTCGTCACCACTCCCGCTATTCCGGCCAGCGCCGCGCCATGACGTCACGGGGTTGCGCCAGAGACCGTGTCCTGTGTGGTGATGTTGGGTATCTCTGTTCAACATGGGTCGGGGAAAGTGGAGTTGGATTGCCCCGGGTGGGTTGTGGGCGATGGCGAAGCCCTTCATCCCGTCGTCGAGGGTGTGCCCGCAGGGTGGTGGAACGAAGGACACGCCTGATGGGACGCTGTTCGCGGCGGTCGTCTACGTGCTGGTCAGCGGCTGCTCCTGGCGGGCTTTACCGCCGTGCTTCGGGGTGTCGAATCGACGATGCATCGCCGCTTCATGATCTGGTCGAGAGTCGGCGTCTGGGGCCGACCTCACGAGGCGGTGCTCCACCGCCTCGACGACGCCGGCCTCATCGATGTCTGGCGTGTCGTGCTGGACTCCGCGCACGTACGGGCAAAAAAAGGGGGCGAACAGGCAGGTCCGAGCTCCGCGGACCGGGGCAAGCCGGGCTCCAAGACGCACACATCCCGTCGGACGCGAACGGACTGCCCCTGGTCGTCGGTATCTCCGCCGCGAACGTCCCCGACAGCCTCGCGGTGAAGCCCATGGTCGCCGGTTACCAAACGAGACGCGATCCCCACCGAGGCCGCTACGTCAAACCTCAGCGCTTGCACGCGGACAAATCCTGCGACATGCCCCACCTGCGGAAATGGTTATGGGGCAAACACATCTGCGTTCGTATTGCCCGCAAAGGCATCGAGTCCAGCGAACGGCTCGGACGCCGAAGGTGGGTGATCGAGCGAACCATGTCGTAGCTCTCCGGCCATCGCCGGATCAACCCCCGATACGAACGTCACCCGAGCAACTACCTGGCCTTTCTCGGCCTCGCCTCAGCCCTCTGCTGCTACAAACGACTCATCCGACTCACTACATAGGACACGGTCTTTTAGGACATTCGCTTAGTTCTCTGGGCTAGTTCGGGCTATCAAAGGGCGCCGGTGGAACCGTGTGTGAGTGGCAAGCAACTCAACCGGGAGGGCACCTCTATCAAAGTGGAAGATCTTCGGCGGGGTGGACGGGTCGAATCCGCATCGCAGCGAGGGTCCGCGTATCCTGTCGTAAGGTCCGTTGAGGTCCCAGTAGGCACCTACTGGTCGAGCAGACCGTTGTGGGTATCCGGTCGCGCGCCTAGCCCGGGCTAAGGGGGTCGCCTAAGGGTTGTCCCGTAATTGGTTCGACGTCTTGCGCGCGTCCGGTTCGACCTGATTCGCGGCGATGTCGTCGAGCCTCGAAACTCAGGCCAGAAGCGGACAACCCGTCCGAGTGACGATGACCGTCCGCCCCTCCAGTGACTTACGGGACAGCCCTTAGGGGCGCCTTATGCTGGACCTCCCGCGTCCCGCACGCACCGTTGGAGGCTGCGGTCGGCGTCTACGGTGAACGTCTGGACAGCGCCGCCGGCAATACCCCTGCTACTGCTACTGCCTCGGGCGGTAGCGGGGCGGTCGTAGTCCTCGCTGGCGTGGTCGGGGGAGAAGGGGGGAGTCGGCACCTCCGGGGGGTTCCAGTAGTCCACGCCTTGAGTCCCAATTGGCCAGGACCATCTTGTCCGGTCAACGACTTGACTCACTGTCAATCGTAGCTACTTCCGTTGAGTCCGTGGCGTCTTACTCGTACTCGATGAGGCGGTCGGCTTCGTGCTGCTGCTGCCGCCGGTGGTCGATGGCGCAATAGGCTTGTTGTTATTCTCGTTCTTCCGTTCCCCGTCGCTATGGGGTCCTTCGCTCCCAGACCCCTTGGGGCTGTTCCCCTTACTGCTTCCGCTTCGCGAACTGTTGTTTCCAGATCCTGGCCCGCTGCTGCCGGAACTCGATGTAATTTGTGGTGACCCCGAATCAGAGAACGGGCCGGGGACGTCGGTCACCCTGACGCCGCCGGGAACAACGGTCTGAATCACGGGAGCCCCCGGTCGTACCCTCGCGCTCAAGTACTCCGGGCCTTCAGGGGAAGCAGTACTCGTTCGCCTTGTAGATTGACCCGTGCCGTACTGCGACCCCCTGCGAGCCGGTACTGCGGCCATTTCTTGGTAAGGCCTCCAGTTATAGTTTGCCCTAACCTTCCCGTTAGGGTAAAGGTTCTGAATGTCCTGCGTGAGGTGCTTCAACCGCCCCTGGCATGGGAGGCAGGGCCCTGTAGTCCCAGCGACGTCGATATAGACCTGAGTACCTTTAGGGGGGTTCTTCTTCATCTGCTCGTAGATGTACCCAGTGAGCTTTACTTCTGCATCGTTTTGCGATGCCTTGCGGCCCGCCGGTGTTGCAACCTCGGGGCTAAACGCGTAGCGACTCTTCTGACTGTCCCATGAATCCTCCTTGCCACTCCGGAATTTTGGGGTCTTCCCCCAGGGCTTACCATCGACGTAGATAGTGGCCATAGCATATACGGCCCGCTCTTCGGTTTGAACGTTCTCGAGCATCTTAGCTCGGCTGGCAGAACCAGAACCCGATGGTACGGGTGTAGTCATGGGTTATTTCCCTTCTCGGCTGGGCACCTGCATCCATAACTACGCGTAGGGTCTTCTGAGGGTTCACCATGCGGGCCAAGCGCCGGTAGGCGCCAAAGCGGCCGTCATCGGAACAGGGCGGGCGGAGGTTCGCGCCACCCGCCTAACGCGGTTTCCCAGATCTCCCGCAGGAGGTCGGTGACACCCACGGTGCGCGCTCTTCGCTTCGGCGCCGACGCAGATAGTCGCGGTAGGTGTTACGAGCGTTCGCCTGTACTGGGGGGTGCGATGCTCGGTGGCGGACTCCTCCATGCGGGCGAGATCCACGTTCACGCGTACGCCGACGCTAACTTGATCTTTAACCTGTGCGGCGGGGTCGTGGGGTGGTGGACTTCTTGGTCCGTTGCTTCGTTGGGCCTGGTGTGCCGACGGTGTGCACGTCATAGCGTGGGGTGGGCCAGGTGTTCTTGCGGCCTGGTGGCCGTCCGGGTCCGGGGTGTGAGGATTTCGGTGCCCCGGCGGGGCAGGCGGTCTTCGGGCGGGGGTGCCGAAAATCGCGGCGGACTCGGGCGGGAGTCAGTCTGTCGATCGGGCTTGGCTTCTCCCACGGTCGGCGTAGGTCGGCCGCCAGCGGGCGGGCGAGCCGGAGTTGCGTGAAGACCGAGAGGATCAGCCAGGTCCATCGGTGTGCTGCTTCGGGGGTGCGGACTTTCGGGCAGGTCCAGCCCAGGGTTTGCTTGAACAGGCGGAAGGTGTGTTCGATGTCGAAGCGCCGCAGAAACGCCTGCCAGAGCATGGTGACGTCCGTGGCTGTGGCGTCAGTGCCGGACCACCACAGCCAGACCGGCTTGGGTGTCGCACCGCTTGGCAAGGAATCGACGTGCAGAAGGATCACGGTGCCCTCAATCACTGGCAGGGCGCCGAGCTGAGCTGTCCAGGCCGAGCGGTGGGTCAGCCTGGGGTGGAGCCGGTCCCAGGCCCGGGCGATGGCGGCGCCGTAGAGACGGGTCTGCGTCACCGTCTGCGCGTCGGGCTTCTTCCAGGTGGCCGGGTCGCCGAAGACGAACTCGCCGCCGTGGCGGGGCGGGCCGAGGCGAGCGCGTACTCCAGCGAGGACAGGACCAGGTCGGCGTCCGCGCGGGCGGAGGTCTCCCAGGCCACCACCCGCCGCGAGAAGGCATCGCGGATGGCGGAGAGCCACAGCGGCCCCTCACCGGTGGTGATCATGGTGAGGTCGGTGACCCACAACCGGTTCGGTCCGGGTGCCGTGAAGTTCCGATTGACCAGGTCAGGGGCGAGCGTGGCGTTGGGATCCCGGCGTGTGAAGCCCTTGCGGCGAGGGCTGCCGCCCGCGATTTCGGCCTCACGCATCAGGCGCTCGACCCTTTTCCGGCCGACATGGACGCCCTCGCGCTTCAGGACGGCATGCACCCGCGGCGAGCCGTAGATCCCGCCCGAATCGGCGTGGATCTCCTTGATCTGCTCGGTCAGCTCTGTATCCCGGCGGCGCCGTTCACACGGCTCACGCTCGGCTCGGCGCCAGCGGTAGTAGGTGGAGGAGGTGATGTGCAGTTCCCGGAGTACGCACTCGACCCCCAGGTTGGGGTGCTCTGCGATGAGCGCCGTCACCTGGGCCGGGTCGGGTCGAGTTGCGCCGCGAAAAACGCCGAGGCCGTTCGCAGGACCTCGTTCGCTCGCTTGAGCTGGGCGTTCTCCTTCCGCAGCGCGGTGAGCCCGGCACGTTCGTCGGTGGTCAGCCGGTCATCGCGCTCGCCGGCGTCGGCCTCGGCCTGCCGGATCCAGCCGCGCAGTGCCTCCGGATGCACCCCGAGATCGACGGCCATTTTCTTGATCTGCGGCTTCGGATCAGATGTGCGATACATCCGCACCGCACGGTCACGCAATTCGAGCGGGTACTTCCTGGGAGCAGCCACGGTCAGAGTTCCTCTCATGAGAACCATCTGACCCCCTGTCAACCTCCTCCGCATCTCGCGGGAACCTCAGTCGACGGCCTTGGCGACGTAGCGGTAGGCGGTCGTGGTCCCGACGCGGAATCCGGCAGCGAGCTGGGCGTGGGTGTGTCCCACGCGCAGGTGGGCGAGTGCGTGAAGGGCTTGGCGACCCGCGCTCAGCCGCTCGCCATCTGGACCCGATCGCACGGCGGTGCCGTCGCAGTTGTTGCGCGAGGAAGTGCAGGGTGGAGCTGGACACGTTGACGCCCGGCGGGTAGACGAGCATGCGAAGCCTCTGGTGGAGACGGTTCTCTTGGTCGAAAACCCATCTACCAGGGGCTTCACCCTGTTGTCAGGCCAACCGGCAGACTGCTGAGGCGGGTTGGGAAAGGCTCCTTGCCACCGTGCTTCAGTGCGTCGAAGTCGACCGTGCATCGTCGGTTCGTCATCTGGTCGAAGGCAGGGTTCTGGGGCCGGCTGCACCAGAGGGTCCTCCAACTCCTCGACGAAATGGACCTGGTCGACCTGTCCCGCGCGGTCCTTGACTCCGCGCATGTCCGCGCTAAAAAAGGGGCGAACTTACGGGTCCGGGCCCCGTGGACCGGGGTGAGCCCGGTTCCACAATGCATGTCCTGTCGGATGCGGACGGAGTGCCCTTACGCGTCGGCCTCCCCGCGGCCAGCACCCACGACGGCCTTGGGCTGAAGCCGGTGCCGTCCCATTTCCACATGGGATACGAACCCCACGCGACTGACTCCAAGCCTCAACGTCTTCACGCCGACCGACAAGGCGTACAACGTCCCTCACCTGCGGAAATGGCTATGGGGGAAACGCATCGGCGTCCACATTGCCCGCAAGGGCATCGAGTCCAGCGAACGATTAGGACGTCGACGGTGGGTCATCGAGCGCACCATGTCCTGGCTGACCGGCTACCGCAGACTGAACCACCGATACGAACGCCACCCGCGCGACTACCTGGCCTTTCTTGGGCTGACAGCCGCAATCCGCTGCTACAAACGCTTCCGCAACCTCACCATGTAGGACACGGTCTTAGCTCGTGCGCACGCCTCGTCCCGGCCTCTGAACCGTGTGGCCGTCGTGGACGTCGCGTTGTTTGAAGGATCAATCCGCCTCAATGATCGAAGGAGTAGCCGTGCGCAACCTGGAAGAGTATAAGGCTGATATCAAGAGCCACCTGAAGAAATATCAGACTCAGGAGTTCACCGCAGATAACATAGCCGAAGCGATCAACACTTCCAAGGCGGGGAACACCGTCTTTGGCAGTGCTCTAGTTGCACTACAAAATGAGAGGGTCGTGACGATGCGGAATTCTAGGGTTCCGGGGCGTCCGCCTTACTTTCAATACAACGTCGATCGACAACGCATGCAAGCAGCGAGTGCCTTCACGAATCAACGAGTTGCTGAAGACGCCCGCATTACCGGTATGTCTGGATACATCCCGACTCCTGCATACTCTGGGCATATGCTCCCCCCGTACACGCAAGCCCCCGGTACGACCTCCAATCACCAGAGTTCCACAGGCTCAAGCAGCTCGACGACAGCCCAGCACCACGGAGGCGGGGGCGCTCGGACCGCAGACCGAAGCCGTTAGAGTCCCTTTTCTCTGATGTTTCACTCCGGAATGGGCTGTTGATTCGACGGTGCACGGTTCCCGACAAGAAGTGGTGGTTTCTCCTGTGAGCGGCGGGCCATCAGGTCGGTTATCGCGAGGCGAGTCATGGCTTCGGAGCGGGCTGGTGGGCTTCGTAGGCTCAGGCCAGGCGCTGGTGGAACGCCAGCCAGCCGAAGGCCCGCTCGATGGTCCAGCATTTCGGGATCAGCGTGAACTCCTCAGGTCCGGGCGATTCCCATGGCGATGCCGTGTCCGGTGGCGTGTTCGACGAGGTGGTGGCCGCTGTCTGCCCAGACTTTGCGGTCCTGGGGATGGGCGGCGGCCACCTGGTCGAGAAGGTGCGTGCCGGCGAGGAAGCCCGCTTGCGATCGGCTCGTTTGAGTACGGCCTCCAGGCGGTGCGGGTGAGCCGTGCGGCCCGGGTTGGCGTCGGGGCTGCCTCCTGCAGTTTCCGGGCCTCGGGCCTGCGCAGACCCGTTGCGTTGGGGATCGAAGGCCGCTACAGCGGCAGGGTCGTACTCGCGCAGCTGCTTACGCAGGCTGGTTGGTCGGCTGTTGGTTCCGGAGTGAGTTCTGCCCAGCACGGGGAGGACGGCGACGGCCTGTCCGGGGTCGCTGCCCTCGGGAGGAGCCGATGGCTGTGCATGCCGGTCCGCAGGATGTTCGCGGGGTGTTGCCGGCCTCGGGCTCCTTGCTGGAAGACGGAGTGCCGGTCGCGGTAGCGTGCGGCGGCTGTCGGATTGATCGCGAACGCCTGCTGCTTCCCAGTCCGCCGCACGGTCACGAGCAGGTTGCCGGAGGTTTCGGTCGCGGCCGGAACCGGGGTTTCCTCGCTATCGCAGTACTCGACCAGCAGGGCCAGAAGGATCTCGTAGCCCGGGCGTCGTCGGTGACGTGCCGCTTGGCGGGTAGCTGGCTGCTGTCATCGACGCGGGCGACGTTGTGTGTCCGCTCGGCCCAGTCAGTGCCGCATTGGCATCCTCTCCGCCCTGAAGGAGGGAGATTCCCGTCTGCCTGCTGGTGGTCGCCGGCTGGGGCTTCGGGTGGGTTCCTGTTTCTTCGCGCTGTGCCGGGACAAGTACGGGCCTTACCCGCGCTCCGCAGGCTGATACGGCCAGTCCGGCGGCCTTGGCGGCGTTGACCGCCGCGTTGATGTCCCGGTCCAGGTGGGCGTCGCAGGCCCCGCGTGTCCACGTGCGGACGTGCAGGGGCTTGGGGGCCGTCCTTGACGCCGCACTGCGAGCACACCTGGGACGTCGGCTCGAAGCGTCCGATGCGGATGGGAGTGCGGCCGTACTTCGCTGCCCTGTATTCCAGCATCGTGGTGGGCTCGACGGGCCTGGGTGGCGCAGGTTCTCCTGTAGGCATCATGGCTAGGCTACCTAGAGGTAACGAGGACGTTGGACGTGGCGGTATGTGAGGCGAAGCCGAGGGATGCTTCGTGGATGTCGTCGCGTCGTTCCCACTGGACTCGGAGGCGCCGGAAGCCGTGGAACCAGGCGATCGCGCGCTCGACGACCCAGCGGTGAACGCCGAGGCCGGAGTCATGGGGCACTCCGTGGCGGGCGATGACCGATTTGATGCCCTGTGCCCAGAGCAAGCGACGGTACTTGTCGTGGTCGTGACCGCGGTCGCCGAGCAGGACGTCAGACCGTCAACGTGGCCGTCCCACGAGCCCCGGGACAGGTGGAATTTTGGCAGGCAGGGGCATCAGTTGGGTGACGTCGCCCATGGTTTCCGCCGGTCAGTGGCATTGGGAGCGGGGTGCCCTGCCCGTCGACGAGGATGTGGTGCTTGCTGTCCGGCCGCGCGCGGTCGACCGGGCTGGGGGCGCTTTTGGGCCGCGCCGAGCGGCCCGGACATGAGGGAGTCGATCACCGCCCGCGACGAGTCGAGCTGTTTGGCCGCTCGCAGCCTGGTCAGTAGCACGACGTGGAGCCTGTCCCAGACTCCGGCCCCGTCGCTAGCACGTCAAACCCGAACCGAACCCTAGCTCCTGCGGCAAGTACTCCCACTGGATGCCGGTATGCAGCACGAACATGATCCCGCACAGCGCCTGGCGGTCAGGCACTCTCGGTGGACCGGCCACCAGTTTCGGCCCTGGCACAGGTAACAACGGCTCGACCGGCGACCACAGTCCATCCGAGACGGTCCATGGACGTGACCCCCTCTTTCCCACGAACAGCCCAACGAGCTTCCAAGCTCACAGTCATGTCATCAGGGGCTCTGGACAACGCGATATCGGCGGCGCTCGCGCCGTAGCGCAAACCGCGGGCGGTGGCCCGGGGAGCCGATGGCCACCTTGCTGCGGCCGGGCAACGCGGGCTCCAACACCGCCAGTGACCACATCGAAACCGCCCAATTCGCCTGGCCCAACAGCCGAAACACCTGCGGCGGGCACGGCAGACACTGATCTGGACCAACTCCGTCAGCGGCACCCACACCTTCTCCGACTGGCCCTCCAGGCCAGGACGGTGGCTGTCGTGTTCCGTCGGAATGACCAACACCGACACCATCCACCAGGCCGTGCTGAAGATCCCGGAGAAGGGATGGACGCCGGCCTACGATGCCAGCGGCACCGAGCGGCCCGGCTCCTGGGTCGCGGAGATCACCGACATGCCCGACCTGAGTAGCTGGCCCAGGGGGATGCGGCTGATCGTGCGTAAGGAGCGCCTGCGGTTCACCGACCTCGACGGACTGACCTGGTTCGCCACCAATATCAAAGGCGGTCAGCTCGCCGACCTCGAACCACGCCACCGCAGACGGGCTCGCCACGAGGACCGTATTCGAGGCGCCCGGCACACCGGCCTGCGCAACCTGCCCCTGCACGACACCGCCCAGAAGCGGATCTGGCTGGAGATCATCTCCCTCGCACTCGACCTCCTCGCCTGGATGCCAATGCTCGCCCTGACCGGCCAAACCCGCCGCTGGCAACCGAACAAGCTCCGCCTGCGCTTGTTCTCCGCTGCTGCTCAGCTCACCACCACCGGCCGCCGCCGCTCAGCTCGCCACCACCGGCCGCCGCCACTGGCTCCGCTTCACCGCCCGATGGCCCTGGACCGACATCATCACCCGCGCGATCGACAGGCTCCACAGCCTCTCGAACCCCGGCTGACCAGCCACGTCGACCATACTGACAACCCGCATCACCACGCCGGCGAGGTGGAACCCGGCGCCCACTCGACGCGACAACCGGGCCCTCAACCTGCCCTAACCCCGAAAAGACCCACCACACAGACACAGAGTCCCTGTCAGCTTGCTGACAGAGACTCATGAAGGATCGGGGCTAGCTTTTCTTGCCGCGTTTGGGGGTCGACGGGTTGGAGTTGCCGACTGGTCTGGTTGCGCTAGAACCTCGAGTTTGAGGCACTGTGCGGGGCGGGGATTGAGTTATTGTGCTCTGAGGGTCCATCCAAGATTTTAAGTATCGCCCCCCTGCGAATGTGCGGGCCGTCTGGTTGCTTTCGCGGAAACTGTTAACCCTCCCTCGATTTACCTCCTTGCAAGGTCGACCCTTCTCGTTTGCATAGTCAGATTTGAATCCTACGAGCTTTCCCTCTTCGTTGATTTGGGGATTGAATCCGTTTCGGCTGAGTGTCAGCTCTATCAGGTGGTCAGGGTCGACAAGGCCCCTCCTGCTCAGATCATTCATCCACCTGCCGACAGGCAGATTGTCATAGTACAAATTCATACTGGGCCTGACGCCACGCCTGTCAGGGTCTTGGCTCACGTAACTGTCAAGCGCGGCGACCATGTCCTCGTTTGTGTAGGAGGCGGTCCGCCCGGTCTTCTTGGACGTCCGGTTGATGTGGGTGGGTTGCTCTTGGGGCATTGTCGTGCGGGCTGGCGGTGCGTGGGTGGATGTGCTCGGGCTTGGTACGTCAACAGTGGGAGCGGCTGTGCGGTGTGTTTGTGGGCAAGGTCGTACAGGCCTTTGGGGAGGGAGCGCGAGGGGCCGGGGTGAGGGTGAGTTGTACTCGCCGAACAGTGAGTCTTGTGACTCCTGCGAGCTTATGGAGGCGCTCCTGGGGTGTTTTGTCTGCAAGTTGGGGGGTGCGAAGTGGTGGGTCGGGGGTGAGGAGCGGGGTGAGCTGTTGTCGCTGAATGGTGAGTTCGCGGGGTCGCGTTGGTTTGGGGACTGTTTGCTGTCGGGTTTCTTGGGTTGTGTGTTGCTCATGTGCCGTCGCCTGCGTTCCTTTCGTGTGCGGCCGGCGGGCCGCCTCTCTGCCTACGACGAGTGCCGCTGCTGCCGAGTTCAGGTGCGAGCCGACGATCTGAGGGGCCAGCCGTCTCGCGTTCGATGGGGACGCCACTTTGTGCGGGGATTTTGAGGCGCGGCGCCTCCTCGTTCTGATCCATCGGTGTTGTCGGTGGCTGATGCTGAGCGTGTTGTGCTGGAGGGGTGGGTGTGCCGTGGCACGACGACGCAGGCCCTGGCCCAGCGTTCAAGGGCCGTTGGGCGTGTGTCGAGGGGCCTTCGATCCTGGGGGCGTCGCGGCGGCTGTCGGTGACTGCGACACGGTGCGTTCCTGGCGGTGGCGGTTCGTGGGGCGTGGCTTGGAGGGCCTGTCGGATGAGGCGTGCTCCGGTGCGGTGCGGTGCGGAAGATCGCGACGGGAGTGTCGAGCGGGTTAGCGTCAAGACGCCGGAGGGGACGTCGAAGATTGGCACCCACTGGTCGAGGTGGCTGAAGGAGCCGGCTACCGGGATGCCGCAGTCAGCCATCTCGTGGATTTGGCGGGCGTTCGCTCTCGCTCCGCGGCGCTGGCAGACCTTCAAGTGGCCTGCGGACCTGTTCTTCATCGACAAGGTGCGTGACGTGGGGGCCTCTGCCTTGGACCTGCTGGAGAAGGCGTTGCTGCCGGGCGTGGATGGGAAATTCCAGATCCAGGCTCTGGACCGGTCCTGACCCGTACCGCCGGTGGATTACGGCGTCCCCGAACCTGTAGTCACGGCTATGTCTATGCCGGCACCCGCCGCATTGTTCGCGTCCCTGGAGATTGCGATCGGCAAGGTGATCGGCGCCCGGCACCGTCGCCATCGCGCCAGCGAGTTGCGACAGTTCTTCGTCAAGATCGACAAGGCTCTTCCCATCGGTCTCGGCGTGCTCCCGATCTTGGACAACTACCTCAGCCGCAAGACGCCTGTTATCAAGAGGTGGCTATTGGCGTGTCCGCGCCTTCGCCCGCACCTCACGCCTGTGAGTTCGTCCTTGTTGAACCTGGTGGAGCGGTGGTTCGGCGAGCCGGCCCAGAAGGAGATCAGATGAAGTGTCCACCGCTTCGTCCAGAGCCTGGGTGTGACGTCTGCGGCCGGCTCGCCGGCTGGAACGGATACCCCTGGCCCATCATCTGGACGAAGACCGCCAATGAGGTCCTTGACGAAGTTGCCGTCTATCGCCGACGCATCCCCGACTTGGGTCATTAGGCCTCAGAGTGCACTACCCAGCCCTGCTCAAGTCCTTGGACCATTCACTTCCCCGGGGCCGGATATGCAAGGCTGGGCGTCGGCGGCCCCTGGCTCTGATACGACCGTGGGCGCCGCGCGTGGTCGGGCAGTTTGTCGAGGACGTCTTTACCATGCTGGATGAACGGTCCGTCGTTTCCCCAGGGCCAGCGTAGCTACGCGGATCGCCCCGAGCCTCGCCGCCTCGTTCCGATCCGTGCTCGACCAGCGCGGACTCCGGACCGCCCGAATCGAGAAAGCCCTTCAGGTGAACCCCTTCCCAAGACCATGACGTACATGCTGGGGATCGACGTCAAGACCGCAGTCCTCTGCGCGTTGGTCCCCACAGTGGGTTGAGGGGGGTGAAGTGAACGGCTCGTCGGCTTGAACGGGAGCTTGTCCGCACTCACGCTGGGCCTGATGGCGGCGCCGCTTTGCAATGCGTCCTACGCCCGGCGAAGAACGAACTAGGCTCGGGGAGTGGCCACGCTCAAGCCAGCGGGATCCGGTCTGTAAGCCGCGTGTCGCCCGAGCTCACTGTCTAAGTGCAATGGTGTTCCGGACCAATGACCAACTGATGGAGGCGAAAGAAGTTCACCTCCTCGTACTGGAGTTGGGGCGCGGATTGGTGGGCTGCCGTGAGGGGCCAGCTGGCGTCGAGGAAGATGAACCGGAAGGAATTGGATTCATCCAGCTGTACTGGGGTGTTCCTGCCGCTAGTCTGGCTGTGGCGGCTGTGGCGGCCGGATCCGCAGGAGCGTTATTCCGTGCCTTCTGTTTTGCGGACCTTTGAGCTTTTATCTCCTTGCGCTCTTGAGGGGGAATTTCGTTCGATCGCCTCACTTGTGCTGCGGACCTTTGAGCTTTAAGCGCATTGCGTTCTTCAGGACTCATGTCGTTGTATCGCTTCTTTTGCGCCGCACTCATCGCCGCAATAGTCTGGTCCCGCTTCTCTTCGGGCATGTTAGCCCACCGGTTAACCATCACTTCAGACCGTCGATCCCTCTCCCTCTTATGGTCCTCAGGGGTCATAGCCGCCTTCCTCTTTTCATGCCCTTCAGAAAGTCGACGACGGGCGGTGTCCTTCTCCTCGTCGGTCATTCGAGCCCACCGCTGGATCTGCTGCTGTCGCCTGTTGGCCGTTTGGAGTAGTTCATCCCACCCCGTCGCCTGCCCCGAACTGCCTTTTGAGGTCCCGTGCTGCGAGTCCACGAACACTCACTCCTTCTATAGGCCCGGCTCCTCGGCCGGGATGCAATCCAAGCTCCTGACACTTACTACGGCTAGTCCACTGCTCAGGATCAACTGGGACTGAAATGTTCGGCTCTGTTCCGTAGTCGGTGGCGGTGCTGAGTGCCTATGTGCTGAGCAAGATGTGGTGGGGGAGGAGTTCGCATCCGGCACGGTCGTGCATCTGCCGTGTGATCCGTTTGGTGTGGGTGGTGACCTCTTCGGTGGGGCATTGCTCCAGGGCAGGGTGAGGCCGGTGTTGGCTGTGGCGGGGTCGAGTTGGAGGCTGTTGCAGTAGGTGTGTGGGCGGGGTGGGTCTGTGCTGTGGGCCCGGTGGATCCATTAGGTGGGCTTGGAGGGTTGTTGTCGCTGGAGGGTGTCGGTGGGGCGGCGAGGTTGTGGATGAGGGAGTGGTCTGGGTGGTCTGGCGTCAGGTCGTAGTGAGGGGCGGAGCAGGTTGGTGTCCTTGGTCCGCGGGTGCTCGGGGTGGGTGAGGTGGCGGGGTTTTGAGGGGGCGGTGGTCTTTGGCGCGGTCCTGGTTGTTGTAGCGGGCTGGGGGTTGGGGCTGCTGGCGTGGTCCGCTTCCCTGATTTTGTGCAGGGGGTGGGTGAGGGGGATGGCTGGGTTGTCGGAGCGATGCCGGCGGGTGGTCGTGTGGGGTGATGCGGTCGGTGGACGGTTCAGGGATGCGGGCGTAGGGCTTGACGGTGTTCAGAGAGAGGCCCAGTCTGCGGGGGCAGTCGAGCATTCCGATGCCGGAGTCGGGGGGATTGTGTGCCGGCGCTTGCGGGTGGCCTGCACGCGGACGACGGCCGGGACGGTGCGGGTTGATGGTGGCCCAGCAAGGGGCGTGGGTGCGGACCTCAACCAGGACCTCGTCGCGCAGGTTGCCCCAGGGGTGCCGGCGGTCGCTGATCTGCACCGCGTCACGCGGTGTTCGGCGGATTGGCTTGGCGTAGGCGGCCGAGCCGTCTCGGCACACGGCCTCAGCCCCCTTCTGCGTGCGCAGTTACGCCGCGAAGGTGGCGGCCTCATGGTCGGGCAGGGGATGGCGCGTTCCCCGGTCTCGGCGTCAATGAGGGTCGTTGGCAGTGGCAGTGGCAGTGGCAGTGGCAGTGGCAGTGGCACGGGGCGGGGTCGTTGGCCCCGATCACCCATGAGGCGCACACCGTCGGAGGGGGATGCGCCGCAGTAGGCGCAAGGCGGCGGCACAAGGGAGGGACGTAGCCATAAACGGGGTGAGACGGGAGGCCACCCAGCCGCCTGACTCCTTGGCAACCCCCGAGACCCGCGTGGTCAGACGCCTGGTGTGGCGTTGAAGGCGCTTGATCAGCCCGGGAACTTGTTCAGAGGGTCTGCTGCCGACAAGCCAGGCGCCGCGCCCGGACGCGAGCCACGACCGGCCGTCCATGGGGACATCCGCCACCGTCCGGACGTGATAGCCGTGTACTTTTCCCGTTAGGGCCCCGCGCAACGGGCAGGGCGCCGGACATCCCGGGCCCGGGCGATCATCCGGATCACTCCACCGACATCCGCCGCATCCGCGATGACCAGCACCAAGAGCCCTAGAAACGCCGGTGTTACAGGGGCGTTGGCATCTCGTATACCAGCTCGACGACAGCTGTCACCTACCGTCACCACTGACTACGGAACAGGGCTGAGAACTCGACTGACCTTACCGGAGGATCGCAAGTGGAATCCTCGAACGTTTTCCGGGAGGTCTGAAGTGAATTCTGGGCTCAGGTGACCAGGCTGGACGGCCCGAGAACGCGGTACTGTCGCGGAAGTGTGACCATCGAATCAACGAGAGCGTAATTGGGTTGGCCAGCGCGGGGGTGGATAAGATGGCATGACTCTCGGGCTGGCGATTTACGCTTGTCAGGTAGTCATGGCGCTCTGAGTTTCTTGTGGTATCCCGAATTGAATGTAATGATAGATGTGCCCGGGGTGGCCGCCCTTGCAGCCCTGCCGGGCTGTTACTTCCGTCTACTTGTCTTCATTTTTGAATTGGGGGAAGGAAGGGGCAGTGCCGCAGGGGTGCTAGATGAATTCGTGGAATGATGCATTGGCAGAATTGGTTCATCTCCCTGCAGGTCCGCGCTCCGCGGGCCTGCCGACGTCACCCTCGGTTGACCATTATCGGCATGCTGCTCGTGGTGGTCTTCCCAAGCGCGTCCCAGGTTTCCAAGAGATTGCAATCCCGAGCCAGTAATCTGCAAGATGTTTCCTGTTTTGGGGCTGATGTAGCCGAGACCTGCGCCAGCGCCGTATCCCGCTGCGCCGGCGATCTTCAAGGAGTTAGTCAGCGTGTGCCTATGGTCTGGGGTCGGGCTTCGTAGTTCGCTGACTACTTCTTGTGCTGCTCCAAAGCCGCTAAGAACCACCCCTGCCCCGTAGACGGGGTTTCCTGCCTTTGGGAGTTTTGCGTTATTGAGAGCTATACCTGCAGACTGAAGGCCGAGTGAAGCTGAGTTGATGACGCTTTCACGTTTGTCCGCGCTGGAGACCTGGCCAGGACGCTGGGTGCGGTTAGGCTGGGCTGCCGCTCGTGACTGCATGGGATTGGGTTGCGGATGAGTGCGGCTTTCGCGGGAGGTGCGGGTCCTGATTTCCGACGTGGTCCATCGGCTCCCACTGGACCACGTCGTGTCGTGGCTTGTGCGTGCACTCTTGTAGCTAGTGTCCGAATCGCTGCCACTTTGATGATTTTCGCTGCTCGGATGATCCGGCACTTAACTTCCTCTTCGTTTCGTGTCTCGATTGGCGCGTTGCACACCTTTGGCCTCCCTGCATCGCCACAAGCAAGGGCGCAACCTGGACGGGACGACTTAGCCGCGACTTGCCGGGTACGGGTGGCGTCAGGTGCCGCGCGGCGTCTTACATCAGGCAGGCAAGCTGCGGAACGCCTACATGCCCGCACAGACAACGACGGACTAAATCGCTTCACGGTTCGTCACGGTGGAAGAATCCCCCCAGCCCTCGTGCAGCTGCGCCAGGGAGAGGAGCCAGCGGGGTGGGCAGATCCCGGCAGTCCGCAGGGTGTCGCATGGCCGTTGTCGTCAGCCTTCGACCCGTAAGCGGGACTGTAAAAAACGTTCGGTGTAACTCCCGGTCAAGGAAGATGCACCGGTGACCAGCAACAACACGCCCGAGGCCGAGTCCGTCGAGCAGTCTGAAGCGGCGCCAGCGAAGTCGTGGACGACCGGATGATCGACGGGTTGGTGGGCCGGGCTCAGGCCGAGGGCCTTCAGCTGACCGGCGAGGGCGGGCTGCTCCAGCAGCTGACGAAGCGGCTCCTGGAGTCCGCTCTCGAGGGCGAGATCACCGACCACCTCGGCTATGAAAAGCACGATCCGGCCGGGAAGAACGGCGGCAACTCACGCAACGGCACCCGCGCCAAGTCCGTGCTCACCGACGCCGGCCCGGTGGAGGTTGCCGTTCCCCGCGATCGGGAAGGCAGCTTCGAGCCGCGGATCGTCAAGAAGCGGCAGATGCGCCCGACCGGCGTTGAGGAGATGGTTATCTCGCTCGCTGCGAAGGGCCTGACCGCCGGTGAGGTCCAGGCTCACCTCGTGGAGGTCTATGGCGCCGACATATCCCGCCAGACGATCCCCACGATCACCGACAGGGTCCTGGATGTGAGGGCCGAGTGGCAGAGCCGGCTCCTCGATGCCCTCTATCCGCCCGTGTTCATCGACGCGATCCACGTGAAGATCCGGGTTCTGTCGACGATCTCGTGATCCAGGTGGTCGGGACTCAACGAACGATCAGGCCGCGTTTGCGAGGAAGATCGAGGCCAGCCTGCCCGAACATCTGGCGTTTCAGCATCTTCAGCCGGCTGGCGTTGCCTTCGACGGCGCCGGAACTGTAGGGCAGAGTGAGACCGTTGCGCACGGCAGCGAGGTCGCGCCGGGGGTTGCGGGCAAAGGCCGCGAGCGGGACCGGGGTGTCCTGTTCGGCGTCGGTGATCCAGTCCTCGAGTCGGTCGCCGTGGCGGCCGGTCATCATCACGGCGAACTTCCGGACGTGGCCGGTAAGCCGGTTCAGCTCGGCATCCCGCTCGCGCAGACGGTGCGGCTTGTCCGCGACTTCGTCTCGGAGGTGCTCGAGGTGCGTCATGATCCGGGAAGTGACCTCACGGACTGAGGGAGGCTTGGAACCGGGAGCGGGCGCACGACCGTGTCCGGTCCGGTAGCGCCGCAGGTGACGTTGGATGGCCAACTCGCCGCCGGGATAACCGAGGCCTTGGATCCCCCGGCAGAGCTGGGCGGCGTTTCTGGCGCCTTCATTCCAGCGTCGGTGCAGGTAATCGATGTACGGGTCGACGACGTGCACCCGCTGCATGCTCTTGGCGACGACGTCATCGGCGGAGCGGGTGTTGACCGGCTTGCGGATGGTGGCCTGGTACAGGCCGAGTTTCCGGCCGATCGCCGCCTTCGACATATCTGCTCCCAGATTTCGTGGGCGGTGGGGTGCTGTTCCCGCAGCTGTGTCACGATCTTCGGCTCGTTCGGCGACTGGACCACTGCAGGCTCCATCCTCAGCTGGTCGACAGTGTCGTCTGGAGCCGGTTCGGCCAGGCGGGAGCGATGGGCGTTCACACTCTTTTCGACGGCCTGACCGAGGTTGGCCTACAGGTGATACCGGTCGTCTACCTGCTGGGCCTGGGGCGCTCCAACCCGTGCGCCTTCGCCGTAACCGTTGGAGCGGTCCCGGCAGATCACCTTGACCTCGGGGTGGCCGCAAAGCCAAGCCGCCAGGTCCTCGCCTTCACGGCCGTCGTAAAGATGCAGCGGCCGGTGGGTAGCGCGATCCAGCGAATCACAGCCCCGCCGAACCCCGGTTGACCGGTAACTCCGGCCGTCCCGACGAGCCACGGCAACATCTCGTAGCCGTGGGACTCGGCATCCACCCGACGCGACAGCCGGGTCGCCAACCTGCTGACCCAGCCCGCGCAATTCCGCACCTCGCGAGCACAGAGTCCCCGTCAGCGAACCGACGAGTGCTCATGAATGATCGAGGCCAGGAAGGACCGGCTCGAGTTCTTCCGGTCCAACGTATCGGTACCCCTGTCCCGACTCACTCACGTCAGCCAACCTGGAGCACTTCCGACACGCGCCCTAACGGACCGCCGTTTGAACCAAGTCCCACGCCTCCACGTTGACCATGGAAAGGAGGGTGCAGGCGGCCTCGGTTGCGTGGTCGGCTGTGCGGTGCGATGAGGCGTGAGAGACGACGAGTCGCGAAAATCCATCCGCCAAATCAGGAGTAGCTCATGGACAACGGACAGGCCAACGGGGCCTATCTAAACAGCTCGGCGCCTAGGGGTGACACTTCGGGCGGGGGGAGGAGTTCTCGACGAGAGGCCCAATTTAATAGTAGTGGCAAAGAACAGACGGCTGACCAATTTTACACGCAGCTCAGTAGTTATCTAGGCGGTGAGGAGCATACTCAATGGGCTATTGAATCGCAGGAGAGGGATAGGATTAAGATGCAAGAGGAACATAACTTCAGAATGAAGAGGGATGGACCGCAGGCCGCGCTTGACGCGAAAACATATGCAGGGCGAATAGAGCATTTGAAGACTGTAAGGGGGTATGTTAATCCTAATTATGATTCGAGTGGGAATGCGGTTCGGGGGCCGGTGCAGTGGGAGGGCCATCCGCCCTCTACGCGATCCGCGGCGCGGATCGCCCAGGCGGACCGTTGGACCAGGCCTCCGCAAGGACCCTCTGACGGCAGCCCGGTTTTTCCCGCCTCGCGGCGGCCTGCAGCTTTCAACCAGCAAAGCGGTCTCGCCCCGGGGGGCTCGCGCAGCGGTGCGCGGCCTATACCCAATGTGCCCGGGCCGGGCAAGTATACGAAACCCTCGCAGGGGAGGGACCCGGGATCTCGTCGACGTTAAGCCGTGTCCTGTACAGCCAGGTTGCGGCAGGGCTTCGGCGTAGTCGGCTGACGCCCGGTTGCTGACGTCTCGTCGCGTTGGGCAGGGTTGGATACAGCACAGGCACGGACGTCCATGATCATGGAGTTCTCTACGCTCTGTGACCTTGGACTGCCCGTGCCTGCCGCTGCATCTTCTCTGATCTCCCCTGTCTTTGACCAGCTCAGGCCGCATCCGGAAGTGTCCGGGAGCGAGCTTCCGGATTTGCTGGAACGCCTCGCGCAGGTCCCGGACCCGCGTGATTCGCGGGGAGTTCGGCATCCGCTCGTTACGCTCCTCGCGCTGACGGCCTGCGCGGTCCTCGCCGGAGCGAGATCCCTGCTCGCGGTGGGTGAATGGGTGTCCGACGCACCGCCGGCCCTGCTGGAACGGCTCGGCACGGTCATCGACCCACTGGTGCCGAAACGGAAACGGTCCTGGCCCGCGGAATCCACGATCCGGCGGCTGCTGGCCAGAGTTGACGCGGACGCCTTGGACCACGCGGTCGGAGCCTGGCTCGCGGACCGGCAGAGCGGAAAGGAAGGACTGCGGGGACTGGCGGTCGACGGGAAGTCGCTGCGGGGTGCTGCCCGCGCGAAGGGACGGAAGATCCACCTCCTGGCCGCCTGCGACCACGTGAGCGCACTGGTCCTCGCCCAGATGGACGTCGGTGAGAAGACCAACGAGATCACCCGATTCCAGCCTCTGCTCGACACCCTCGAGGACCTGGCCGACACGGTCACCAGCGACGCGATGCACACCCAGCATGCCCACGCCGTCTACCTGCTCGACCGGCAGGCTCACTACATCGTGATCGTGAAGCGCAACACGAAGAAGCTTCGCAAGCAGCTCAAGTCCCTTCCCTGGAAGCGGATTCCGCTGCAGGACAGGACTCGTTCGACCGGTCACGGCCGTCATGAGATCCGCCGGTTGAAGGTCTGCACGGTGAGCAACCTGCTCTTCCCCGGGGCCCGTCAGGCCGTCCAGATCGTCCGTCGCCGCGTGGACCGCAAGACCGGGAAGATCAGTCTCAAGACCGTCTACGCGGTCACCAGCCTCACCGCCGGGCAGGCCGGCCCGGCTCAACTCACCCGACTGATCCGAGGACACTGGACCGTCGAGGCCCTGCACCACGTCAGGGACGTCACCTTCACCGAGGACGCCTCCCAGGTGCGGACCGGAAACGCACCCCGAGCAATGGCCACCTGCAGAAACCTCGCGATCGGAGCCCTCCGCCTCGCCGGCATCCGCAACATCGCCGCCGGCCTCCGACGGGCAGCCCGAGACCACACCCGACCCCTCGCCCTCCTCGGCCTCACATGATCAAAACGGACGACACCGAACTACGCCGAAGCCCTGCAGGTTGCGGAAGTACTTTTAGCAGCACACGGTTGGCAACTGCGCAGATGGCGTTCGCAGCGGTAGTCCAGCCGACGGTAGTCGGTGAGCAAGGTCGCCCCGGATGCCGAGTTCGTCGAGGACGACGCGGTAGAGCCCGGTCCAGACGCGGTCCCGGCCTTACGGCGTGGGCCGGGCAGGCCGAACGTCGGCGGGAGCTGCCGCCAGGTGCGGTTCTACGCGGCCACGAAGGTATTCGCTGTCAACGCCTCACTGTCAGCGGCTCGTCAATGGCCTCTGCCTTGCAGACGTATGACTCCGTCGGCGGCGCGGCTGTCGGGCACGGTGGAGTAGTGGGGCCAGTGCTGCCTAGGCGTTGTCCCGTTACTCAGGGCAGGGGTCGGTAGGTCACCACAGGAAGATCTTATTGTGCGGTCGCGCCCCGAATCGCGGCCTAAGCCGGATCCTGACCAGGTAGATCGAACCGGACATCGGCAAGCGGTGCCCAGAGTTACGGGACAGCCCTTAGGGTCCTTGGGCATGTGCGGGGACAGCTGCGGGTCGTCAAGGAGGTCGGGCGAGGTTATCGCCCACGCCTGTTCGCCGAGGACGTCGACTCGTACGGCGGCCCTGGCCGCTTGGAGTGCTTTCTGCTTACGCAGCGGGTCCGTGTCGAGTGGGTCGCGGACGTAGGGGTGGTCGCTCATGTGTACGCCTGTCTCGTTGCGGTGACGTGGATTTGGCAGCTGGGGCGGCTCGCGCCCGATCTGCCGGAGCCGGAGAGGAGGAGAGCGCGCACGGCGCCATGGCCTCGGGTCGGGGCGCCGGGGTCACAATCGGGTGCCGTGGAAGGGCATGAACACGACGGTGGTGGGGTGTGAGCTGGAGGGCTGGGCGGACGCCATCTGGACATATCCGGGTCCCCATTGGGCGTGCTGTAGGCGCCAGGTTTCGGCGGCGAACGCTCGGGTGTGGTCGACTCGTGCGTACAGCGGGCCGGCGATTGGGTCGCAGACGACCTCGCTGACGAGGTCGGTGAGGCGCGTGTCGTCGGGATGGGTCAGCTGGGAGAGCTGGAGGTGGAAGGCAGCGGCCTGTGCCCAGGTGCCGGCCCAGTCCCGCAGCGTGCCCTCGCGCGCTTCGGGGGAAAGGAGCGTCCAGCGGAAGACGTTGTGCGGCGGAGTATGGGGGCTCATGGTCGCGAAGCCGTCGTTGTGGTGGAGGACGTCACCGCGGTGGTCAGTGATCAAGGCGATGCTGTCGTGTTGGGAATTGATGATCTGCCGCCACAGTGCGCTCACAGCTGGCCGCGTGTCGGCGGGAGCGGGCGAGGGCTGTTTGCGGTAGACAATGGCATAAAGCAGGGCCCTTTGGCGGTTATCCATCTGCAGGACCGCTACGACGTGATCGACGTAATGTTCCGGCGGGCTCGCCCATCGGCCGCTCTCGAAGCGCTGGAAGGCGTCAACACCCGCCTCGCCACCGCGCAGGGCGATGAGCTGGTCTACTTCGCTCTGGGTCAGTCCCGGTGTGCGAGGGCCACGGCGGGGTCGAAGCAGGGACGGTAGCCCGGCGTCCGCACGGGTGAGGCGGGCCCGGGAGGCGCGCAGGAAGTCACCCAGCACGTCGGGACGGGTAGCTGCGAGGGCTGGCACAGGTCCTCCTGGTGATCGACTCAGACGTGCAGACCGGCGAGCGCGACGCCGTAGCGGGTGGCGTGGTCCGTCCACCACCCCTGCACCGGCAGTCCGGCCGCAGAGAGTTCTGCGGCGAGCCTGGCCGGCCGGAATTTCGCAGATATCTCCGTGCGCAGCTCTTCGTCTGCGTCGAAGGCGACGGTGAGGCCGAGGGCAGGCACGCGTACGGTCTGGGCCTTGAGGGAGCGCAGCCGCATCTCGATCCACTCGTGCTCGACGTCCCAATGGGCGATGTGTTGGAAGGCTGGGATGTCAAAGTCGCATCCCAGTTCGCGGTTGAGGCGGACCAGCACGTTGACGTTGAACGCGGCGGTGATCCCGGCGGCGTCGTCGTACGCACGCACGATCACGGCGGACTCCTTGACCAGGTCGGCGCCTAGAAGCAGCGTGTCGCCAGCACTCATCTGGGCCCGGAGAGAGGTCAGGAATCGATGCCGCGCATCGGGGAGGAGGTTGCCGAATGTTCCACCGAGGAAGGCGATGACGCGTCGTGATGCTGCTGGCAAAGGGAAAGGACCGGTGAAGTCGTCGATCTTCGGCTCGATGCTCAGGTTCGGGTAGTCGGATTTGAGAGCGCGAGCGGCATCGATGAGGGCATCCTCGGACACGTCGACGGGTACGTAACGCGCGAGGTGGCCGGCGGCCCGGGCCGCGTCGATCAACAGCCGGGTCTTCGTAGAGGATCCCGAGCCCAGCTCGACGAGAGTGGTGGGCTGAGTGCGGCGGGCGATGTCGGAGCTGTGCGCGGTGAGGATTTCGGTCTCGGCCGACGTGGGGTAGTACTCGGGAAGCCGTGTGATTTCCTCGAACAGTCGACTGCCGGCCGTGTCGTACAGCCAGGTGGGCGACAGGAACTTCGGGCGGGCGAGCAGCCCGTCGCGCACGTCAGCCAGGAACGCCGGATTGATGGACGGAGCATGGACAGACATGGGGTGGTGGCCTTTCGAGGCAGGAATGGGTGAGTTTGGGGCCTTGCGGCTGCGACGAGCGTGTGTCGGATCGCGATCCCCTGAGCAGCTACTGGCGGGTGCACCGTTTCTCAGCGTTGGGGGAAAGCGGTGGTCAGGCGTGCCTTTTAGATTGCGATCGTCCTCGTCCGTGTCCGGCTGTTCCCTTCCTGCGGCGTGCGGCTGCGGTGGCGGCAGCGGCCGCTGCGGGCAGTTGAAGGGTGCTGGAGATGATGCCGGCGGTCGCCGTACCCAGGGCGCATCCGATGCCCAGGGCCGAGGCCACGAGCGCGTTGGTCTCGGCTGAGTGGCCCGGCGGCGCGAGCTCCGTGGCGGCGAGATAGGCGCCGGAGATGAGGGGAGCCATGGCCAGGCCCGCAAGAAACGTGGTCGCGGTGATGCCGAGCGGGTCGTGCGCAACGCTGAAGGGAAGCCAACCGAGGGCGAACAGCGAGCAGAGCACGGTGAGTTGTTGCAGAGGGTGTGCTTGCCATGTGCGGCGCCCGTGCAGAAGCCCGCCTACGACAGCGCCCACGGACAGGGCAGCTGGCAGCGCGCTGGCGAGAGCTGGCGCCTCGATGTGGTTCGCCGCGCGGAGCGCGATGACCGTGACAGCGCCGATGGGGCCGCCGGCGCACACCATCGCCAGGCACAGCAGCCGAATATCGGCTGAGCGTAACGGGCCGGTCCGCTGCACTGCTGTCCGGGAGGCGGCCAAGCGTCGTGCCGGAACAGCGGTGAGGACCAGCGCGGTGCCGAGCATGCTCAGCACCGCGTCCGCAACGAACGCCATCCCGGCACCGGCCGCCAGAGCGGGGGTGGCGACCAGCAGAGGACCTGCAATGTAGAGGAGTTCCTGCGCGGAGGTGTCCAGGGCGAGCATGCGGCGCAGATGGTGACCGCTGGGCGTGAGGGTCGGCCACAGCGCCCGCACCGTGGCGTCCAGCGGCGGCGCGAGGGCCCCGGCGATCAGCACGGCGCCGCCTACGATGGTCTGTTGCCGGCCGCAGACCAGAGCCAGCAGCGCGAGGCTGCTCACCGCGGACGTCGCGGACAGGACCCATCTCGGTTCGTATCGGTCTACCAGCCGGCTGACGAGCGGTCCTCCGACCGCGGCGGACAGCAGGTACAGGGAAGCCAGGACGCTGGCGAAGGCGATGCCGTGAGAGGGCTCTGCCCTCAGGAGGGCGAGGGGGATCATGGCGCCGGGCAGCCGGCCGATGAGGCTGCCGGACAGGAGCCGCGCGGTGTGGGGCAGGCGCATCACGTCCCGATAGCCGATTTGGTGCGCGGCGTTGGCCGACATGTCGGGCCCGAGTGGAGGGGAGGAGACAGGCACGAGCTCTCCGAGGACAGAGGACGGGCAGGGCGCCGTGAGCGCGGTCACGGCATGGTCGCGGCTGACTTGAGCGTGGCGACGTCGCGGTCGATGGCTGCGGCATCGTCGGCGGTCAGCAGCAGCCAGGCCGGGCCTGGGCCGGAGTCCAGTCCCTCGTCAGCAGTTCGGGTGGGCAGATGCCGGGCGGCCGTCGCCACCGCAGGCGGGCACGACGCCAACCGGATTTTTGCCACGGCCCGCGAGGCCTGTGGTGCCTGGTCTCGGCCGCCGGGGGCGCAGAGGCGGCGTGCTGTGGCCAGATGCGCGGCCTGGGCTGCGGCATCGCCCACGAGGTCGCGCATGGTATGTACGGCGATGTCGGGGTGGGGGCCGGGCACGACCGAGAGCAGGACCGGCCCCCGATCGGGCAGGAGCGCCATGCGCGCCCGTGACGGGCCGAAGCGAACCCCGAGGGCGGTCAACGCCGGTTGCAGACAACGGCTGAGGCAGCGAGCGATGAGGGTCTCGCCGCGGACCAGGTCGAAGCGCTGCACCAGAGTGAGATCGTCGTCGCGAGGCTGTGCCCACAGGGCGGTGACTCGGTGTTCGGGTGCGATCCCGGCGGGCACTGTGACCGTGTCGAGGTGATACATCATTCCGGGCGGCCGCTCCTGCAGCACATAGGTGTCGGCAGGCGGTGTGGTCTCCAGTAGGCGCGCCCATGCAGCCTGGAGGTCCTGCACGGATCGGCACGGGATGCCCGCGTCAGAGTAGGCGGGGTCGGGGTGGTGCAGGACGACTTCCGGGACCTGCGAGAAGACGGCCGAGGGCAGTGCCGTCTGCTGGCCATGAACTCGCACTGTCAGCGCAGTGGGCAGCGTTGCGCCGCGCAACGCCAGAGCTGTCTCAGCGATGTCAGTGCGATACCCCTGAAGGAACAGGTCGTTGCCTGGCAGCGCCAGCCGTGCCGCCAACTCGTCGGCCAAGCGGACCGCCCTGGGCGAGCCGGCCAGCACAATCTGGACGTCGAGGGAACTGAGGGTGGCCGCAGCGCCGGCCACGTCGCCGGAGAACTGCAGCTGCCCGTCGTAGGGGAAGTGGACCGGGGCAACGCCGATGGGTTCGGTCGTAAGGCTGAGCGCCCGCCAACCGTGCTCGTGCAGTGCGGATACGTACCGGATCCCAGCCTCGTCGGGGGTGACGATCGCAGCGAGACCGGCTCGTGGGGTCCCCTCGGCGGCAGGCGAGAGGATCGGGATCTGCGGAACGTACGGCGGGATCAGGCGACGCATGCCGTGGCCTGAGTCGGAAGGACCGTGTGCGTCGTGATCCGCTCGACTTGAGCGATACGGTCCTGGCAGGTCTGCGGGGTATCCCCGGTGACCACGATGTGCACCAGGCGATCCAGGAGGGTGGCCTGTGGGGGAGCGGTCACCTGCTGGCCCGGCCTCGCTGTGCGCGTGTACGTGTCGAGCCAGCTCGCGTCCACCTGCGGCGTCGTCAGCTCACTGAGCTGCCCGGTACCGGCCGGGTAGATGAATCGCACTGCGGCACAACCCGTCGCGGTGTGCTGGAGGTCCTCGGGGCCGATTGGCTCACCTACGGCCAGGCCGGCGGCGATCAGAGCAAGGTCCACCCCGGTGGCCAGGCGCACCAGGTGCGGGATCAGATCGCCGCCCAGGCGGGCATTGATTTCGATGATGTGCGGTTGCACGCCACCCAACAGGCGCATTTCCACGTGGTGCACGCCGGTGACGATGCCGACAGCGTCGAGCGCCGCGGTGGCGACCTCCTGAATCCGCGGGTTGGCAAGCAGTGGCTCGTGGGAGTCGACGACGTGGCCGACTTCTTCGAAAGCCGGCTCCGGCCCCAACTCCTTGCGCGTGACGGCGACGACGTGCACCTGGCCGCGGCCCAGCGCGACGCACTCGACGCTGATCTCCGGCCCGTCCAGGTACTGCTCCACCAGCACCCCTTGCTCACCCGCGTTCTCCAGACCCAAGACGCGTGCTGAGCGCGCGGTGCGGTAGGCGTCGCGGACCTGCCGGGTGGTGTCGGCGCGGCGCACCCCGGCACTCCCACCCATCCCGCGCGGCTTGACCACCACCGGGTAGCCCAGCTCCGCGGCGTACGCAATGGCGTCCTGCTCGGACGGCGCGAGGACGGAGCGGGCCGAGGGGACCCCTGCGGCGGCCAACAGGGTTCGTGTGCGGTGTTTGTCGCGTGCCGCGGCGATCGCCTCCGGCTTGTTGCCCGGAACGCCGAGCTGCTCGGCGAGTCGCGCGGCCGCGGTCACATGGTGCTCCATGTAGGTGACCACGCCGCTGACACCGTACTGGGAAGCGATGCGCTGGCCGGCCGCGAGCAGCGCCGTCTCGTCGTGGAGGTCGACGTTGAGTGTCTGCACGGCGTGAGCACGGGCCCAGACCGGAGCGTGCTCGTCGAGCAGCACCACGGGGTACTCGCCGCCGATCGCTCGCAGTCCGTATTCCCTGAAGAGACGATTCCCTGCGCCCAGGACGAGAAGGCGTCGCGACCGCGTGGAATTGCATTGGATGCATGCGTTGGTGGGGCTGGTTTGTGGGTGTTGCGGGAGGATTCTACGGGTATCGCTTCGTGCATTGGATGCATGTTCCGTGCGGTGGCTGGGGGTCTGTTTTGGCAGGGTTTGAGGGGTCGGCGCGGGGGGTGTTGGCGTCGGGTGTGTCGTTGTTGCGTCCGCAGGATGTGGTGTTCGAGGCGATATTGGAGGGGTGGGGGCGGCAGCAGCGTGGGGGGCGGGGGTTGCAGGCGGCGACGGTCGCGGGGCGGGTGGCGGCGGTGCGGCATTTCGGGGTGTGGACGAACGGGTTTCCGTGGCAGTGGTCGGCCGCGGACTGTGATGAGTGGACGGCTCATTTGTTGGGGGAGTTGGGTCGGGCGCCGTCGACGGTGCGTCAGTATCAGACGGCGTTGCGGCTGTTTTGTGACTACGTGACCTCGCCGCATTACCAGTGGCCGGAGGAGTGTGAGGAGCGTTTCGGGTCGCATCCGGTGCAGGTGTGCCATGAGTGGAACACGCTGGCGCATCTGACGGAGTACGAGGGGGATCCGCGGCGGCGGCCGATGACGCGTGAGGAGGTCCAGGCGCTGCTGGACTATGCGGACGGGCAGGTGGAGCGGGCCGGGGTCTCGGGGCGCAAGGGGATGGTGGCGGCGTATCGGGACGCGACGGTCTTCAAGGTGATCTACGGGTGGGGTCTGCGGTGTACGGAGGCGTCGCGGCTGGATGTGGAGGACCTCTACCGCAGTGCGAGGGCGCCGGAGTTGGGGTCGCTGGGGGCGGTGCAGGTGCGGTTCGGGAAGCGGAGTCGGGGCTCTGCGCCGCGGCGGCGGATGGTGTTGTCGGTGATGCCGTGGGCGGTGGAGGCGCTGGCGGAGTACGTGGCGGTGGTGCGGCCCAGGTACGCGGTGGGGGAGGGCGGGGCGCTGTGGCCGACCGAGCGGGGCGGCCGGCTGGCGCGGCGGGAGATCGAGGCCCGGTTTTCCGCCTACCGGGACGCGTTGGGGATGGAGCGGTCGCTGGTGCCGCACTGTCTGCGGCACAGCTATGTCACCCATCAGATCGAGGACGGGGTGGACCCGGCGTTCGTGCAGCGCCAGGTCGGGCACCGTTACGCCTCCACGACGGCCCTGTATGCGGGGGTGAGCGGCGATTTCATGAACTCGATGATGCGTAGGGTCCTGGATGAGGCACTGCGCGGGGGCCATTGAGGAGTATTGAACATGTCGCGGGAGCTGGACTATCGCTGGCATCTGCGGGAGCTGCTGGCGACGCGGTGCTCGCTGTTCGCGACGACGGACCTGATTCCGTTGCTGGCCGAGCGCGGGGTGGTGCTGTCGGCGAGTCAGACCTACCGGCTGGTGACCGAGCGGCCTGAGCGGTTGAGCCTGCGCACGCTGATGGCGCTGCTGGACATCCTGGGCTGCTCGATGGAGGAGCTGATCGAGCCGGTCGTGGTCCAGGGCCGGGCGAGGAAAGCGGCCGGCGAGCAGGGCGGGCCGGGCCGGGCGGGTGGCGGGGGTGCGGGGCAGCAGGCTTCGCAGTCGTTGGACGGGTTGCGGCCCAGGCGGGCCCGCGTGATCAAGGAGCAGTAGCGGATGGGCACGGGCGGACCGGGAGTGGGGAGCGTGTCCGAGGCGGAGGAGCTGGTGGCCGCGGCGGTTGCCGGCTTCGAGCCGCAGCTGGACGCTTCGGCGGTCGTGGGTGTGTTGCGGCGGGCCGTGCGGCGGGTCTTCGAGCGCCGTGAGCTGGCTGCGGCGCTCGCGGCCGATCCGCTGCTGCTCGTCTCGGGCCGGGCGCAGGGTCCGACGTCGGTAAGCCGGCTGGTCGCCGCGCTGCAGACGGAGGGCGCGGTGCGGGTGCGGTTGCCGCACTGCCAGCGCTGCGAGCGCCCGCGGGTCCTTGCGACGCCGCCCGGCACGGTACGGGTGTGCGCGTCGTGCGTGGCACGCCTGAGTGCGCTGGCCAATCCCTGCACCGTGTGCGGGAGCTGCGACTTCGCGGGCCGGGACCGCGAGGGCCGGCCGCGTTGCAAGGCCCACCCGCCCGACGAGGGCCGCGACGTCCTGGCCGAACTGACCGCCCGCGTCATGGCGGTGGCCGACGATCTGCCGGGCGAGGACGTCGCCGCGGCGATCCAGGCCGCCGCGCGCGGCCGGGCCCGCCAGTTGCGACTGCTGTGGGCGTTGGAGGACGTCCCGGGCCTGCTGGAGGGCCGGGGCGCGCTCGGCCCGCCGGCCGCACTGCGGCTGGTCCAGGAGCTGACCGCCCGCGGCGCCAGGGGCGTCGTGTACCCGCCGTGCCCCTCCTGCGGGCACCACCTTCCCCTCGACCTGGTCCAGGACGGGGTGCGCTGCTGCAAGAACTGCTGGAACAAGCCGCGCCGGCGCCCCTGCGCCGGGTGCGGGAACAGCGCGACACCCGCCGCCCGCACGCAGGACGGCGAGCCCCTGTGCACCACCTGCTACCGCAAGACGGGCTGCACGGACCGGGTGTGCTCGGTATGCGGCGACCTCCGCCCCAGCGCCGGCCGCGCAGAGACCGGCCCGGTCTGCCAGCGCTGCTACCGGCCTCCGACCGCGACCTGCTCACAGTGCGGACGCACCCGCCCCTGCCGCGCCGCGAACTCCCCCCGGCCCCTGTGCCTGACCTGCACCGCGAAGGTCCGCCCCGAGCAGACCTGCAGCCGCTGCCGCCGCCGGCGCCGTGTCTTCTACCGCTCCCCGACAGGAGCGGCCCTGTGCCGCTCGTGCGGCGAACCCCGACCGGCCTGCCACCTGTGCAACCGCCCCCGCCGCCGCTACGGCCGCACCCCGGACGGCGAACCCCTGTGCGAAACGTGCTGGAAGCACCACCCCACCGCCCGCCGCCCCTGCCGCGACTGCCACGGCATCGACCGGCTGCGCGACTTCGGCCGCTGCGCCGCCTGCGCCGCCCGCCACCAGCTCGACCAGGTCCTCGGCGGCCCCGACGCCACCGTGCCCGCCGTCCTTCAGCCCGTACGGGACGCCCTGCTGCGCACCACTCCCGAGGCACTCCTGAAAAAGCTGGCCCCCGCCTCGGGCTGCCGCCCGATCCTGGACCAGCTCGTGGCCACCGGCCGGCCCGTCACCCACGAGACCCTCGACGCCTGCCGGCCGGCCAAGTCCGTCGACCATTTACGCGCCGCCCTCGTCGCGGGCGGAGCGCTGCCCGCCCGCGACGAACACCTCGCCCACCTGGAACGCTGGCTGACGGCCGCCTACGCCCGCATCCCCGCCGGCGACGACCGCCGCGCCCTGCGCAGCTACACCACCTGGCACCACCTGCGCCGCCTGCGCCGGCCCCGCAAAACCCCCACGACCCGCGCCCCCACGACCCGCACCCTCACCTCCACGACCCGCGGCCAGGCCGACGGCGTGCGCGGCGAAATCGGCGTCGCCATCCGCTTCCTGGCCCACCTGCACGGCCAGGGCCTCACCCTGCGCACCTGCCGCCAGGAACACCTCGACGCCTGGCTCGCGCAGGGAGCACCCGCCCGCGCCCGCGTCGGCCTCTTCCTGCAGTGGACCGCCCGCCACGGCTACCCGCCCCTCCACGCCTCCGCGCGCCTGCACCAGTCCGGCACGGAGAAAATCCTGCACGACCGCCGCTGGGCGCTGGTCCGCCGCCTCGCCCACGCCCCCGACTCCGGCCTCGACGCAACGATCCGCGCCGCGGGCCTCCTCGTTCTCCTGTTCGCCCAACCGCCCTCCCGCATCATCCTGCTGACCACCCACCACCTCACCGAACACGACGACGGCACCCTCCAGGTACGCCTGGGAAGCCACCCCACCCCCATGCCGGCCCCGCTCGACGACCTCCTGCGCCACCTCGCCGACCACCCCCGGGGCCGCAGCGCCACCGAGCCCCTCGCTTCCGCCGGCTGGCTCTTTCCCGGAGGCCAGGCCGCGCACCCCATGAGCGCCTCCCACCTCGCCCACCGCCTCAAGGCGATCGGCCTGCGGCCTCGCGCCGCCCGGCACACCGCGCTGATGGACCTGGCCGGCCAGCTGCCCGCAGTCGTCGTGAGCAGACTCCTCGGCTTCCACCAGAACACCGCCGACCGCTGGCGCGACGACGCCCAGGGCCTCAGCCCCGACTACGCCGCCGACCTGACCCGCCGCTGAACGCCCACCCACCCGTCCGTGAGGCTGTCCTGCGTCGTACCGGTAATGCGTCGTATTCCAACCTGCGCAATGCCCCTCACTCAGCGCCCAGCACCCGCGGGACCGGCGGCTGCCCGGGGGTCTCGTGTTCCTCGCAGCGCGGAGCGCTGAACTTGTACACGAGATGGCTTCGGTCCGACCTCCGGATCGAGATCGAGCAGACACTTCGAGAGGGAAAGCGGACAGCCACGGCGTAGGCGCCCAGGCTCTGAGCCCAGGCGCCTACGCCGCGTCACCCGCTGCTCATGGCTGATCAGCCGCTGAGGGTGGTGCACTTCCCCAGCGGGTGCGTGTCCTTGTCGGCAACCAGCTTTCCCGACCGTTGCACAGAGTGGTGCAGGCCGCTGGTGCCGTCTGGAGGTGTGCTCATGTGGTTGCGGGGGTGATCACCACGTGTCCGTCGACAACGAGGTGGGCCAAGAGAAGTCTGGTCAAAGCGAGAGGGATGGACAGTTGGTCCGCGATCTCAGCGACCGTTCTGGGTTCTTGGCACAGCGAGCAGATCCGCCGGCGTTCGGGCGGTAGCTGCTCCAGCACGTCGGGCATGGCCATGGTGTGGACGATTCCGTCGTCGGCCATTTGGTGGAGGATGTTCGTCCGCTCTTCACTGCTGGTCGCAGGCCAGGCAGAGGGCACCTCGGTACGCAGCCGGACGCTGCTGTCTGAAGGCCACGCCTCGTCTCGGCGAGCGGCTAGGTCCTGTCTTCAAAGGCAACTGATGGGGCATCATGTGGTGCATGGTGCGGCGGCATGAGCTTTCGGACGAAGAGTGGGATGTGCTGTCGGGGCTGTTGCCAAGGACGGAGACGGGGCGGCCCCGGCTGGACGATCGGGTGGTACTGAACGGGATCGTATGGAAACTGCGGACCGGTTCGGCTTGGCGTGACGTGCCTGAGCGGTATGGGTCATGGCGAACGTTGTACACGCGTTTTCGCAGGTGGGCCCTGGACGGGACGTTTACACGGATGCTGGAGACTCTCCAGGCCGGCAAAGATGCGGCAGGAGACATCGACTGGCTGGTGTCGGTGGACTCCACGATCACTCGCGCTCACCAGCACGCGGCCGGCGCCCGTAAAAAGGGGCAGCCCCCGCAGAAGCGGCACACGCTCACGCCCTCGGACGATCCCGTGGCGGACTGACCACCAAAATCCATCTCGCCTGCGACGGCCGCGGCCGCCCACTGGGCTTCGTCCTCACCGGCGGCAACGTCAATGACTGCACACAGTTGGAGCAGGTCCTCGCGCAGATCAAGGTCCGCCGCCAGGGGCCGGGCCGACCTCGCACCCGGCCCGACCACCTTCTGGGCGACAAGGGCTACAGCAGCCGCCGCATACGTAACTACCTGCGCAAACACGGAATCCCGCACACCATTCCCGAACGCTCGGACCAACGAGAAAACCGTCGTCGACGCGGCAGCAGCGGCGGCAGACCAACCGCTTTCGACAAGGAGCGCTACAAGAAGCGCAACGTCGTTGAGCGCTGCTTCAACGTCTTAAAGCAGTACCGGGCCATCGCCACACGCTACGACAAAACCCGCGAATCCTACGAAGCGGCCGTCACGATCGCATCCCTCCTGATGTGGATATGACCCTTTGAAGACACGCCCTAGGGCGACACGCTCGCGGCGAGCCAGTGCAACCCGGGCGACCTCGATATCGCGGCGAAGCGACCTCTGGAGGAGTTTGAGTTCCTCCAGGGAGCGCTCGCGACACGCCACCTCCAAGATCCACTCACGGTCACTCGTGGTGAGGAGAGGGAGGAGCATTATGGTCTCCTTCAGCGGACAGCTCCTGCCAACGGCGCTGAGCACCTGGTAGGCGTCTGAACTGTGGTAGGCCTCACGCATAAGTGTGACCGCTGCGACGATCTGGTCCCCAGGCCACCCCTGTGCCACGTGGTTCAGCAGCTGGTAGACCTCGGGTCCCCGCTCCTCTGCACGCAACTTGGCCACGATGGCGGTCAGCTCGCCAAACCCTCTACCGGTCGCTCGCAGGTAGATCAGCCGGTTTGCCCGATCGGGGTGACCGCCGTCGCGAAGACGGGCTGCTATCAGCAGGATCAGGCGGAAGTCCGAGCCCTGCTCAGCGGCATACGTCAGCATTTCCTCGAGACCCGCGCCAACGTCTCCGGACAGGAATTGTGCGATGTCACCCAGGACCTCCTCCCCCTCAGCCGTCAGCACCGCCGAGCCGGGCGAGGCGGGGCCTTCTGGAGGGATGTCCGGGTCATCGTGTGCGGTGGGGGAGTTGTCCGGAGGGTTGTCCGAGTGGAGCTCACCGGCGAGTCGGTCGAGTCGGTCGGCTCGGTCGTCCAGGTGGTGTGCGGCCTTGAGGAGCGCGATGTCGACGTCGTCCGCCTCGTAGCTTGAGGGGTCTCGAAGGATCGGGGCTGCGGCATCCAGATCACCTGGGTCCCTGGCGGTGGGCGCATCTCCGCGGAGTTGGTTGAGCTCGTCCGTCAGCCGACGGACTTGCTGCTGTGCCTCTTCGGTGAGCTGATCGGCCTTTTGCCGTTCCGAACGCGCGCGGTCTAGCTCGGCCTCAGCCGTGTCTCGTTGCTGCTCGGTGCGCGTGAGCCGTTCACGTACCTGCTGAAACTCGTCCCCTCCGGGGCGTGCGCGCAGCCGGTCGCGTTCTCGCGCGAGATCGGCGATGTTCCGCTGCAGCTTGTCGACCATGGCGAGCAGGACCAACACCATCTGGTTCGCCTCGCTGCGTTCACGCTCCAAGTGCGCTGCCCGCTCCATGGCCAGCAGGAGCTTGTCAGACACCTCGATCGAGCGCTGTTGCACGAGGAGCAACTCGGAGTGCGCGGCAGGTCCGGCCACCCGGTCACGACTCTGCCCCGAACGAGCCTGTTCGCGCGCTCGGTGCATCTGGGTGAGGAGCTGTTCCCGCTTGGCGGCGTTGGGGGAACAGACGTCTGCGACAGCCTCAATGAAGTCCTCACGCAGTCCGACTCCCGACAGGCGAGAACTGACGGTTGATCGGCTCGGACGCTGTCGATCGAGGAAGTGTTCAGGAGTCAGCTTGCCGAGGAGTTCGTCGACACCCATACCGCCGGCGTCGTCCAGCCACTGCCTGAGCAACTCGGCCGCGGCGTTGTCCTCGGGCCTTGGCCCCTTCAGTTGTCCCCACGGACGAGTCCTGCGCCCTCTCGTGGCCATCTCCCCCGGCTCCCATCTCCCGCTCCGACCATATCCGGGCTTGTCCACACGGAGAGCCGGACAAGTAGATCGCGCTCGCGCCGCTCCAGCACAGTCGAGCCATCGCCCCACCACCCGACCCTGACCCAGGAGACTCATCGTGCACGCCTTGCAGCACGCCCTCGACATCACGATCCAAGGCCTGCTGACTCAACTGCCGGCCCAACTTGCCACGGCCGCCATCGCCGCAACAGCAGCCTGGGCACGCACCACGAAGAAGCGCCGCGCCACAGCAAGGGCCAAGAAGAACGAAGTGCTCAAAGCAAGCGCTGCGACACCCACCGCGGCTCCAGAACCCGACCGCCCCATGGCCGACCCTGTCTGAGTCAGGCCCATTCCGCGCCGAGTTGCCGTAGTGCGTCGAGTTGTTCCTGCGTGAGTTTGTCGCGGCGTTGCTTCTGGTTGGAGTACCAGATGCCGAGCGCCAGGTCGTGTTCCTGGCCGTCGATGACGATCCGTTCTCGGTGGGCCCGTTTCACCGACGATGTCCCTTCGCGGGCGACGTACTGCGTGAGGGCGGTGAGGCCGCGCTGGAAGGCTTGCTGTGCCTTGCTCGGGCTCTTCGTCGCGCGCGCGGCCGCCGGAGCGGCGGACGGGGCCACAGGGGCATTGATGCCCAGTTCGGTCAGCCGTTCCTGCTGCTCGGTCGACAGCTGTGTCCAGGTGCCTGGTTCTTGCTGGCGCCATCTCCAGGTGCCGATGTCGTCGCCGTCGAACAGGACGCCTCCCGCGATGTAGGGCAGGTGGCCGTCGGCGTCGACGAGGTCGGCGAGGACGCGGTAGTGCCGCTGCCAGTTCAGCGGCCACGGGCAGTGTGATTCCGAGGTTCGTAGCTGGTGTGGCGAGGGCTGCTTGAGCTGGGGTGTTGGTGATTCCCTGATAAGGAGTCCGGCGCTTACGGGGAGCTGGAGACAGTGGTGATGGGGCGTCTGGCCTGTGGTTGTTCGGGGTTCGTTGATAACGGCGGTGTGGTGTTGGTGATGGGCTCCGGTATCTAAAGGGTCGGTGCGGGTTTGTGCTGGTCAGCGGCTTGCTGCATGGTCGGGGTCTGCTGGTGGGCTATGCCGTTGCTGTCGGGTGGGGGTTGCCGCCGGTCCAGTACAGGGCGGTGTCGATGTCGCGTGCGGTCCAGCCGGCGGCGTGTGCTCCGCCGTGGTGGAGGAGGTCGTCGAGGAGCTGGAGGTAGCGGCCGTAGCGTCCCGGTGTGGGGGTGAGGGGGAGGCGGAGGGTGTCGAGGGCGTGTTGGACGCGGCGGTCGTAGACGGCCATCCGCTGGGGTGCTGCTGCGGTGAGGATGGCTGAGGCGAGGGCGTCGCCGGTGCGGAAGCCGGGCAGTTCCCAGATGATGCCGCGCCCCGTGCGGGCGGCCTCCCCGCGCGAGATGGTGGTGTCGCGGACGGCGGTGACGACTCGCTCGGTGACGGCTCGGACCTGGGTGTCGGGCAGGGACATCAGTTCTGTCACCCAGCGGGTTTGTGCGGAGAGCCGTTTCCAGACGACGAGGGCTGCGATGTCCGTCTTGCCGAGGCTGCCGGTGTGCTCGGTTCGCTGCGCGACGTCGTGGAGGACCTCGTCGTAGTGGGGTGAGACGCCTGCCAGGTAGTCGGCGCGGGCGGGGATCAGGGTGTCCCAGGCCTGCCGGCAGAGGGCAGCGAACTCGTCGCCGCCTGGCGTTTCGGTGGTCGTCTTCATGTCCGCATCATGCCGTTCTGGCGGGTTGGCGGGTTCGGGGGCGGCTTGCTTCTTCGGCGAGGTGGTCGAGCTGGATAGCTTCGAGCGCCTTTTTGGTGATGCGTTCGGTGCCGTCGCAGATGGCGGTGATCGCTGCTTGGCGGATGAGGCGGGCGAGGCTTCCGATGCGGCCGGCGGTGCGCTGGTGGAGGTAGGAGGCGTGGCGGGGGAGTGTGCCGGGTGTGTGCTGGGTGAGGTCGAGGGCGTTCTCCATGTCGGTGATGAGATCGGTGAAGGGGCGGGTGTTTCCGTGGCGGGCGGGGAGGGGGCCGCAGGTGATGAGGCTGGCGCGGCCGGCGAGTTGGGCGCCGCGTACTCCGGAGAACAGCGTGGTTGAGGCGACGTCGATGCCGGTGTAGACGAAGGTTGCTCTGATGCGTTCGGTGAGGTCTTTGAGCAGGTCGGCGGCTTCGGCGCCGGTGGTCGTGCGCGGGTTGAGGCGGTGGATCTCGTCGATGAGGACCAGGCGGACGCCAGCGGCGGTGTAGGTGTGGCAGACGGCCTCGGTGATCTGGGTCTGGGTCATGCGGGTGGTGACGGGGATGCCGAGGTAGCGGGCGAATTCGGTGGCCAGGGTTTTCGCGGTGGCGCCGGCCGGCACCAGCAGGTACGCGACCGGTGTCTGCTGGTGGGTGCGTCCGGGCGGGGCGGGGTGTTTTCGGGTGTGGGCGAGGTGGCAGGTGCGTCCGACTTCGAGGAGGGCGGTCGTTTTCCCGGCCGCGGCGGGGCCGGTGACGATCAGTGAGGGCCGGGCGGTGGTCTGCTGGTGGCGGCCGAGGAGCATCAGGGTGCGGACCTGGGTGGCGAGGGTGTTGATGGCGGGGGTGCGGACGGTGACGAACGCGGAGTGGTAGGCGAGGCGTTCTTCCGTGCTGCGTGGGGTGTCGCCGGGCTGGGGCGGGGTGAGGGGCGGGGTGGTGGCGAAGCGTTGCCAGCCCTGCCAGGTGGTGATCGGCCATTCCGGCTCGACTGCCTGCGTGCCAGGCGGCGGTGCCTCGGTGTTGGCGGGGGCGTGGTGGTTGCGTGCGGGGCTGGTCACCAGTTGAGGGCTTCCTGAGCGGGGTCGTAGAGGCCGAGTCCGGTGTACGGGACGGGCACGTCGCTGGTGTCGCCGGGTCCGAGTTCGTCTTCGCTGTCGGCCTGTTCTGGTTCGTCGGGCTGGTCGTCGAGGTCGTCGAGGTCGTCGATGCTGTCGTCGTCCCAGGCGTCGTCCCAGGCGTCGGCCTGCGGGGCCGGATCGTAGGGAGGGCGGGTGCCGGCTGCGGGCGGGGGTGTTTTCAGTGGTGCGGCGCGGGTGATCAGGCGCTGTTCGCCGGGGGTAGCGGTGCCGGCGTGGGCGCGGCGCATGAGCTGGTCGAGGGCGTCGGCGAGGTCGGCTTCGTGGGTGTCGCGGTCGCTGTGGCGGGTGGTGATCGTTTTGATGTGCTGCCAGGTGGCGCTGTTGAACGGCTGGTGAATGTGGTCGCGGTGGATCCACGGGATCTCTGTCAGGTGTCCGTCGGGCAGGCGGATCCAGACCTGGCGGGCGTCGTGGGGGTTGGTGTGGACTTCCCATTTGCCGCCGCGTGCGGTGACGGGGGAGGGCTGACCGCGGTAGGGGGCGAGGACATCGTGGTCGTAGGTGCGGTGGTCGACGCGGATGCCGCGTTCGGTGATGGCCTGCCAGCGCACCGGCAGCAGTTCGAGGTAGTCGCTGCCGCTCAAGGGGAGGGGCACGTAGCCGGTCACGGCGATAAGCGCGGCCCACATCTGGTTCGGGGTGAGAGCCTTCTTCGGCAGGGTGGGGTGGCGCAGGCCTTCGTGGGGGCGGTGGTGGTAGTGGATCAGCCATTCGTCCAGAAGGTCCTGCATCTGGGCGACGCTGAAGCAGGCCTCGCCTTCGGCGTCCGGTCCGCGGCGGGTGACGTCGGAGCCGGTGTAGCCGGGCAGGTGCTGGCACAGCAGGGCGTTGACCGTGCCGAAGGTGCGTTCGACGATGCCTTTGGCGGCGGGGGCGTGGGGCGGGGTGGGCTGGACGCTGATGCCGAGGGTTTCGCAGGCGGCGGTGAACGCCGTGGACAGGTAGACCTTGCCCCGGTCCACGACGATCGTCTCGGGCACCACCACCGGCCGGGCAGCCGCGCCCTCGAGCCGTTCGTCCAGGTCCATCAGCCGCTGTAGCTGGGGGAGTTGGGTGTGGGCGAGGCACAGTGCGTCGGGCCAGGAGGGACGGGCCGCGTGCGGGACGGCCATCTCGGCGAGCAGCAGGGCCGCGTCGACTGCCTTGGTGCCGGCGGGCCGCAGGACCGCGGCGAGGATGGCGCGGGTGGCGACGTCGACGGCGATCGTGAGTTCGGGCCGGCCGGTGGTGCCGTCGTCGAAGACGGCCAGGACGTCCAGCCGTGTGGTGTCGACCTGCACCTGCTCGCCCGGCCGCAGCGCCACGGTCGGGGTGAACGCCTGTCCGCCGGTGGGGGAGGGGAGAGTACGGGCGGGGCGGTGGGGGTGTTCGGCAGGGTCGGCGAGCTGGTGGACGAGCCGGTAGAAGGTGGCCTGGGAGGGGGCGGGCACTGTGCCGCGGCCGTGCCGGTCGGTAAGGATCTGTGTGACCAGGGGCATCAAGCCCTTGACGGTGCCCTTGGAACGGCCGCGCTGGCGGCGCAGCGCTTCCTCGATGGCGGCGATGACGCGTTCGTCGGTGCGCCCGGTAGGCACGGGCCGACGGGTGGTGCGGTGGTCAACCAGCCCCCACAGTCCCTGCTTGCGGTAGGCCAGGCGCATGCGCTGCACCGTGGTCCGGGAGACAGGGCCGAAGCCGATCGCGGTCAGCTCCGTGGCCTTGGCCTCCTCGCGCTGTGCGAGGGTGAACCGGTCGGGGTCGTACTCGGCCCGGGGCGCCCCGTCGCTGTCCGTCCCGCCGGGCAGGCCGGTCTCCACCTCGCGGATGTGCCGCTGCCAGGCCAGTGCCTTGCGCCGCGCGTCCTCGGGCGCGGTTTCGAACAGACCCCACTGCGTTGCGGCCTGGGGCATTTCGGCGCCCACGATGGTGAAGGACGGGTCGGCGAACAGGTGTCCGGCCACGACCGTCTCGTCTTCGCCTGTTTCACCGGCGAGGTGGACCTGCTGCCCCGCCATCGCGATGACCTGCCAGGTGCGGTCACGGAAGCGGACGTGCGCTCCGACCTGCAGCACCGGCCGGCCGCCACGCCGCACGCTCACTGCCCCTCCCCGCTGCCCGGGCCGCCGTGGCCGTTCGCACCGCCGGCGCCGGTGCTGACGAGGACCCGCTCGTTAAGCGGTACGTCCAGGGGCGCGGTGAGGTGTCCGTGCCACAGGGCGTGGAAGACGGCGGGCAGGACTTCGATCGGGTCGCCCACCGCTTCGACGCCCTCGATCAGCGGCTGCGGCTGTGCGAACACCTCACGCAGGGCGGCCGCGAGACGGGGATGGCCGGCGTTGCGGGGGTGGCGGTACCCGGCCAGCCATTTCAGGTTTGCCGAAAGCGTCTTCTCCAGCGGCTCAAGGCGCCGGTAGCTCCAGCCGGCCTGCGCGCACGCCGCCTCAAGGACCGTCGCAGCACGCTGCGCCCGCTCGCCGCCGGCCTCCAGGTGGTTGGGGCAGTCGGCCAGCAGGGCGGTGCCGTCGCGGTGGCGGGCGAAGAGCTGCGGCACCCACGAGCGGACCTGGCCGCGCGCGTCCCGCCACAGCAGACGCACCGGCCGCCCGGCCAGGCCGACCACCTCGGGGTCGCGGTCCAGCACCGTCAGCTGCGCCCGCATCGCGGCCGACCCGCACGCCACATGCCGGCCGGTCGTGGCCGACCACCACTGCCCAGGACCCCACCGCCGCCTCGGCACCACCGGGAACGCCGACACCGGCTCCAACTCCTCGAAGGCCACCGCGAGAACCGCGTCCGCCCACCGCTGCTGCACCACCTGCCCGAGAGGATCGACGAAGACCGCCTCCCACTCGGATCCGGTATCCGTCTGCATGCGCTGTGAGCGGCCACCTGCTGCGGCCGCTGCGTCCTTGCTGCCCACGCGCCCCAGTCAAGCCCGTCCTGCCAGTGCGGCGGGCCGCTTCACGGATTTTGATCACGAGTGCCGGGCCATGAGGTAGTGCCCTGCGGATCGTGGTCCCTGCAGAGCCTGCCTGCCTCCTGACACTTACTCACCGCTCCTTTCCCGGCCGCTCGTTGCGCTGGTCCGCGAGTGCCTCGGCCAGGACATCGGCCGGCAGACGGGCCCAGCGCGCCAGGTCCTCCAGCGCCATCCCGGCCGCGAAGGCTGCTGCTGCGCTCTCCCGGACGGCCTGCTCGATCAGTGTGGCGGCATGGCCGAGGTTGCCCAGCAACTGCTGCGCGGCGTCGGCGGTCTTGCCGTACTGGGCGCCGCGCAGCTGGGTCAGCTGCTCTTCGGCGTCGTTGACCAGGCTGCTGATCAGCGCCCGCTGCTCGGCCGGCACCGCAGAGCGCCACGTGGTGCCCGAGCCGGGCGCGCTACGTTCCTTGGACAGGACGCGCAACTGTCCGGCCATGGTCGCGGGCTGGTGTTCCTGGCGCAGCCACCACGGATCGTTGTCGTAGCCGGGCGGGCCGCCGGCGCCACGACGGATGCGGATGACGGCGCCCATCCACGAGGTCAGCGGGCCGCCGTAGTCGGTTGCCGCCAGCGGCCCCAGCCACCCCCGCCCGACGCGCTCACCGAGTCGGCGGCAGAACGCCCCGTCGGAGGGCAGCGCCCGCGGCCGCCCGGCACCGCTGTCCCTCCACACCAGCTCGGCCATCGCCGGGTCCAGCAGCGCGTCGGCCACGGCCACCACCTCGGGGAAGACGACCGCGTCCCGGCCCACGATCCGCCACCGCTCCAGCTCTGTACCGGCGTTGCCGCCCGCGACCTGGTGCAGCCGCTGAGGCCACAGCGTCTCCCGCTCCCAGTGCAGAGCCTGCTCCCACCACCGGGCCACCACCGCATAAGCCAGAGCGAACACCCTCTCCGGCTCCGCTCCAGCCCGTACCGCCCGCCGCGTCACACCAGTCCACCGCCGCTGCGCCGCGGCCACTTCCGGCACACCCCGTACGTCCAGATACTCAAGAGGCTGGTCGGCGTCGGCGTCCAGGAGCCACCGCCCGTGCCGGACACACACCCGCTCCCATCGCGGCGCGTACCGCACCACCCGCACGGCCGTCCCCGCGCGCCGGGCCGCGCACAGACGGCAGCCGAAGGCGACCGGCCCGGCGACCGCACCCCCGGTCCGCCACGCGGCCGCCGGCACGCTGTTCTTTCTGGCCGACAGCTTGGCGTCCTGCTGTCCCCAGGACGGCAACGCCCGCGCCAGCACGTCTTCCTCGACGCCGCACATGCCTGCCAGTAGCTGTCGTCCGGGCGGGTTCAGCAGCACCTCGGCGTCGGCCCGCGTGCCCCCGCCGTCGTGCCCCGGCGGGTAGTTGCGCCACTGCCAGCACGACCGCAACACCTTCGCTTCCATCCCGTAACGGCCCGCGATGCGGCAGATCAGCGACGAGGTCGTCTCCCCCTGAAGGGGAACTGTCCGCAGCAGGCCGGGGTGATGGGTCACTTCACCACGGTCTCGTGTCCGCCGTCCCGGCGGGCGCTTTTGCAGCGGATGCCCAGGCGCCCCGTCCTCCTGGGGCCGTCACTTCTACTCGACGGAGCCACCTTCAGACCGTTTTTCCTGCCACCTCCTGCTACCCCTGTGACCTGCGAAGGCGATGCGACAGGCCGGGAGACAGGGGGAGTTGGGAAAAGATCTTGGCCATCGGCACGCCCTACGTGATCACTCTCGGAAGTCTCACCGTCACGCTTCACGCAAGGTGCCTTGCCGACTCGAAGCCTCAGGGCGGATACCGATGGTGCTCAGCAGGGCCTGTTGGTGGGGGTGGAGTTGGTGCCAGAGGACGGTTTGTTTACGGGCCCAGCGCTGAAGCTCGGGCGGGAGGGGCTGGCCTGTGGTGCGGAGGGTGCGGTGCTGGTGGTACTTGCGTTGCCAGGCGAAGGGCCAGGGCGGGTTCCACCAGGGGTCGAGGACGGTGAGTTCTTGCAGGGTGAGGGCGGACAGGAGGCCAGCGCGGGCTTTGCGCCGTTGCTGGATGAGCCAGTGCCCCAAGGCGAAGCCGTGGTGCTGGGTGTGTTTGAACACGGCTAGGTGGCCGTGGGCGGCGGCGTAGGCACGGGCGTGGGGGAGGCCTTCGCCTGCGGGATAGCGGTGCGCGGTTGTAGGAGCCGGTACGGGTTCGGTGGCGGGCGTGGCGCCGAGGTTGGCCAGGAGCTCTTGCTGGGTGGGATGGAGGCTGTCCCACAGCCTTGTCTGGGTGGTGGCCCAGCGTCGCTGGGCCACGGTCAGGTTGCCGCTGGCAGGGGCGGCGTGTGCCCGGTGGTAGGCGCGCTGCCACGCCAGGGGCCAGGGCGGGTTCCAGTGCGGGTCAAGGGCGTTCAGCGCGGCGATCCGGGCCGGATCGGTGCGCCCGTCAGCCACGCGGTGTCGCTGGCGTAGGAGCCAGGTACCGAGGGGATAGCCGTTGTGGCGGGTCCGTTCGGCCACGGCCAGATGCCCGTGTTCGGCGGCATAGCTACGTGCGTGGGCGAGCCCTGTGTCTACGCGGGCGGGGCTTCGATCGGCTTCGGTCACTGCGCGGGCGACGGCAGAGGAGATGCCGATGTCCGCGAGGAGACTCTGCTGATCGAGTTGCAGAACGTCGTGCTGGACGCACTGACGGTGCAGCCACACTGTCACCTCGTCCTCGTCCCTGCCGCGATGCGGGCCAAGCACGTTCAGCTGGCCTTTCCGCCATCGCTTACGGGCCCGCTGGTAACTCCGCTGCCAGGGAAAGGGCCAGGGCGGGTTCCACCAGGGATCCAGTTCGGCCAGCAGCCGGCCACGCAGCCACACGCCTTCGGTGGCTTGAGCGTGCCGACGGTCCTGGCGGCGCTGCTCCACCAGCCAGCGGCCCAGGGCAAACCCGTCGTGCACGTACTCGGAGGCAACCGCAAGGTGCCCGTTTACCGCGGCGAAGGAACGAGCACTGGCCATGCCGTCCAAAGCCCACAGACCGGCAGCAGCAATCTGCTCGTTCACGGCCTGGGATGCCCCGGACCCGCCCTGCACTTTCGCGGCTTCCTCGGCTGTGATGCCGATGTCTGCCAGCAGGCGCTGCTGATCGGGGTCCAGACGCCGATACGCGGCGCACTGCCGCGACAACCACAGGGCAAGATCTGCTTCGACTCCTGGAAAGCCGCCCCCCACATCGAGCCCGCCCCGGCTCTCCACCAGCCGCCGGGCCTGTGCGTAGGAGCGCTGCCATGTCAGCACCCAGGGCGGATTCCACCAGGGGTCGACGGCGTCGAGGGCACGGGAGTGCTCCGTAGGTTCCCGGTTCTCGCGGGCCCTGCGGCGCTGGTGCACGAGCCACGACCTCAGCGGATACCCCTGGTACATCGCGTCCTTGCCCGAGACGGCCAGGTGACCCTGCTCGGCGACGTAGGACCTGGCGTGCGTCAGCCCCGTTTCGAAGCCGGCCTGGATGGGGATCCGCCGCGGCAGAGCGGTGCGGGCCGCCTCGGCCGTGATCCCGATGTCCGCCAGCAGACGCTGCTGCTCAGGATGGAGAGTGCTGTAGTGGGTGCACTGCAGATACAGCCACTCGCCGTTGAGGATCTGGGTGCCGGGGAATCCCGCGGCCGCATCGGGCGGGCCGGCGACTGCGGCGTGATCGCGCGCCCGGTAGTACGAGCGCTGCCACTGCACCGACCAGGGGACGTTCCACCACGGGTCCAAAACCGCGAGAGCCTGTGCACGGTCCGGCCCTATTGCCCACGCTCTGGTCTGGACGTTGCTCAGCCATTCCCCAAGCCGATAGGAATCGATCACGGTGTCCTGCGGGACTGCGAGATTGCCGTGTTCGCGCACGTAGCGGCTGGCATGCACCAGGCCGGCCGCGAAGGCTTCGTCCGCCTGCCGGCTGTGTCCGCGCCGCCGTTTGCCTTCCGCGCTACGGCCGCCGGACCCCACATGCGCCCGTACCGCGAGTTCGTCCACCAGAGGGAGCTGACGGTGCGCCGGAGCCACCGCCCACATCGCCTGTTCCGCAGCCCTTGTCCCACCCTGTGCCCGCACGCACTGATAAGCCCACGCAAAGAGAGGACCTGACGTCTCCTGCGCCAGCTGCTCCACGTACCAAGGCCTCCGCACACAGCCCGCAACAGCAGTTAAAAGCGACGGCAGATCAGCCAGGCGAAAAGGAAGATGGCCCTGTGCATCGGCCACCACGCGGCGCCGGAAGCCGTCACTGGCAAGCAGAGTGGCCAGAGCAACGGTCTCCGGATAGATCACCAGTTCCCGAGCCACAACCCGCCACACATCCTGGTCCAAGCCGTCACTGTCCAGGCTCCGCAGCCGCGCCGACCACAAATGCTCCTGCGGCCACGTCTGCCACCACCACGACGACGCCACCGCCCGCGCCACCTCAAAAGCATCCGACGCCAGCGCGGAACGACGCAGCAGCCTCACGTGACGGCGCTGGGCGTCCAGCACCTGCCCGCACCCGGCCAGGTCCATCACTCGGCCCGCCGTGCCCGGGATATGCATCAGCCACCGGCGATGAGACGGGCACACCCGCTGCTGCGGCCCCAGATACAGGCGAGCGGTCTCCCTCCTTCCGGTACGCCGCGCCGTGCATTCAGGGCAAGCCGGCCCCCAGCACCGAACCTTCTCCGCGGTGTGGTGAAACTGCGCTGCCGGCCCTATAGCGAACCGTCGACGGGGCTCCTCCTGCGCCCAGGCAGGCAGCGCCCGCAGCAGACGATCCTCCGGGACGCGACACAGCTGCGCTACCCGGTTCCGGGCCTCCTGGTTCAGGTAGATCTCGCTGTCCAGCTGCGCCCTGCCCATCGCGTTCGGCAGCCCGTCCACATCGACGACCGCCGCCAGCAGGTCCCTGAACGCCATGCCGTAGCGCGCCGCCAGCCGCGTCAGGAACGACTGCGTCATCTCGCCCTGCAGCGGTCCCACGCGCAGCACACCGCTCGGCAGCGCGAGCCCCTCAACTGCTGCCGGTGCCTTACTCTCGCCGCTCATGCCACCCCACTCCGTCGGCCCCGCTTCTCGTAACCACCTGCGAGCCACACCCAGTTACGGAACGGAGGGGTCTGCGCACCGATCAAGCAGCATTCATGCCCACTCGACTCCCAGCTCCGCGAGGGCAGCGCGCTGCTCCTGCGCGAGCTTGTCGCGGCGGGTCTTGGTGTTGGAGACCCACACGCCCAGCTTCACGGTCACCGGTTCAGCCTCGCCGCCGACCGTGATCCGCTCTGCATGAGCCCTGGGGACGCGGTCGTGGCCTTCGCGGGCGATGTACTGAGCGAGAGCCGCAAGGCCCCGCTGGAAGGCCATCGACGCCTTCCCGGAGCCCTTGGTCGTGGTGGCCGGGACGGGCCGTTCGGCAGGCTTCACGCCCAGCCCGGACAGGCGCTGTTGCTGCTCCTTCGGCAGCTCCGTCCAGGAGCTGACTTGCCGCTGGAGCCATCGGCCAAGGTCATCACCTTCGAAGAGCACGCCCGGCTCAATCTGCGGCAGCATGCCGTCGGCGTCGACGAGGTCGGCGAGGATGCGGTAGTGGCGTTGCCAGTCCAGCGGCCACGGGCAGTCCCAGTCCTCATCGATGGCGGTCAGGTGCGCGGCCCGTACCGCGGCGCGCTCGGGGTCCTTCCCGAGGCCGCCCTTGCGGCGCAGATTGGCCATGTGCTGCCCGATGGGCACCATGCCCTTGGCCTCGCTCTCGCCCCACACGGCGTCCTGACGGGGTGCGAGGTGCCCGGTGGCCCGCCTGTACGAGCGCAGCGCGGCGAGCTTGGTCTCCCAGGCTTCCTCACCCGGCTCCCACACCATCCCGGCCTCTTCGGCGTCCAGCAGCTCCTTGCGCCGCTCCTCCAGCTCCCCGGCCCGCAGCGCCTTCCGCTGCTTGTGGACCCAGCGCCCAAGGGGAAAATCTTTCGTCACCCCGACCTGGGTCTCTGTGTCGTAGGGAACGGCGTAGAGGCCGGTGATCTCGTTCTCCGCCCGCCAGCGGAGCAGGGCCTGGTAGCCCTCCAGCCAGACGAGGCTGTCCGGCCGGTAGACGCGGGTACGCAGGAACGCGGCGATCGTGGCGGCGTCCCGGGGAGTGCTGAAGTGGAGCAGAGCGGATTCGGCGGCGGCCTGGGTGTCGTCGTGCTCCTGGTCCTCGCCGTCGCCCGCGCCGTCGGCGCCGATGATCTGGCCGTTCTCGTCTCGCTGGATGTGGACCTTGCGCTTGCCGCTGGTGAGGGCGCGGGAGGCGAGCTGCTCAACGAGTCGTTCATCATGACTGCGGAGCCCTTGCAAAACGGCTACAAGGGGGCGGAACGAGGCGGAGGCGACCATGTCGTTCGGGTCCTCGTTCGGCTCCAGGAAGATCGGCACGATGATCCTGGCCACCTTGGTGGAGCCGTCGCGGTTCAACCTCAGCGCGCGGCCGATGTTCTGCACGATCTCCACCTGGGAGCCGCGGGTGTCCGCGAAGCAGATCGAGTCGACTCCCCGCTCGCCGGTGATGTCCACGCCCTCACCGAGAACGCGAACGCTGGCGAGGAATGCCCGGTGCACCCGGCGCCCGGCCGCGTCGATGCCATTGGCGAACTGCCGCAGCGCCTCCCGCCGCTCGGCTACGAGGTGGTCACCGCACAGCCACGCCGACCACACCCGGTCCGGCGGGACGTGGCGGCCGGCCTCCAGCTCGTAGAACTCCGCGTCGATCGAGGACGCGGGGAGCTTGTCGGCGGCGGCCAGATCGGCGTCGGAGGCGTCGTTCAGGAACAGCGCGGCAGCCGTCTCGGGCAGCTTGTCCGCGAACGCACGGGCCTCTTCGACCTTCTGGTGGAACGTCATGACCGTACGCAGGTTGTACGCGGCGGCGTGCTCCAGGAGCGCGGTCTGCAACAGCGCCAGGCGCCTGCCGCGCCGCGCCTCCTCCGACTCCCCGAGGACAGGCGAGGGGTCGCGGATCTCCAGCACGTCGATCTCGAACCCGGCAAGGATTTCGCGCTCGATGGCCTCGCTCAGACCGAGCTCTGCGAGCCACGCGCCGTACGTGCCCTCCGGGTCGTCCGACATGGTCGCGATCTCCGCCTCCTGGCCGTCCGCGCCCTTCTGCGGGCGGGCCGCGGCGAGGATACGCGGGGTGGCGGTGAGGTAGAGCCGGAAGTCCGCCGGGATACGGGCGTTGTCGTGGATCGCCGCCCACGGACGCCCAAGATCACCAGCGGTTCCATGTGCCTCATCCACGATGGCGAGGTCGAAGCCGTCCATGCGCTGCCCGTAGAGCCGCTCCCCGCCCGCCAGAGCGGCCTCCAGCGGCCCGCGAACCCTCCGCTGGCCCTCGGGCGCGTCGATGTCCTCCCGGTCCACGAGAGAGGCGTACGTGGCGAACACGACCACGGGCCCGTGCCCGGCCCACAGAGCGAGCTGGATCGGGTTCGTGGTGGTGCGCACCCCGAGCGAGCCCAGGACCGCGTCGTTCTCCAGCGAGCACACGGCGACCATCGGCGCCCGGTGGCCCACCGCCCGCCACGCCTGGGCGGTCTGCGCGAGCAGGTCCAGGGTCGGCACCGTGATGAGGATCCGGCCGTCCGCGAACGACTCCAGCGCGCACGCAGCAGCGGTGATCGTTTTGCCGGATCCGGTCGCGGAGACGATCGTGCCCCGGGCACCCTGCGGGGGCGGAGATGATCTTGCAGTAAATTCTACCCATCTGCGGAAACTCGTTTTCTGGTCCAGTTGGTGTTTCCGAAGCTGTACGTGCGGCATGGAGAACTTTCTTTCAGTGAGGTCTACGGTTCGTTGTCCGACAATGAAGCCGAGGTGATTGCGGTGTACTGGCGGTGATGGACGTAGCTCTGGTTGGGATGTTGGGGGACGATGCGGGAGATGGATGGGGCAGCGAAGTTGGTAGAGGCGGCGGGTTGTGGCGATCTGGAGCTGATGACAAGTCTGCTGGGCAAGGGCACACCGGTCGACGGCAGAGATCGAGAGGGCCGTACTCCTCTGGATCGTGCTCTGTGGGCGGGGCGGCACGGAGCTGTCTGTCTGCTCCTGGCTGCGGGCACGAACACTGAACAGCCCATCGGGCAGTACGCCGAGACGCTGCCACTGCGCTTCACCGCTGAGCGTGGAATGCAGACCATGGCCCGCATTCTGCTGGAGGCCGGGGCAGAGCCTGATGGCCGACTGTGTGAGGGGCGGGCAACCGCCTTGATGGTGGCGGCCACCGAAGGACAGGAGGGCATCGCTGAGATGCTGCTGGACCACGGAGCATGCCTGGAGTCGGTGGGACGGGGCCGGACACCGCTGGAATGGGCGGCGTCCGGGGGCAGGCCGGCAGTCGTCCGGCTGTTGCTGGACCACGGCGCCACCCGGATAGCCGAGGCACTGGCCCAAGCTGGCCGTGGCGCCAACCGCTGGAAACACACTCCTGAGCGCCAAGCAGAGTACACGGAGACAATCTCCATGCTCCTGGCCGCAAGCAACTGACCCTGAACCGCCGTTCCTCTCTCAGAATTCCGGAAAGGTTCCCGGATGGCTGGGGGTATCCCGCCTTTCCGCCAACAATACATGGTGCATCAACCGTGATGCACACGGTCCACTAGAACCCACACGAACGAGCCCCCCACCCCTCGCAGCCAGCCCGGCCCGCGCCAGCGGGCCCCAACGGGCCTGGAGGCGCAGCCGGAAGGACCGTCAGGCGGGGAGCGCAGCGGACCCGCCCCGGGCCGAAGCGAAGCGAAAGCCCCCAGCGAAGGCGCAACCTTCACCCCGTTCCGGGAGCGCAGCGAACGGAACCTCACCCACGGGCGCAGCCCGTGGGGTGAGTGGCCGCGCAGCGGGCCACCAGCGCTCCCGCGGAGCGGAGCGCAACCACCTGCGCAGCAAGGTGGTTCGCTTGCATTGCGCGCAGCGC